>CACHVZ010000004.1 GCA_902583445.1 uncultured Bacteroidota bacterium | reverse complement strand
GATGCTTTTAGAATTGAGGTTTTACCTGAAGATGCTGATCCAATGGATGTAAGATATAATCTAATTCAGTGGATCCACAGATCAACTAGAGGGTGGAGTTATGGAACTAGTATTGTTGATCCTAGAACAGGAGAAATTATTAAAGGTCAAGTAAGTTTGGGAAGCTTAAGGGTTAGACAAGATTATATGATCCTTAGTGGGCTAATAGACAATCCTTATACAGAAGAAAATAAAAAATTAATAAAAGAAACTTCTTTAGATAGGATTAGACAATTATCTGCGCATGAGATTGGACATACTCTTGGTTTTGGTCATAATTTTATTTCTAGTGCTAATGATAGGGTTTCGGTAATGGATTATCCACATCCAAAAATTTCATATGTAGATAATCAGATAAATATTGATAATGCATACGCAAAAGATATTGGAGATTGGGATAAAGTAAGTGTTCAATATGCTTATTCTGATTTTTCGGACTCAGTAAATGAAGACCAAGAGCTTAATAAAATTTTAAATGATGCTGTTGAGAATGGTTTATACTACTTAAGTGACTCTGATTCAAGACCTATCAGTAGTGCAAATCCATACTCTCATTTATGGGATAATGGTAGTCTTGCATACAAAGAACTGGATAAGTTATTAAAAATTAGAAAACAAGCCCTTAGTAACCTTGACTTAGATAACTTAAGAAATGGCGAGCCCTACGATAGAATTGAAGATATAATGGTTCCAATATTCATGCTGCATAGATATCAAATTGAAGCAGCAGCAAAGGCTATTGGAGGTATAGATTATCTTTACTATGTTAAAAATAACAGAAGTGATAAAGTAAGATTTGCTGATAAAGATTTACAGATTAAATCATTAAATACCCTTTTAAAAGTAATTCATCCAACAAATCTAACCATTCCTCAAAACTTAATTGAAATTCTAGGTCCTAGGTCTTTTAGAAATCCAAGGACTAGAGAAAACTTTGTCTCAAATACAGGTGTTGGATTTGATTATATAAATGCATCAAGTGCAATTATTAATCATGTTTTTACTTACATGTTAAATCCAGAAAGAATTAATAGGGTTCATCACCAGAATATGTTTGGAAATAATATTTTATCTCTTGAAGACTACCTTAGTGAAATTCAAAATTCTATTTTTAAGAAAATCAAAATGAGTGAATATGAAGATTCAATTAACAAAAACACCCAATCTTTATTTTTAGATCATTTATTTATGGCTTATAATAATAAGCAGAGTAATGATATTTCTAAATCTAAAATATATTCAAGAATTAATATTCTGATGAATTATTTAATGAAAAATAGATCTGAGTATAATGATTTTTTAATTACAAAAATTAAAAGTTTTTATGCTAACCCTTTGCAATATGTACCAATTGAAAAGACTAAAACTCCAGATGGATCTCCAATTGGAGATTTTTCATGTGATTACTAGTAATTTTTAATTAAATTTGTGCATTATTTCCATAATCTAATGCCTACTTATAATAAACCTTACAATAACATCTTAGAGCTTATAGGTAATACTCCTTTAATAAGGCTAAATGAGGTTACAAAAAATTTTAAAGGAACATATTTTACAAAGTTTGAAGGGTTTAATCCAGGTCACTCTAATAAAGATAGAATTGCTCTTCATATACTTAATCAAGCTGAAAAAAAAGGTATTTTAATGAAGGGTAGTACTATAATTGAAACAACATCTGGTAATACTGGTTTTAGCTTAGCTTTAGTTTCATTACTCAAAGGGTATAAATGTATTTTGGCAGTAAGTTCTAAGGCATCTAAAGATAAAATTAATATGATGAAATGTTTGGGCGCTGAAATTTATGTTTGTCCTTCAAATGTATCATCTGATGATCCGAGGTCTTATTATGAAGTTGCAAAGAGATTGAATATAGAGATTAAAGATTCTGTATATATTAATCAATATTTCAATGATTTGAACATTGAAGCTCACTATCAAACAACTGGTCCAGAAATTTGGAATCAGATAAATGGAAAAATTACTCACTTAATTGCTTGCAGCGGAACTGGAGGTACTATATCTGGAATAGGTAGATTTTTAAAAGAAAAAAATAATGATATAAAAATTATTGGTGTTGATGCTTATGGTTCAATTCTTAAAAAATATCATGAAACGGGTGAAATAGATCCAAATGAAATATACTCATACAGGATAGAGGGACTAGGTAAAAACATTGTACCATCTGCAACTGATTTTAAAATTATCGATAAGTTTGTAAAAGTTACTGATTCAGATAGTGCTCATATGGCTAGAGAGATAACTTTAAATGAAGGATTGTTTGTTGGATATACTTCAGGTGCAGCTTTTCAAGCTGTAAAAATATTAAATGATGAAAATGAATTTGATGATTCAAGTTGTGTTGTAATTGTTTTTCCTGATCATGGTTCAAGGTATTTAAGTAAAATATATTCTGATGAATGGATGAACAATCAAGGTTTCTATGATTCTAGTTTTTATCAACCCAAAAAAAATTCAATTAATTATATATAATTTATATGCAAGATTTATTTGACAAAATATATAAAAATAAAGGTCCTTTAGGTAAATGGGCATCTATTGCCGAGGGCTATTTTGTTTTTCCTAAACTAGAAGGTCCAATTTCAAATAGAATGATGTTTAATGGTAAGGAAGTTATCACATGGAGTGTGAATGATTATTTAGGGTTAGCAAATAATACAGAAGTAAGAGAAGTTGATGCTAAAGCTGCTGAGCAGTATGGTAGTGCTTATCCTATGGGAGCAAGAATGATGTCTGGTCATACTAATCTTCATGAAAAATTAGAATCTGAACTTGCTAAATTTGTTTCAAAAGACTCTGCATACCTTCTTAATTTCGGATATCAGGGAATCCTTTCAACTATAGATACTCTGGTAACTAAAAATGATATTATTGTCTATGATATCGATTCACATGCATGTATCATTGATGGAGTTAGACTTCATCTTGGTAAGCGTTTTACATATCAACATAATGATATTAATAGTTTAGAAAAAAATCTTGTAAGAGCTACTAAGCTTGCGGAGCAAACAGGTGGAGGAGTACTTGTAATTTCTGAGGGAGTTTTTGGAATGAGGGGAGAGCAAGGAAAACTAAAGGAGATAGTTGCATTGAAGGATAAATTTAAATTTAGACTTCTTGTGGATGATGCTCATGGTTTTGGTACATTAGGAAAAACTGGTGCAGGAGCTGGGGAGGAACAGGGTGTTCAAGATCAAATTGATGTTTACTTCGCAACTTTTGCAAAATCACTAGCCTCAACTGGTGCTTTTATTGCAGGTGACTCTGAAATAATTGAATTTTTGAAATATAATATGCGTTCACAAATGTTTGCAAAATCTCTTCAGATGCAATTAGTTGTTGGAGCACTTAAAAGACTTGAGTTAATTAAGACTAGACCTGAGTTTAAACAAAAACTCTGGGAAAATGTTAATTTACTTCAATCTGGTCTGAAGGAAAGAGGTTTTGATATTGGTTCAACACAAAGTTGTGTTACTCCAGTGTATCTAAAGGGTAGTATTCCAGAAGCAATGGCTTTAGTTAAAGACTTAAGAGAAAATTATCATATTTTTTGTTCAATAGTTGTGTATCCTGTTATCCCAAAGGGACTAATTCTGCTAAGATTAATTCCGACTGCTTCTCATAATATTAATGACATTAATGAAACACTTGATGCATTTTCTTCAATTAGAAAAAAACTTGAAAAAGGTGTATATAAGAAAGCGTCTAAAGGAATAGAAAAGTCAGTTGACTAATCGTTTAGCATCACTGGCATCACAAGCATAGTTATTAACTCTTTTGAAGAATCTTTCCCATTTACTGGCCTTATAATACCAGCCCTATTTGGATGAGACATTGAAAGTGTGATGGTTTCAGAATCTAGATTATTAAGCATTTCAATTAAAAATTTTGAGTTGAATCCAATCTGTATATCATCACCTGAATACTCACACTCTAGATTTTCATCTGCTCTGTTACTAAAGTCAAAGTCTTCAGCACTAATATTTAAGAGAGATCCTGCAAGTTTAATTCTAATTTGATTGGTTGTCTTATTAGAGAAAATACTAACTCTTCTAACAGAGTTTAAAAAAAGCTCTCTATCAATTGTAAGTACGTTAGGATTATCTTTTGGAATAACTGCTTCATAATTAGGAAATTTTCCATCAATTAGTCTTGAAGTAATAGAGCTTTTTCCAAAAATAAATTTAGCATTTGAATCATTATGCTGAATAGTAATTTCAGAATCAATTGTCTGTAAAATTCCCTTAAGTATTTGTAAAGGTTTTTTAGGCATAATGAATTCAGATACTTCTTTTGAATTATATTCAGATGTTTCAAACTTTACTAGTTTATGAGCATCAGTTGCAACAAACCTTAAGGACTCACTATTAAATTGAAAGAACACTCCACTCATAACAGGTCTAAGGTCATCCGTTCCAGAGGCAAAGATTGTTGAATTTATCGCATTACCCAGATCAACCCCATTAATTATAGTTTCATGTGCATCTAAAATTTCAATTTGCTTTGGAAACTCACCCCCTTCCAGATAAGCAAGCGAATATTTTCCATTACTAGCGCTAATCTCAATAGTATTATTTTCAGTTTTTATAAATGTTAATGGTTGATCTGAAAATGTTTTTAGAATATCTGTTAATAGTTTGGCAGAGATTGCAACTTTATCTTTAGATTGAGACTCGATATCAATTTCTGAAGTCATTGTAGATTCAAGATCCGATGAACTGATTTTAAGTTTGTTATTCTCTAGTTCAAACAAAAAATTATCGAGTATGGGAATTGTATTTGAAGAATTAATTACTCCGCCTAGAATTTGGAGTTCTTTATACAAAATCGATGATGAAACAATAAACTTCATATGTTTTTTTTCAAATATATTTAATTGATATCATAAATCTTATAATTACTGATAAAAGTTATCTACCAGATACAAACACTAAAAATAAATACTTACAGGATCTCTATAATATAATCCAAATAAGGTGCTAGCGCTTCCAACTGTCTGAGGATTACTTTTGTAAATACTTAATTGAAGGTAGCCAAGACTATTAAATATTGCCATTTTCTTGCCATCCTCTTCTCGATCTTTTTGATCTAGGGTAAAATCAATTGCATCAGAGTAGTTTTTAAAAATTTGCGTGAACTTAACGTTTCTTGCATTTATTGTAAAAGATCTAGTTTTTGAAATTTCTTTAAATAGCTTTTCAGTAATATTTGTTATTACATTACCATAATTATCAATATAGATTACACTCCCTATAATTTGATTTTGTTCTTGATTTACAACAGGTCTTAAATTTTTAATCTCCTTAATCTTATTGATTTTTGTGCCAACAACATTTAGAGGCCCAGATCTTAAAATATGCCCCAATACCTTAATAAATAAATCATCTGAAGATATTTTATAATTAAAGCTATTATGTAAATTAATTTCAAATATATTTTCTGGAATAATGTCTTTAAAAATTAAAGAAAATACTCCATTATCAGCACCAATAAAAAATGATTCTTTATGTTTAATTACTATATGTTTATTTTCAGGAGTAAGCTCTGAATCTACACATATCATATGAATTGTCCCTTTTGGAAAGTTTTTGTGGGCCCCTTCAAGAATATATCCAGCTTCAGTTAAATTAAATGGGCTAATATTATGTGAAATATCTATAATTTCTGCTGAATCAATTTCCGAGACTATTTTTGCTTTTAAAGAACTAACAAAATAGTCCTTATTTCCATAATCTGTAGTTAAAGTTATGATAGACATTAATTAAGATAAACTTTATAAATTTTATGTAAATTTGAATCAAATAATCTACTATAACAAATTTTTAAATTAAATCTATTGAGTGAGCTAGAATTTGAACTAACTGATGTTGATCCACAAAACTTTTTCTCAAGAGATAATTTAAATTCTTTAAAATCTAGTTTTCCTAAACTAAAGCTGGTTCAAAGAGGACAATCTATTAAAGCCCTTGGTGAAAAAAGTGAATTAAAATTATTTGATAATAAATTTAGGACTTTATTAAATTATTATTCAGATTACAATAATATAGATCCAGATGTAATAAATGATATTGTTGTAAAAGAAATAAAATTTAATGGTGATAAGCCTTCACTAATTTTACATGGCATTTCAGGTAAACCCATATTAGCTAAAACTACAAATCAAAAAAAACTTCATAAATCAATTATAAATAATGACTTAATATTTGCGATTGGTCCTGCAGGTACCGGAAAAACTTACACCGGTGTTGCAATGGCTGTAAAGGCTCTAAAAGAGAAAGAAATTAAAAAAATCATATTAACAAGACCTGCGGTTGAAGCTGGTGAAAACTTAGGCTACCTTCCAGGAGATCTGAAAGAAAAGCTTGATCCATATATGCAGCCTTTATATGATGCTTTAAGAGATATGATTCCTGCTAATAAGCTACAGAAATTTCTTGAAGACAGTACAATTGAGATTGCCCCTTTAGCATTTATGAGGGGTAGAACATTGGATAATGCATTTGTAATTTTAGATGAAGCACAGAATACAACTAATGCTCAGATGAAAATGTTTTTAACTAGAATGGGTATGAATGCTAAATTTATGGTTACTGGAGATCCTGGTCAAATTGATCTTCCAAGAAAAGTAAACTCTGGATTAAAAGATGCAATTAAAATACTTTCAAGAAAGAAAGGTATTGATATTATCTATCTTGATGATAGAGATGTTATTAGGCACCCCATAGTTAAAAAAGTTATAGATGCTTATAATAAAATTGAAAAATAAATAGGTTTTGAATACAATTTTTAAAACAGATTTTAATCTTCCTGGTCAAATATCTAAATATGAAGGTAAAGTAAGAGATGTTTACACTCTAGAAAACGATATATTAGTTGTTATTGCATCTGATAGAATTTCTGCATTTGACATTGTTATGCCTAAACCAATCCCATTTAAAGGTCAAGTGTTAAATCAGATTTCAGTTGACATGCTAAAGTCCACTGAAAATATAATTCAAAATTGGCTTATATCATCTCCCGATCCAAATGTTTCAATTGGCAGGAAACTTAAACCTGTAAAAGTAGAAATGGTCATTAGAGGCTACTTAAGTGGACATTCTGACAGATTGTATAGTTCTGGTAAGAGAAGCATTTGTGGAGTTAATTTATCAAATGGTTTAGTATCAAATCAAAAATTTGATAATCCTATAATTACTCCAAGCACAAAAGCTGATTTTGGTCACGATGAAGATATATCTAAATCAGAAATAATAAAAAAAGGAATTTTAACATTAGATAAATACGAAGAAATAGAGGATATAACTTATAAACTATTTAAGAGAGGTACAGAAATAGCAAAAAAAAGAGGATTAATTCTAGTGGATACAAAGTATGAATTTGGATATGATTACAAAGATAATCTTTGCTTAATCGATGAGATTCATACCCCTGATTCCTCTAGATATTTTTATGAGGACACATATGAAGATTTTATGAGTAGGGGAGAAACTCCCAAACAACTATCTAAAGAATTTTTTCGTCAGTGGTTAATTCAAAATGATTTTCAGGGGGAGGAAGGTCAAAGGTTACCTGAAATTTCTGATGATGTTGTATTGGATGTTTCAAATAGATACATAGAACTTTACAATAAAATTACCGGTAATAATTTTGATAGTTCAAAGGCTATAAATTCACTTGATCAAATTGAGAATACTGTAATAAACTCATTAAAACTTATCAGTTAATATACCCAAATAGGTCTCTATTCCAGTTACATAATTTTCAATTTTAATATTTTCATTAGGACTGTGTTGATTATTATCTTGATTAACTGTTGGTACTGTTACTGCCGGAATTCCTAATGTATTTACAAATGGAGAAATAGGTACTGATCCACCACTTGTCCTTTTTTTAACAGGTTCAATTCCAAATGTTTTTTTCAACGATTTAATAAGCCATTTTCCAATTTCAGACTCAATATCAGTTCTGAACGCATCATAATCAAAGCTAGAAACAAATGTTACAATCTTATTATGTTTAAGCCTTTCATCTTTTGTTGGCCTTCTATCTATAACATAATATCCGAGTTCTTCAATATGACTTTTAATAAGATTATGAAGTCTTATCGGATCAGACTCTAATACAAGTCTTACATCAATTTCTGCTATACATTCAGATGGAACAATTGTTCTTACTTCTTCTCTAACCCATCCAGACTCAATACCTCGTACATTTATAGATGGATACTGAATTGATTCTTGATAATTTTTTCCGACATTATCTGGCTTTTTAAATTGCATGTCATTCATCATCTTTCCCTCATCATCAGGCACTTCGGCTAAAATTTTTAATGTTTTTTCATCAAGTTCAATACCATCATAAAAACCTGGTATTACAACTCTTCCATTAGGATCTTTCATAGAAGATAATATTTCAGACATTCTAAAAACAGGATTTGGGGCGTAGTTTCCAAAATGACCGCTATGTTGAGGAACAATCGGTCCATAAGTAATTAATGTAATATCTGAAATTCCTCTAGCTCCAAATGTTAATGTGGGAAGATTAGATGGATGTTTTGGGCCATCAAATATTAGTAAAGCATCACTTTTCAATTTTGAAGAATATTTTTTAACTGCATCTGCAAGGTTAGGGGAACTAATCTCCTCTTCAAAATCCATAATAACTTTTAAATTATATTCTAATTCAATGTTATTTCTTTTCATTATCTCTAGGGCGTTAATAATCATCATTACAGGACCTTTGGCATCTGACGCAGATCTAGCAAAAATTCTTAAATCCTCCTTTTTTAAATCATCCAATGTTATATTATCCAATCTACTCCAATCAGTTATTTTATATTCATTATTAATTCTTTCTTTAAGGACAGCTTTATAAGGATCTTCTTGATCCCACTTGGAATTGTCAACAGGTTGTCCATCAAACTGTAGGTATATTAAAAGGGTATTTAGATCTTCAGAAATTACTTTTGAAGCCAAAAGAAGAGGTAATTCGGGAGTCTCAAGTCTTTCAACTTCGAATCCATATTTTTGAAAATTATTTATCCCCCATTCAATTAGAGGTTTCATTTCATTCTTATAATTAGCATCATTTTTAATTGATAAGAATTCTCTAAAACTCTCAATACTCTCAATTCCAATATCAAATATTTGATTTTCAATATTTCTTTGAGAGAATAGATTAAGTCCAGATGTAAATACTAAGATTGGTATTATTAATTTTTTCATTACTTCAAATTATTTTATTTAAATTTATTTCAAATTTTTTTTCAATGTTTATTTTTTTTGAATTTTTATATTTTTTAAGCCAAGTCATTTGTCTTTTTGCGTAATTCCTTGTGTTTTGTTTTATCTTATCAATTGCTTCATCGTAAGATAATTTATTTTTAAAATAATCAAAAAACTCTTTGTAACCAACTGTATTTAATGTATTTAAATTAGAATATTTCTTTAATTTGAAGGCCTCTTCTTCTAGTCCATTACTAATCATCATATCAACTCTTCTATTAATTTTATCATAAAGTACTTCCCGAGGGCATTCTAATAAAATAACTTTTGTTTTAAACTCTCTTTTTTTCTTTGTATGTTTTCTAAGTGAAGAAAATTTCCTACCAGTATATTTTACGATTTCTAAAGCTCTGATTATTCTGCTATGATTTTTTTTGTCCACAATTTCATAATACTCTCTGTCTAACTTTTTTAATTCCTCTTGTATATATGAGACCCCTTTATCTTTATATTCCATTGTAATTTCATCTCTAATTTTCTCAGGAATCTCTGGAAACTCATCTATCCCATATATTACGGAATCAGCGTACAGTCCTGAGCCTCCAACTAATATTAAATATTCTTTTTTCTCAAATAGATTATTAATTTTATGTATTGCATCTTTTTCATATAATCCGACATTATATTTATCATGAATACTCTTATTGTGAATAAAATGATGTTTTATTTCTTTCAATTGATGTTTTGTAGGAGGGCATGTGCCTATCACTAGTTCTTTATAAAACTGTCTAGAGTCACAAGAAATAATTTCAGTTTTAAGCTTTTTTGCAAGTTCTAAACTAAACACTGTTTTTCCAACTCCAGTTGGCCCAGCTATGTATATTAAGTTTTTATTTGTCTTCATCAAGGTTAGAACCACATTGGTGACAATAAATAGCATTGTCTTTATGTTTATCATTTAAACATTCAGCACATACCCTTGTGTTAACATCAACTTTTTTTCTTCTTTGAGCCATTTCAGCAGAAATTATTCCAGTTGGAACAGCAATAATTCCATAACCAAGAATCATGAGCATTGAGGCAAGAAACTTGCCCAAACCTGTTAATGGAACAATATCACCATACCCAACAGTTGATATTGTGCTTATACACCAATAGATACTCTCTGGAATATTATTAAAACCAGCTTCAGGACCTTCAATTAAATACATCAGAGTTCCGAATAAAATACACATAATAAGAACAAACAATAAAAAGATTACAATTTTTGCTCTACTTACTAACAGTGACCTAACAAGAAAGTTAGACTCACCAATATATCTAGATATGTGAAGAACACGGAAAATTCTAAGAATTCTAAGTGCTCTAACAGCCATCATTGTTTCAAGTTGAGCTCCAACTATAAATAATGATACATATTTAGGAATAGTAGCCAATAAATCTATAATACCATAAAAGCTAAAAATATATTTTCTAGGGTGGTGAATAGATATAACTCTTAATATATATTCAACAGTAAATAATATAGTAATTGTCCATTCAGCTACATTAAGTATTTCGAAGTATTGCTGGTTTATCCAACCAACTGTTTCAAGAGCTACTAGTAAAACACTGATTATGATTACTATAATTAATGATATATCAAACACTTTCCCAGCAGGAGTGTCTGCCTCATATATAATATCATGTATTTTCTGACGTGTTTTATTCAATGACTGAAAATTTATAAATTTCTTTCAAATTTACTAGTTTTTTATATCTCTTCTCAGAAATTAGTCTATATACATAGTTTTCAACCCTTTTTGACTTATTCACTTTTACTAACCTAGAATTAATTTTTTTCTCCGAATTTATATTATTATAAAGCTCAAAATAGCCATATCCTTCTATAACTCCACTCTTAAATAGAATAAAACTTTTGTCAGCCTCTTCCTTTCCATTAAATATTATTACAAAGTCTGAAGCTTTATTTATAATTTCAGGCTTAGAAATTTTGGAGAAAATCTTTGGATCAACATTATTATTAATTTTAGGCTTAAGAGAATTTATCTCTTGAAGAGTCTTCAAAATTGCAATGTGAACATTGCCTGTAGGATGTACCTTAATTGTTTTAAAATTATTCTGAACGTACTTCGGAATAAATTTTTTACTAGTAAACAACTTAATTAGTTTATTCTTAATATCCTTACTAAAATCAATATAAACTAATTCATTCTTATCATTATATATATAGAAGACTCCTGTATTTTCCTTTAGATTATCTATAACGTCTTTAAAAATATTATCCATTTTTTCGCCAGGGAATTCGACAATACTTTTTCTTACTATTTCTTGATTAACATCTTTTTCTAAAAGAATTTTAAATAACTCAACAGTTGCAAGTGCATCTCCACTAGCACGATGTCTATCCTTGATTGGAATTCCAAGACTTCTAGATAATCTTCCAAGTTTATATGATTCCTGCTCAGGAAGTAATTCTTGAGATAAAATAACTGTGCAAATAGATTTCATTGAAAAATCAAATCCTAGCCTCTTAAACTCTAATTGTAAAATTCTATAATCAAACTGAGCATTATGAGCAACTAGAACAGAATCAGAGGTTATTTCAATGACTCTCTTAGCTATTTCATGAAATTTAGGAGCTGTCTTAAGCATCTTCGATGAAATTCCAGTAAGTTTTTCTACATAAGGATGTATCTCTTTTTCAGTGTTTACCAGGCTAATAAACTGATCTGTAATAGAGACACCATCAAATTTATAGATAGCAATCTCAATTATAGATTCCTCATTAAATTTTCCACCTGTAGCTTCAAGGTCAACAATTGTATACATCAATAACTTCGTTTTCCAAAAATTTTACTACCAACCCTTATCATATTTGATCCTTTCTCTATTGCTAATCTATAGTCATCGCTCATACCAATTGATAAATTTTTTATTTTAGAATTCTTCAAATTCATTATATCATATAATTCCTTAATTTGAGAAAATTCATCACTTATTTTTTGTTGATTTTCAGTAAAACTTGCCATACCCATTAACCCAACAATATTAATATTCTCATATTTTTGAATATCTGAATAAAAATCCTCGAGAAGGCTAGTATCTAAGCCAAATTTTGTCTCTTCTGAAGAAATTTTAAGTTGTATTAGGCAGTCAATTTTTCTATTTGATTTTTTAGCACATTTATCTATTTCTGCTGCTAATGAAATTCTGTCTAGCGAATGTATCAACGTAATAAAGTTTGAGATATACTTTACCTTATTTTTTTGAAGATGTCCAATCATATGCCACTCGATATCATCTGGTAATAGTTGATGTTTTTCAACAATTTCTTGAACTCTGTTTTCTCCAAAGATCTTTTGATTAGAATTATATGCTTCTTTTATTTCATCTATGGATCTAGTCTTGGAAACAGCAACTAATTTAACTTCATCGCTTATTTCATCTTTTATACTCAGGATATTATCTCTTATACTCATAGTTGACTGATTATCTCTTCAGCTACTTCTAAAGCTAAAAGCCCATCAAGAAGCGAAACTTTTGATTCAGAATTATTATTAATAGACTCAAAAAAATCATTTAACTCTGATTCAATTGAATTAATTTCAACTATCTCAGGTGTTTCAAAAAATATTACTTTTTCTTCACCGTCATTATTTTTGATGATAATTGAACTATCTGAATCGTTAGTTTCTTTTCCTCTGATTCTAACTACTTGATAATCTTTTTCTAAAAAGTTAATAGAAATGTATGCATCTTCTTGAAAAATTCTAGTTTTTCTCATTTTTTTCAGAGAAATTCTACTTGATGTTAGGTTAGCAATACACCCATTCTCAAACTCAATTCTTGCATTTGCTATATCAGGAGTAGTGCTAATTATAGATACTCCAGAAGCATTAATTTTTTTAACTTTTGAGTTGACAACTTTTAAAACAATATCTATATCATGGATCATTAGATCCATTATTACAGACACATCGGTTCCTCTCGGGTTAAAATCTGAAAGTCTATGCGACTCAATAAATTTTGGATTTTTTATAAATCTATTACAAGAAATGAATGCCTGATTATATCTCTCTACAAATCCAACTTGACCAACTATTTTATTTTTTGATGCTAATTCGTTAATAATTTGAGCCTCTTTAGAGTTTGATGTTAGTGGTTTTTCGACAAATATATGTTTTCCAGCCTCTATACATTTTTTTGCAATTTCAAAATGAGTAGTTGTTGGGGATACTATAATTGCAGCGTCAATGTCTTTAAGTAATTGGTCTAAATTATTATAGTATTTATAACCATATTCTGACGAAAGCTTTTCTGAATTAGTTTCATCAGTATCATAAAATCCTATTAAATTTTGATTTGATGAATTAATAATATTTAGATGAATCTTACCAAGATGTCCGGCTCCAATTACACCAACTTTTATCATTTGCTAAAAATACAATCTTCTTTTGGAATAATCGAGTATTAATTTAATATTAGCATAAGTGGAAGATAATTTTAAGCATAAAGGAAGACGAAGAATTCTAGCATCAGAATTAAGAGAAAAAGGAATTCAAGATGACAGAATCCTTAAGGCTATTGAAAACATACCTAGACATTTATTTATTGATCCTGGACTTTCAGAACAAGCATATATTGACAAAGCTCTTCCAATAGAAAATGATCAAACTATATCACAGCCATATACTGTAGCTTTCCAGACACAACTACTTAACCCATCAGCTAGTGATAAAATTTTAGAAATTGGTACAGGCTCTGGATATCAAACTGCAGTTCTAAATTATTTAAATCTAGATATATATACAATTGAAAGAGACCATGCCTTATATAGATCTACATCTAATCTATTTAATAAAATGAAAATTAAACCTAAAAAGTTTATATATGGAGATGGCTTTAATGGAATGCAAGATTATTCACCTTTTGATGGTATAATAGTAACAGCAGGTTCACCAGTAATCCCAAAAAAACTTGTAATGCAGTTAAAAGTAGGAGGTAGATTAATAATTCCTGTTGGAAAAGATGTACAAGTGATGACAAAAATTATAAGGATTTCAGAAAATGAATTTAAAAAAGAAACCTATGGAAATTTCCGATTTGTTCCTATGCTAAAAAATAAAAACTAATTATTAAAGTTCTTTTTAATTCTTTTTAGACTTATTTTATTTTCTCTGTCTTTAATCACATTTCTTTTATCAAACTCTCTTTTACCTTTTGCAACAGATATGTTGAGCTTTGCCATTCCTTTTTTACTAATAAAAAGAGAAGTTACAACAACAGTAATTCCAATGTCACGAACGTCCTTTTCAATTTTTTTTAACTCTTGTCTATTAAGAAGTAGTTTTCTCTTTCTTTTTGGATCATAATTTTGCTCACCTGAGTTCTCATATTGATCAATATGAAGATTGATTACGAATAGTTCACCGTCAGTGTATTCACAATATGAATTATTAAGCGATGCTTTGGAATTTCTTATTGATTTTATCTCATTTCCAGTCAATACAATCCCACAAGTATAATTATCTAGTAATGAATAATCATACTTGGCTTTTTTATTTTTTATGTTAACTGAACTATTCATGCTGTAAAATTACAAATTTGAAAACGAATAATTTATATTTATTATATGGTGGTAATAAGAACAGCTCAAAAACAAGACTTTAAATTTTTGAGCAAAATATTTTCTTTAAATGTCCCAAAATACTTTGATAAAAAAGAATTATATGACTTCAAAAAATACTTTAATTCTAAAAATCTTGAATCCTATTTTATAATTGAATACCAAGGTAAGGTCTTAGGGGGGGGTGGGTATGCATATGAGAATATTAAAACTGCTAGAATATGCTGGTTATTTATAGATCCTAATTATCATGGTTTGGGCTTTGGTAAAAAGCTGGTTAATTATTGTATTAAAATTTTAAAGAATAATAGAAAATTAAATGTAATCGAAGTTGAGACTTCCAATCTTACATATAAATTTTACGAGAAACTAAACTTTAAAATTGAATACATAAAGAAAGATTATTGGCCGAATAATGATGACTTATATTTCATGAAGATTGATTTAATCTAATCTAATAATTAATAATAAAAATTGTTTATAACTAGTTGATTTATATAATAGGAAACAATCAAACTAGAGTTGCTATTTTATTAATTTAGCACTTTAATTATCTGTAATGAATAGTCAAGAAAAAATATTTAGTTTAATTGAAAAAGAAAAAATTAGACAACTTGGTGGACTTGAATTAATTGCATCTGAAAACTTTACTAGTGAAGATGTTATGAAGGCAACTGGATCTATTTTGACAAATAAATATGCTGAAGGTTATCCAGGTAAAAGATATTATGGAGGTTGTGAAGTAGTAGATCAAATAGAACAAATTGCAATTGATAGATTAAAAGAGTTATTTAAAGTTGAATATGCAAATGTGCAACCTCATTCGGGTTCTCAAGCTAACACAGCTGTATTTGATGCTTTCCTTAAGCCAGGGGATAAGATATTAGGTCTTGATCTTTCTCATGGTGGACATTTAACTCATGGTTCCAATGTTAATTTTTCAGGAAAAATATATTCATCTAGTTTTTATGGTGTGACTAAAGAAGGAATTTTTGATTATAGTGAAATTCTAAGAAAAGCTAAGGAGGTTATGCCTAATTTAATAATTGTTGGAGCTTCAGCATATTCAAGAAATATTGATTTTTCAAAATTTAGAGAAATTGCTGATGAAGTTGGAGCTTTTCTTCATGCGGATATTGCTCACCCATCAGGTTTGATTGCAAAAGGTTTTTTAACTGATCCAGTTCCTCATTGTCATGTTATTACCTCAACTACCCACAAAACTCTGAGAGGTCCTAGAGGCGGTATAATAATGATGGGTAAAGATTTTGATAATCCCTTTGGTTTAAAACTTAAAAATGGGAATTTAAAAAAGATGTCATCTATTCTTGACTCTGCTATTTTTCCCGGAAATCAAGGTGGTCCATTAGAACATGTAATTGCTGCTAAAGGAATTGCCTTTGGTGAAGCCTTAGAATCAAACTTTGAAAAGTACATAGGTCAAGTAATAATGAATGCTAAAAGGTTGTCAGAAAATCTTATCAATATGGGTTATAACATTGTCTCAGGTGGAACTGATAATCACTTAATTCTTATTGACTTAAGAAATAAGAATATTACTGGAAATGAAGCTGAAAGAGTGCTTGGTATTTCAAATATTACTGTAAATAAGAATATGGTCCCTTATGATGATCAATCACCCTTTGTAACTAGTGGTATTAGAATTGGTACACCTGCTATTACTACAAGGGGACTGAATGAGCAGGACATGGATTTTGTTGCAGAAACTATTAACTCGTCTATAGAAAATTCAGAGAAAGAAAATCTCTTGATTGATATTGGTAAAAAAGTAGAATCTTATATGATGGACAGACCTCTATTTAATAGCTAGAAATTATTTTTGCTGTAAATTTTTACTTCAAACAACTTATTCCAGTTTTTTCCAGTAACAAATAATCTCCCGTTAAGCTCTGCTATACCATTCATTACATCTGTTTCAGGAGTTTTTGAAACTCTATTTCTAATACCAGAAAAATCTATTACACTTTCAACTGCCCCATCCTTAGGATTAATAATAATAATAACATCTCTGTTTTGCTGGTAAGTGTTTGCATAAATTTTTCCATTAAAATATTCTAATTCATTAATATTCCTAATCCTTGATTTATCTGTCATAACATCAATAAAATCAATTTCTTCAAGTGTATCAGGGTTTAATCTCCATATCTTGCTTGTTCCATCTGATTTATATATGTATTCACCATCGTTTGTTAATCCCCATCCCTCAATGCTCTTATTATAATCAAAACTTCCAATTTTATTAAAATCAAGATCATATACAAATCCAATTTTGTTTCTCCATGTTAATTGAAATATTTTATCATTTAATATTGTCAAACCTTCGGCAAAATACTCATAGTTAAGATTTATAACTTTTAGAATTTCGCCAGTATTTAAATCAACTTTTCTTAATGATGACTTACCATTTAGTCCTGTGCTTTCATATAAGCTATTCCCATAAAATTCTAGTCCTTGAGTATAAGCGTTTTGATCATGATTATACTCCTTAATAATTTCATAGGTCATTATCTTAGGTTTCTTATTTGAGTAAACATCAAAACTTTTATTAATAGAATGCTCTACTCCGTTAGAGTATATCTTAACTCTTGCTGAGTTCTCACCTAATTTTAGTTCTTTTAGAGTAGTCTCACTATCTACTTCTTTTTCATTTAAGTAATATGCTGCGGAGTCAATAGCTTGCCCTGATTTTGATTCTATAACAATTTTGATATTGTCTCCATTGGAGATTATTTTGTCAGATGAGCTAATATTTATTTTAAAATCTTTATTTACAGAGCTTTGACAGTTAAATATTAATAATGTAAATAAAAAAACAACTGTATATTTCATGTATTAAATTTATAACTAATATATTTAATATATAATGGGCAAGGTTATTTTAATCACTGGAACTTCTTCCGGATTTGGAAGAACAATAGCTGAAAAACTTCACTCTGAAGGATACACTGTAATTGGGACATCTAGAAATGCTGAAAAAATTAACTCTGATTATTTAACCATTAAACTTGATATAAATGACTATGAAGCATCAAAGTCTGAAGTTGACCAGATAATAAAGAAATATGGCAAAATTGATGTTCTAGTTAACAATGCAGGAATTAATATTACAGGACCCACTGAAACAATGAAAATGGTTGATATTAAAAGGGTATTTGATACAAATTTTTTTAGTCAGCTTAATCTAATCCAAACAGTCTTACCTCACATGAGATCAAAAAAAATGGGTTTAATAATTAATATTACTTCAATTGCAGGATATCTTGGTCTTCCATTTTGGAGTGCTTATTGTGCATCAAAAGCTTCATTTAGAGTTATTGCGGAAAGTTTAAATATAGAACTTAAAAAGTACAATGTTAACGTTGTAAATATTGCCCCAGGTGATTATAAAACTGAAATTTTGAATAATAGGAGGGATTCAGACAATCCTAGTTCTTCTCCTTATTTTCAAGAATATGAAAAAATCATTAAAAGTGTTAATGGAAAAATGAATCATGGAAGGGACCCCATTGAAGTTGCCAACTTAGTGTTGAAAATTATTAAAGAAAAGAAACCAAAAATTAACTACCTTGTCGGCGGATTTCTTGAAAAGAAAATTACACTGAAAAGTCTATTACCAGATAAGCTTTTTCAGAAAATAATAATAAAACTATATAGCTAAGAATTATGAAATTTTTTATTGACACAGCAAATCTAGACCAAATAGAAGAAGCTCAGTCTCTTGGAATACTTGATGGAGTAACAACAAACCCTTCATTAATGGCAAAAGAAGGTATTACTGGTCAAAAAAATATTATTGATCATTATCTAAAAATTTGTGATATAGTAGACGGAGATGTATCTGCTGAAGTAATATCTGTTGATTATGATGGTATTGTAAAAGAAGGTGAAGAGCTTGCGTCACTTCACAAGCAAATAGTTATTAAGGTTCCTATGATTGAAGAAGGAGTAAAAGCTATTAGATATTTTAGTGATAAAGGACTTAAAACAAATTGTACTCTTATTTTTTCATCAGGACAAGCTTTATTAGCTGCAAAAGCAGGAGCCACATATGTATCTCCCTTTATTGGTAGGCTTGATGACATATCTACTGATGGACTAGACTTGATCAGTGATATTAGAGATATTTATGATAACTATGCATATGAAACAGAGATTCTTGCAGCCTCAATAAGACATACAATGCATATAATTGATTGTGCTAAAATAGGAGCAGATGTAATAACAAGTCCTCTTTCTGCTATCAAAGGACTTTTAAAACATCCTCTAACTGATATAGGTTTAGAGAAGTTTCTTAGTGACCACAAGAAAGGAAGCTAATTTGAGTAAAGAACTTGTTCAACGTCATTAGTAAATAAGTTGCTAAATCCATCAATTATATATGACTTCTGATCAATTATAATTGTTTTATTTAAAAAGGTTAAAACCCAACTTTTGCTTGATTCTTCAAAATTTTTAAATGAGTATTGATCAGATAAATCAACATTTAAAATATTTTGAGCTTGAATTACCATATCTGTATATGGTTGTATGCAAATTCCAACAAAACGAAAATTTGGAAAAATTTGTTTTAATTCCTCAATTCTTTTTATGGTTCTCCTATAATGATTCATTTGTGTCTGAGACCAAAAATATATAAGTGTTTTACTGCCTTTAAGCTCGTTGGAACTCAGTCTTTCTTTTCCTTGATAATTAATTACACTTACTTCAGGTAAAACATTTCCTTTTTGCATCTTTTTTATGTCCTTATATAGTTGAATAATTTCATTTAAATATTTATCTGAGCTGTTTACATAACGGTAGTAGTCAATAAACTCATCATGAAATTTATTATTTTTAAAATTTAAAATTTCTTCAATTGCAGTTGCTCTGGCTAAATTATTTTTTAAATAAGGATCATCAATTTGTGAATCAATTATTAACAGTTTTTTTATGTTAAAATCAGTGTTATTTTTCACGTAGGAATAAATCTCACCGCTGTCTAGTGTCTTTTCATTGAAATAATTCATCAAAAAAGTAACATAAGGATCAAAGAGTGATAAGTCTGTGTCATTTAAATTTATATCATCTCTATAATCGAAGTAGGATTCCTTTTTACTTTTTGTCCAGTTTGTCCCTCTTAGAATTGCATATCTTTCTAATTTATTATAATAGTTATATTTAATACTCGATTTAGTTATATTGCTGGATAGTTTTTTTTGATTAACACTTTTGTTAAATAATTCCCAGATTCTAAGTTTTTCATTCATTAAAGAATCTATTTTTTTTCTAAAAATGTCACTTTCTTGTACATAATATTGTGATAGGTATTCATTCTCATATGTATCCATATTATTTATATCTACTAAAAAATTATTTTTTGAGGAACCTCTTCCACTGAAGGTTAATGATTCATGGAAATCTTCAACATTAACTCTTATCCATAAGCTGTCTCCCTTTTCAACAATAATATTCTGATTTTCAGGTAAATGTTCTATTCGATATATGCCAGGGTTAATATTCTCAATTTTTTTAAAGAATTTATTCTCAGAATTAAGTTCAATTGAATCAATTTTTACATTATTATAATAAAAGTTTACGAAGCGAGAAGATGGGTTGATAATTTCACCACCTAAATAGAATTCCTCATTTAAATTTTTCTGATTACAAGAAATTATAAACGGAAAAATAAAGGTACTTAATATTAGTTTAGAAATTCTCAACTTACTATTTTTGCGCATATTTATGTTATCAGTTTCTAATTTATCGTTGCAATTCGGAAAAAGAATCCTTTTTGATGAAGTAAATATAACTTTTTCTCCTGGAAATTGTTATGGTATTATTGGCGCTAATGGTGCTGGAAAATCTACTTTTTTGAAAATTTTATCAAAAGATCTTGAACCTAATACAGGATCTGTTTTTTTAGAACCTGGTAAAAGATTATCTGTATTAGAGCAAAATCATAACAGGTACGATGATAAAACAGTTATTGAAACTGTAATCCTTGGAAATCAAAAATTATTTGATTTAAAAAGTGAAATTGATTCAATTTATGCAAAAGAAGATTTTTCTGATAAAGATGCTGATAGAGTGGGGGAACTTCAAGCCTCCTTTGAAGAAATGAATGGGTGGAATGCAGATGCTGATGCTGCTTTTCTTCTTTCAAGTCTCGGAATCTCTGAGGAAATACATAATATATCTATGAACGATATTGATCAGAAATTGAAAGTCAAAGTTCTCCTAGCTCAGTGTCTTTTTGGTAATCCTGATGTATTGATTATGGATGAGCCAACAAATGACTTAGATTACACAACTGTAGAGTGGTTAGTAAATTTTATAAATGAATTTGAGAATACAGTTATTGTAGTATCTCATGATAGATTTTTTCTAGATTCAGTATGTACACATACATCAGATATAGACTTCAGCAAGATTAATCACTACTCAGGTAATTATACTTTTTGGCAACAGTCAAGTGAGTTAGCGGCTAGACAAAAGCAGCAGCAAAATAAAAAAGCAGAAGAAAAGAAAAAAGAACTTCAAGAGTTTATTTCTAGGTTTTCTGCTAATGTTGCAAAGTCTAAACAAGCTACTGCAAGAAAGAAAATGATTGAAAAATTAAATATTGAGGAGATAAAACCTTCTTCAAGGAGATATCCTGCAATTATTTTTGAGCAAGGAAGAGATGCTGGTGATCAAATTCTTGAACTAAAATCATTATCATATGAAAATGATGGTGAGACATATTTTAAAGACATAAGCTTTAATCTTAATAAAGGTGAAAAGGTTTTGATTCTTTCAAAAAATTCAAGATCTGTTAATTTATTCTATGATTGTATTTCAGGATCTCTAAATCCAACAGAAGGTTCTTTCAATTGGGGTGTAACTACTTCTTTTGGTTATCTTCCAATGGATAATCATTCTTTTTTTGATAAAAACATTTCTTTAGTTGACTGGTTAAGACAATGGGCTAATAATGATGAAGAAAGGGAAGAATTATTTATTAGGAGTTTTCTCGGAAGAATGCTATTTGGCGGAGATGAAGCTTTAAAGTCTTGCAATGTTTTATCTGGAGGTGAAAAAGTTAGATGTATGTTATCTAAGATAATGATGGGTAAACCAAATGTATTACTGATTGATGAGCCAACAAATCACCTAGATCTTGAGTCAATAACTGCATTCAATAATTCTCTTATTAATTTTAAAGGGACTGTTCTTCTTAGCTCGAATGATAGAGCATTTTCCGAATCTGTTTCAAACAGAATCATTGAAATCACACCTAACGGGGTAATTGATAGCTACTTACCATTTAGCGAATATATTAATGATGATAAGGTATTAGCTGCAAGAGAGAAGCTTTATAAATAGTTACTTATCCCTGATTACAGCTCCAAAATCTGATTTTATTTTTTTTGATAATTTTATCATTATTTTATCAATAACTTTATCTGTAAGTGTTTTTTTAGAGTCATTGAAAGTAAAACTTATGGCAAACGATTTTTTATCTTTACCAATTTTCTTATCCTTATACTCATCAAATAAATTGATTTCTTTTAAGATTTTATTCTCTTCTTTATAAGCTAAATTCTTAATATCTTCAAAGGAAACATTCTTATCAAGTATCATTGAAATATCTCTCCTTGAAGATGGAAATTTTGATATTTCCTGATATTTGATTTTTTGTAACGAGGGTCTTAATAAGTCTAAATTTAAAGTACAGATATTAATCCTTTGATCTAAAGAGAAATCATTAGCGTAATTTGAGTTAATCTCACCGATGGATCCAATTTTTAGCTTTCCTTTTAAAATATTTAATTTATAGTCATATAATTTATCGTCACTAACTTCATATTTAATATTCTCTATATTAAGAATGGTAAATATTTTTTTGACAACTCCTTTCAGATAAAAAAAGTTATTTTCTTGATATTTTGTTATCCAATTTTCATCAAATACACTTCCCGTTACTGATATTAACATTTTTCTTGTTTCATGAAATTCATTATCAATAGTTGAGTATACATTACCTATTTCAAATAATTTTAAATTTTTATTTTGTCTATTTATATTATGATTGATAGTTTCTAATGAATTAGGAATTAATGATTGACGTAAGTTCGAAAGCTCAATCCCTTGTGGATTTAATAACTCTACTGAATTCTCATTAAACTTTTCATTAGTTTTTGGTGAGCATATTGAATTATTAATTATTTCATTAAATCCAATCCCAACTAATTGATTACTAATAATCGATTCAATTTTAAAATCTTTATTATCAGAATTATTTGGAATACTCATTGATATTTTATTATCTATATTAATGTTGTCAAACCCAAAAACTCTAAGTATTTCCTCTATTACATCAATTTCTCTAAACACATCATGTCTATAGTCAGGAGCAATCAAATTAATTCCATCATCACTATGTCCTTTTATCTCAAAATCAAGAGAAGTCAGTATTTGTATAACTATCTCTTTATCAATAATTTGTCCTGAAATTTTTTTAATTCTATCATATCTTAAATAAACATCTTTAATTTCTTTTTTAAGATTATCTTCAACAATTATTTCTGAAATATGACATTCTGGATTAATCTCTTTTATTAACAATGCGGCTCTTTTTAATGCATAAACAACTTTATTTGGATCAACCCCTCTCTCATACCTGTATGAAGCGTCTGTAAAAAGTTGATGTCTTTTAGATGATTTTCTTATTGTAACAGAGTTAAAAATTGCTGATTCGAGAAATAAGCTATTTGTAGACTTACTAACACCAGAGTTAATACCACCATATATTCCAGCTAGACAAAGAGGTTCGCTATTAGAACATATCATTAGATCTTCATTGTTAAGTTTTATTTCGCTTTCATCTAGAGTCTTAAATTTTGTTCCTGATTTTAGTGATTTAACTGTTATGTTTTCAATTTTATCAAGATCAAAAGCATGAAGAGGTTGACCAATTTCATGCATTACATAATTTGTAATATCAACAATGCTATTAATTGGTTTAAGACCTATTGACTTAAGTTTATTTTGAATTTCTTGCGGAGAAGATTCAACATTTATATTCTTTATTACCAAACCAGAATAAAACGGGCATTTTTCTGAATCTTCAACATTTACATTAATCTCCTTATCAATATTAACTGAACTAAATGAGTTAATTGATGGTAAACTTAAATTAGATTTAATTTTTTTATAGTCTAGAAATGCTTTAAGATCTCTTGCTACACCATAATGAGACATTGCATCACATCTGTTTGGAGTAAGTCCGATTTCCAAAATTTTATCTGATTGTATATTAAACAAGTCACTGATTGGTGTGCCGGGTTTAACATTTTTTTCTAAAATCATTATGCCTTCATGTGAGTCACCCAATCCAATCTCATCTTCAGCACATACCATACCATTGCTTACAACGCCTCTAATTTTTGATTTTTTTATTTTTATTTCTAACCCTTCATTAGTATATATTTTTGAGCCAACTGTAGCAACAGGAACAATTTGTCCTTTTTCTATATTTGGAGCTCCACAAACAATTTCAAAGACTTCGTTACCACCAATATCTATTGAAGTAACTTTTAGCCTGTCAGCATTAGGATGTTTACCATATTCTAACACTTTACCTGCCACAACGCCTTTTAACCCACCTTTTATAGATTCGAAATCTGATATTTTCTCAACTTCTAATCCTAAATTAGTAAGTATCTCAGATATCTCCTCTGGAGTATGATCAGATTCAAGATAGTCTTTAAGCCAATTAATTGATATTTTCACAAGGTTAGTTTGATAAACAAATATACTTAATCAGCTAATATATCTCCATAAATTTTTTGAATTTGAAGACGTAGAAATTTCATATCTAATAGGTAAATTTTCCTTGTCAATCAATTTGGGATCTCTACTAAGTATTTGCTCTGCACAATTTTTGGCCTCATTTAAAATATCAAAATCATAAATTATATCTGCTAACTTAAATTTTAAAACTCCACTTTGTTTAGTTCCTAGCAAATCTCCTGGACCTCTAAGTTTAAGATCAACTTCTGCAAGTTTAAACCCATCACTTACTTTAACCATTGTATCAATTCTAATCTTTGAATCTTCAGACAGCTTGTCTTTTGTCATCAAAATACAATAACTCTCATCATTTCCTCTTCCAACCCTTCCTCTTAGCTGGTGAAGCTGAGATAATCCGAATCTTTCTGCGCTCTCAATAACCATAACTGATGCATTTGGAACATTAACACCAACCTCAATTACAGTAGTTGAAACTAAAATTTGAGTTTCCTTTTTTATAAATCTATTCATTTCGTAGTCCTTATCTTTTGAGTTCATTTTACCGTGAACAATACTAACCTGATAATCAGGTCTAGGAAATTCTCTAATAATGCTATTATACCCATCCATAAGATCTTTGTAATCTAATTTCTCAGATTCATTAATTAAAGGATATACAAGATATACTTGTCTTCCTTTTTTTATCTCTTTTTTTAGAAAACTAAAAACACTGAGTCTGTTCTTGTCATATTTATGAACGGTTTTAGTCTCAATTCTTCCAGGAGGTAGCTCTTTGATTGTTGAAACATCAAGATCTCCGTATATACTCATTGCTAGTGTTCTAGGAATTGGAGTAGCAGTCATAACTAGAATATGTGGAGCAGGATTATTTTTTTTCCAAAGTTTTGCTCTTTGAGCAACCCCAAATCTGTGCTGTTCATCAATAACACTTAGCCCGAGATTATTAAATTGAACAATATCTTCCAATATTGCATGAGTGCCTATGAGAATATTAATTTTTCCTGATTTTAAATTTCTATGTATTCTTGTCCTATCCCTAGATTTTGTTGAACCAGTTAACAGCTCAATTCCTAAATCTAGATCCTTTGTCAGTTCTCTAATTGAATTATAATGTTGGTTAGCAAGAATTTCAGTTGGTGCAAGAATAGAAGATTGATAACCATTGTCAATAGCTATTAACATGACCATTAAAGAGACAATTGTTTTTCCTGACCCAACATCACCTTGGAGTAATCTATTCATCTGTTTTCCATCCCTAAAATCATTCCTAATTTCTTTTATAACTTTTTTTTGATCTTTAGTTAATTCAAAGGGCAACGATTTATTGTAAAAGTCATTTAAATTATTACCAACTTTTTCAAATTTAAATCCGTTAAGCTTTATTATTCTATCGTTTTTAGTTAACTGAAAACCTATTTGATTAAAAAAGAGCTCTTCAAATTTTAGTCTTCTGATTGACTGTGATAATAATTCCTGTGATTCAGGTAAGTGAATATTTATAAGAGCTTGATATCGGTCAATAAGGCTAAATTCTTTTAATATCGAAGCTGATAGATTTTCTTTAATATGAGCTTGAATTGAATTTAAAAGATTAAAAATTATCTTAACAAAGTATTTTTGTGTTACTCCTTCAGCTATTAATTTTTCAGTCGATGAATATATCCCATGAAGTCTTCTAGGTATATTTCTTTCAAAACTTTCTTTTGTCTTTATTTCTGGGTGAGCAATGGAGACTTTATTACCATACCAGTTTAGTTTACCATAGACTACATACTCCTTATCAACTTTTACTGACTCTTCAACCCAACTAAAGCCTCTGTACCAAATTAAATCAATCTTACCCGTTTCATCATAAAATTCACAATTAAGCCTATCTCTATATCTAACCTTAGTTTTTTTTATTGATTTTATTTTGCCAATAATCTGAACCTCTGAGTTATTAAGGGGAAGTTCATTAATTTTAAAAAAACTCATTCTGTCAATATATCTGAAAGGGTAAAAGTCTATTAAGTCCTTTACAGTTTTAATATTCAATTCATCATTAAGAAGTTTTGATCTTGAAGGACCAACACCTTTAATAAATTCAACAGATTGGTTTAGAAAATCATTATTCACTCTTTAAAAAGTCTAATGCTAAATTTGTCATTACTTTAACTCCAAGAAGCATTGAACTATCATCTATAAAAAAATCAGGTGTATGATGTGCAGGAGCTTCTCTTTCTTCTTTTGTATTATATCCACCCAACTCAAATAAAAAACCTGGAATTTTATTTAAGTAATATGCATAATCTTCTGCAAGTGTTTTTGCATTGCTTAGTATTACATTTTCGTTACCAGCAGATTTTTTTAAAGATGGAAGCATTCTACTCATAATCTCAGGATCATTATATGTAATATCAGCACCATCATCAATTTCAACTATAGCTTTCCCCCCATATGATTTAGCAATTCCTTCTGAAAGTTCAATAATTCTTTTTTTTATGTAATCTCTCATTCCATAATCTAATGATCTAATAGTTCCTACTAAATTCACCTCATTTGGAATAATATTAAATCTATTTCCACCCTCTACTTTACCAAATGAAATAACCGCAGGTTCTTTAGTTAATTCTGATTCTCTTGAAATAATAGTTTGAATCGAATTAATTATTTGTGCGGTGATGATAATAGGGTCAACTGCAAGCCAAGGAGTTCCTCCATGAGCTTGAGTCCCAATTACTTTAATTGTAAACCTCGATGAAGATGCATAAAAGCCTCTTGGTTTATAGTAAACCTTATTCATGGGTAGTTGAGCAGCTATATGAAGACCAAAAATTGCATCTAAATCTGGATTTTTTAAAACCCCCTCTTTAATCATCATCCTTGCTCCACCTTCCTCACCAGGTGGGGGACCTTCCTCAGCTCCTTGAAAAATAAATTTTACAGTACCTTCAAAATCTCTATTCTTGGATAATATTTCGGCTGCCCCCATAAGAATGGCCATATGACTATCATGTCCACAAGCATGCATAATTCCATCATTTATTGACATAAAAGGAAGGTAATTTTTTTCTGTAATTGGGAGTGCATCCATATCTGCTCTTAATCCAACAACTTTGCCTTTTTTACTTCCTTCTAGTATACCAACGACCCCATTTACCCCAACGTTTCTTTTAACTGATATGCCAAGCGATTCTAGATGTTTTGCTATTACTTCAGATGTTCTAAACTCTCTATTTGAGAGTTCTGGATGTTTGTGAAAATCATGTCTCCATAAAATTACTTTTTGTTCAATATTTTTAATTTGATCTTCAATAGATTGAGAAAAATTAAATTGAAAAATGAAAAAGAAAATAATTAATGATAATTTTTTCATAAGTGTTGATTTAATTAATGGTTATAGGGTAATTAAAATTCATTAATTAGTTAAATTTATAATAATGTTAGAAGATAACAAATCTTATCTAAATGATCTTAATGATGCTCAATTGAGTGCAGTATTGAAGACGGATGGTCCATCAATGGTAATTGCAGGAGCTGGATCAGGAAAAACAAGAGTTTTAACATATAAAATAGTTCACCTAGTTAACAACGGTGTAGATCCATTTGAAATTTTAGCTTTAACATTTACTAATAAAGCTGCTCGTGAAATGAAGCTTAGAATTTCATCAATGATTGGTGAAAGTGATTCAAAAAGTATATGGATGGGTACCTTTCATTCAGTTTTTGCTAAAATATTAAGATTTGAAGCTCATAAAATTGGTTTTACTTCAGATTTTACTATCTATGATACACAAGATTCTGAAAGACTAATTTCATCTATTATTAAAGAAATGAACTTAGACAAGGATGTTTACAGATCTAAATCAATTAGAAATAGAATTTCAACTCTTAAAAATAACTTTATAACTGTTAATGGTTACTTTTCTAATAATGAATTAGTTGAGTCTGATAATTTATCAAGAAAACCTGAGACAGGAAATATTTATAAAGAATATAATGATAGATTGATAAAATCAAACTCAATGGACTTTGATGACCTTTTAATGAAAACTAATGAATTATTAAATAATCACCCTGAAGTTCTAGCAAAGTACCAAGAAAAATTTAAATATATACTCGTAGATGAGTATCAAGACACAAATAACTCCCAATATCTTATTGTAAAATCATTGTCTGATAGGTATCAGAATATTTGTGTTGTTGGTGACGATGCGCAAAGTATATATTCATTTAGAGGTGCAAACATTAACAATATTATAAATTTCAGAAAAGACTATGATGATGTTGAAATCTTTAGGCTTGAACAAAATTACAGATCCACAAAAAATATAGTAAACGCTGCTAATTCTGTTATTGATCATAATAAAAATAAAATTGATAAAGAAGTATGGACAGAAAACGATTTTGGAGATAAAGTTCAAATTTCTTCAAATCAATCAGATATTGCCGAGGCTAGATCAATTTGTCAAAAAATACAAACTATAAATGATTCTAATCTGTCAGATACTGCCATACTCTACAGAACAAATGCACAATCTAGGCCTATTGAAGATTCACTAAGACTAAATAAAATACCATATAGAATATTTGGTGGAGTTTCATTCTACAATAGAAAAGAAATAAAGGACATTCTTGCATATTTAAGATTAATTATAAATAGTAATGATGAAGAAAGTCTTAAAAGAGTTATAAATTATCCAGCTAGAGGAATTGGTCTGGTTACAATTAATAAAATTATTATTGCAGCTCAAAAAAATAATCTAAGCCTTTATGATATAATAAAGAAACATAAAGAGTTACATATTCCTTTTTCTTCTTCAGTTTCGTTAAAACTTCAAAATTTTATTGACTTAATTGAAGTTTTTAAAATTGAAAACGAGAAATTAAATGCTTTTGATTTAACTAAAGAATTAATTAATAAAGTCAAGATTATTGATGAGTTAAAAAAAGATGAATCTCCAGAAGGAATTTCAAGGGTTGAAAATGTTCAAGAATTATTAAATGGAATAAGAGATTTTATTGAGGATCAAAAAGAAATAGTTGACTCTAATGATGGGCTATCAGAGTTTCTTTCAAATGTCTCACTTTCAACAGACTTCGATATAGAACACGAAAGTGAAGACTATATTTCTTTGATGACGCTTCATTTATCAAAGGGTCTTGAATTCAAAAATGTCTTTATAGTCGGCCTTGAAGAGGATCTTTTCCCATCTGCTTTAAGTTATAATACAAGGTCAGAGCTAGAGGAAGAAAGAAGGTTGTTTTATGTCGGAATTACTAGGGCAAAACAAAACCTTTATTTATCATATGCTAACTCTAGGTATAGATGGGGAAAGCTAATTTATTGTGAGGAGAGTAGATTTATAAATGAGATTGATAAGGATTATGTAAATATGACAAAACAAGCTGACTTTAAACCAATATCTGAGCAGTTCCCAAAGAAAAAGATAGTTTTTAAACCAAAAGGAAACTTAAAAAAAATATCATCTTCAGCTATAAAAAATAGTTCAATTGAAATCAATTTTTCAGAAGGGGATAAGGTTTCTCATGAAAAATTCGGACTTGGCAAAATAGTAAAAATAGAGGGACTTAATAATGATGTTAGAGCAATTGTTGATTTTTCGAAATTTGGTCAAAAAAATCTATTATTAAGGTTTGCCAAGCTAAATAAAATATAAAAAAAAAGCGTGATAAAATCACGCTTGTTTTTTAACTAATCAATAATGATTTTAGTCAGGCTTGTTATCTGAGCTAATTGTATTACTTGGACCTGTAGCAGGAACATTCATGCTCATTCCTTCTTCAATAAGTTTAGTAAACTGATCAAGTTTAGGAAGAACAATTATTCTGGTTCTTCTATTAACAGCTCTTGATACAGAAGAATCATTGTCAGCTATAGGCATGTAAAAACTTCTACCAGCAGCAACTAGTTTAGTTGGATCTACACCGTAATCATTTTGTAAAATTCTAACTACAGAAGTAGCTCTTTTAACAGAAAGATCCCAATTGTCAACAACTCCAGGAATAGTTTCAGCAGCTTTTTCTTGATCAATTAGCATATTGTCTGTATGACCTTCTACCATAAATTCAAGATCAGGCTTGTCACTAATTACTATAGCGATTTTTTCTAAAACTTTTTTAGCTCTAGTTGTTACAGTAAAGCTTCCACTGTTGAAAAGTAGTTTATCAGAAATAGATACATAGACTACACCTTTTTCAACGTTAATTTCAATATCATCATCGCTGAGTGTTCCAAGTGAGCTTTTAAAGCTTTGAACAAGTGCTAAAGTTACAGAGTCTCTCTTAGTAACAGCATCTTGCATTCTAGTGATGATTAAGTCTTTTTCTTTAATACTTTCAAGAGATCTTTCAAGATTTTCTGCTCCTTTTTGAGTAAGAGTAGTTAAATTTCCAATATTGTCAATTAAGTCTTGATTGTTAGCTCTTAAAAATTTGTTTTGTTCTGATAATGCAGATAATCTCTCAGAAGTTGCTGAAAGTTGAGTTTCTGCAGCATTTAGCTTAGCAGTAGCACTATCTAATAATTCCTTTGTATTTTGCTGAAGGCTTTCTAAGTCAGAGTATTTCTTTTGAGATACACATGAAGTTAGAAGTAAACCTAAAACTCCTACAATAAAAATGTTATTTTTCATATCAAAATATATCGGTTATTAATTAGTCAGCTACAAACTTAATATTTTTATGCTAAATTATTGTACTAGAGGCTAAAGAATTTTTTCTTTCCTAGAAGAAAGTAGTTGTATACAATACTTCGAACTTTGTAATAATTTTCTTTTTTTAAAGATTTATCTCTGTTTTTTAAAATCCTATTAGCCTGATTAAAGTAGCTTAAATGAGCTTTAATAATTGATAGTGAAAGATCTATTCTAGCTATTATTAAGTATCTTATAACTGAAATCATATCTAAAACTATTCTAACAAATAAAACATACAATAGAGAATTCAAGGGGAGATTCTTAGTTAGCATTATTAATGAATTCCTATAGTTTAAATAGTTTTTATTAGGGTTTTCCTTTAAAGTTGCTGCTCCAACATGGTATACAATCGAATCAGTAGATGAGAAACATTCAATTCCTTTATTAAATCCTCTCCAACATAGGTCTATTTCTTCCATGTGTGCGAAAAAACTTTTGTCAAATCCCCCCAATTCATAGAATGTTTCTTTTTGGATTATCATACAAGCTCCTGAAGCCCAAAATATTTTATCATCAGAATACTGATTTGTATTTTTCTCTAAAGTGTAGAAAATTCTTCCTCTACAAAACGGATACCCAAACTTATCTATAAATCCTCCAGAACCACCAGCATACTCATAATATTCTCTATTGTTAAAGTCCATAATAGTGGGTTGAATAATACAGTTTTTCTTTTCTTTTAACTTTCTCTTAATAGGATCAAGCCATTTTTCTGTTACTTCGACATCATTGTTGAGTATACATACTATATCTTCATTGACATCCTTTAGACCAATATTATATCCTTCTGCAAAACCATAATTTTTATCTAAACGAATTAATTTGACTTGTGGAAAATTCTGTTTTACAAATTCTAATGAATCATCATCAGAATTATTATCAATAATGTAGATCGTAGAATCTTCAGATTTATCAACAACTCCTTTTAGGTGTGATTTTAAAAGATTTATTCCATTCCAATTAAGTATTGCAATTCCAATTCTCATTTATTGTAAAATATTAGATCTTTTTCTTGGACATATTGATTTATATTCTTGTCCAATTTAAAATAAAAATGATTTAATCCATTTGTAACAATAATCATTTTACTTTTTAATTCAATATTATATCGCATAACCTGATCAAAATGTTCATTAATAATATTAATATTAGGAGATTTACACTCTACCAGAATACTAACCTTACCATCAATATCGTATACAACAATATCATATCTTTTTAAAACTCTATTTATATAAAATGATTTTTCACAATTAATTAATGATTTAGGGTAATTTTTTGAAATTAAATACTTAATAAAATTTTGTCTTACCCATTCCTCAGGGGTTAAGACAATCCATTTTTTTCGAATTTCATCAAAAATGATATTATTGTTGTTTTCTTTTTTAATTTTAAATTCAAAATCAGGAAAGTTAAGTTTCTTCATAAAATGTCAGAATACAACAAATTAATTAATGAAATAAATAATGGCAAACTTTCACCAATTTATTTGATCCATGGTGATGAGAGTTTCTTCTCAGATAATCTTATAGATGCTATAATCAATTCATCTGTAAAATCTGATGCTGTTGATTTTGATTTAAAGAAAATTTATTCAAAAAAATCAGATGAAAATCAAGAAAATGAAGTTGTTGATTTTTTAAAAAGGTATCCTCTGGTTGGAGATTTTAATCTAATTGTCGTAAAAGATTCTAAGAACTTATCAAACGATTTTAACTTAATTAACTCATATATTGAAAATCTCAATAAAAAATCAATTCTGGTCTTATCTTTTAATAGTTCTATTGATAAAAGAAAGAAAGTATATAAAACTTGCTTAAAATATGGGATTGTTTTCGAATCGAAAAAGATTTATGATAGTCAGGTATATCAATGGATTGAGCAGCAGTCAAAAGAAAAATCTATTAACCTTCATCCTAATTCAATAAAAATTATTGCAGACTTTGTTGGTAATGACTTATCACAAATTGATAATGAACTTGAGAAATTACAACTTAATTCTAATAAAGATCAAGTAATAAGACCTAAAGAAGTTGAAAATATAATTGGATTTAGTAAAGATTACAATTTCTTTGAGTTAACTAAAGAAATTGGAAAGAATAATTATCAAAAATCACAAGATCTGATTTCATATATGTCAAAGAATTCAAAGAAATATCCAATCCCAGTAATAATAGGTACCATTTATTCCTTTTTTAATAAATTATTTATCTATCATTCATTAGAGAACAAAAATGAAGCATCTAAGACTCTTGGAGTTAACCCATATTTCATTGAGGAATACAAAAGGGCTTCAGTTTACTATCCAATGAAAAGAATATCAAAGATTTTTAATTTTTTACTTGAAGCAGACAATAGGTCAAAAGGCATCGATTTTGATGCAACAAATCATGAAGGTATTTTAAACGAATTAATCTATAAGATCTTTAAAAATTAGTTTTTTAATATTAGGATAGTTTCTTAAACCTATTTGGGTCTGACTCTCTCATTAAATTATAGATTTCATCAAAAATATCTTCAAACGAAGGCTTACTCGTATAGTCACCATCTGAACCATATGGAGGCCTGTGTTCTTTAGCAGTTACTAGTTTTGGTTCACTGTCAAGATATTTATATATATTTTGATTATTTAAAAGTTCTTGAAGAATATAACTTGAAGCTCCACCTGGAACATCTTCGTCAACAATCATAAGTCTATTTGTTTTTTCAATACTCTTAATAATATTTTTAGATAAATCAAAAGGAATTAGACATTGCAGATCAATTACTTCACAATTAATGTTAAATTTTTTTATTTCTTTAGCTACTTTATGAACTATGTTTAGGGTTGAGCCATACGAGACTATTGTTAAATCATCTCCTTCTTCAAGAATTTCAATTTCTCCTACAGGTGTTTTAAACTCACCGTAATTTAATGGAAGTTCCTCTTTCACCCTATAGGCATTTAAAGGTTCAATAACAATAGCGGGTTGTTCAATATCCAATAAACTATTGTAAAATCCTGCAGCCTTTGTCATATTTCTTGGTGTAAGAATAAATACTCCTCTTAAGAAGCTAATCATTCCACCTAGAGGTGATCCTGAATGCCATATTCCTTCAAGTCTATGCCCTCTAGTTCTTACAATCAATGGAGCTTTCTGTTTTCCTAATGTTCTATAACTAAATGTAGATAAATCATCACTGAGAATTTGAAGAGCATATAGTATATAATCAAGATATTGAATCTCCGCAATTGGTCTTAGACCTCTAAGGGACATTCCTATTCCTTGTCCAACAATAGTAGACTCCCTTATACTAGTATCAAATACTCTATTTTCACCATATTTACTTTGAAGACCTTCAAGTCCTTGATTCACATCTCCAATCTTTCCAACATCTTCTCCAAAAATGTATACTTTAGAATTAATTTCTAATATTTTATCAAAATTATCTCTTAGAATTATTCTACCGTCAACTTTATTAGGTGTATCTGAATATTCAGCTTTAGTGTAAACAATATTCTTTAGATCTGAAATTTCAATTGAATATAGATCTGATGAATATTTTTCTTCTAGAATATTTAAATATTTATTTCTCCAACTAATAAGTTCCTCTCTGTCCTGAGACTCTCCCGGTGGTAATTTGTAAAGTAATCTTCTACAAACCTTTATTATATCTGAAAAGTTTGAGTCGTCAATATTAGAAATTAATGAATTAATTTCATCATCTATTGGGTTTGTTAAAGATTTGATTTTATCTAATAAATCAATTTTTGCTTCTTTAATTGGTCTTTGATACAATTCCCATGCTAACTTTCTCTCATCCGTAACATAGGTTTTAATTTCAGCTTTGATACTTTCAATTTTCTTTTTTGTTGAAATTTTATTTTTTATAATCCATTCTTCAAATTTTCTATTACAATCATAGTCTTCTTCCCACTTCAATCTTTCCGTTGACTTGTATCTTTCATGTGAACCTGAAGTTGAGTGTCCAAGAGGTTGTGTAAGTTCAGTAACATGAACAAGTACAGGTATATGATGTTCTCTAGCAATTTTTTCTGCATGTGAATACGTCCTCATTAATGACTGGTAGTCCCAACCTTTAACTTTTAGTATTTCTATACCCGCAGATTCATTATTTATTTGAAATCCTGATAAAGCTTCTGAAATACTTTCTTTAGTCGTATGATCTTTATTATGAACAGAAATTCCATAATCATCATCCCATACACTAATAACTGCAGGAATTTGAAGAACTCCACATGCGTTAACTGCCTCAAAAAATATTCCTTGACTTGTGCTTGCATTTCCAATAGTACCCCATACAATTTCATTACCATTTTTTGAAAATTTCTCAGAGTCTTTAACATTATCGTTTCTATAAATTTTTGAGGCTAATCCAAGACCAACCAGTCTTGACATTTGGCTAGCAGTAGGGGACACGTCTGAAATATGATTTTTTTGAGATGTTTGGTTTATCCACTCTTTGTTTTCATCTATAAGATCTGTAAGAAAGTGTCCAACCATTTGTCGACCACCTGCCATCCTTTCATAGATTTGATCAGGATGACCATAGATTGCTGAGAAAAATTCTCTGGCAGAAAGTAAATCTTGTGATAATAAAATTGTTAAATCCCTGTAATAACCTGAACGAAAATCTCCATTTTTAAAAAAATGACTCATAACAACTTGAGGTAGTTCTTTTCCGTCTCCAAAAATTCCAAACTTTCCTCTACCCAGCAATACCTCTCGTCTTCCAAGTATACTTATTTCTCTACTTAGGCAGATTGTTCTAAAGTCATTTAGAACTTTTTCCTTAAACTTTTTTAAGCTAATCTCTTCTTTAATAGAATTAGATGTACTCATAGGGACCGCAAATTTACAAATAATTAGAACAATTAAATTATAGCCATCTTCTTGTGAAGAGATTCCCCAATGATTCTAGGTTATATGATACTATAAATCTTATTTTATTGCTATAGCTTTTTTGGGACAATTCAAAGCCATTACTTGAGCTAATTGGAAAATAGAGTTCAAAAAAATCTGGTAGTAAATTAAGCCTAAGACCTGTTCCGTAAAAGTGCCTTGATTTCTTTCCTTTATCTTTAAGCATTCCTAGATCTAAATATCCTTCTATCCACTTCCATAAACCGATATTTAGGTTTGTGGTAAGCATAAAGTTATCTGTTGTAGGATTATCAAAAAATGATTTAAAGCCACCTCCAGCCATAATAAACTGCTGACTTAAAAGTCCAGTTCTTTCAGATCTTCCAAGATAATTATCTAAAAAAAGATATCCTCCTGATCTGCCAAGGTTATAATTAAAGTTCTCGAAATTTCTATTATTCCAAAAGAACTTACCTAGATAAACCCTAGCTTGAAATTGCCTATTGCTATTAAATATCTTTCTGTAATCAAATACTAAATTTATTTTACCAAAATTATTTGAAAACTCTGTGTTAACTGATGATTTTAAATATTTTATTATATCTATATCACTATAATAATATCCAAGATTATATATACTATAGTTATTAAGTTTATTGTCATTTACATTATTTGAGTCCTTATCTACACTATACATTGAAATTGAAAATGATCTTCTAATATTTGATCTAAGATTATTGTTGTCTCTAAAATTTACAGTTATTGATGGTGAAAAAACCTGAAATCTTAAATCTTCTTTATAATGATTTGTTGTATAAAATATATTGTAAACAGTTGAGAAATTATCTTTTACCTCATTATTTACTTGATATTTTAAATTTAATGACCCAATGATGGTCTGTTCTTTTGATGCGTATTGAGTGAAAATTTCATAAGAAAAAGGCTTATTTTTTATTCCTCTGTTTGATAAATTAATACCTGGAGAAAGTCCATCATACAAGTTGTAAGTAATTTCTGGACGAAAATATAGATTTCTTTTTTTGGGATCATCTAAATCACTTATTAGTCTAATTCGAATTGGTTTAATACTTGAATTATGAATATAATTGTTGTTTCTATTTAACTCCGGTAATTTATTTAAATGATTGATTGCAACATAATCAAATTCAATTTTAGGTTTTTTAATTTCACTATACTTAGTAAAAATTTTTCTACTAATAATTGAGTCATTTTTTATAAAACTTATAGAGTATGGGACTTGAATATTATTTTTTTCAGTGATTTTTAATAGATTATTATCTGTCTTTTGAATTTTCAAATCAATAGATTGCCTTTTCCCTATATAATCTTCCAAAAACCAACCTAAATCAAATTCATAGTTTTCATTAAAAATTTGGTTTAATTCTTCATTTGATTTAATGTTAACTATTTTCTGAATCAGTGATCTAAATTGATTCTCTCCAATTAAATTCTCTATGTAAATTAGTCCTATCCCTGCATGATATGGTGATGCAATTTCTTCATTAATTCTTGTTAACTGTTCACTAGGCTGAATGTCTGATTGATGTATATTCAACCTCTGTATATACTCAGAATAGTTTAAAAATAGATCCGTAAAATTTATTTTAGAAATTTCATAATTTTTTAAAAGTCTATTACCAGAATAATATCCAATAAATTTTGCCCTTGGATAAAAACTTTTAATATACTTATCTACAAGATATATTTCTAATCCTTTGTATATCCAATGAAACTCTCTTTTGTTAAAATCAATAATTCTATTTAAGTAATTCATTGTAAACGATTTCAAGAACATTATTTCTTCAAGAAAATCATCAGGAAATGGACTTAAAAACCTGGGTAGTTGATTAAGTCCATAAAATGGACTTAAGTCATAATCAGCTTTTGAGACTAGTAACTTATTGGGTTTATTCTCTAAAAAATAATTAGAAATAAATTCAGATATCCTTTTATAATTAAATTGAGTGTCTGAAATGGAAGAAAGTTTAAAGATATCTGTTTCAGTAATGATGCCATTGTTCTCTAGATTTAAGAAAACATCTTCTTTTAAAATATTGATTTTTATTTCTTTTGTATTTATTCCATTTAATGATATAATTTTTTGATCTCCAATTAAATCTTCAGATAACTTATTAAGATTTGAGAATAGGTTATAATCTTTTTTAATCTTGAAAACTATATTATAATCAGAAAAATTAATTGATTGATCATCAAGATTTAGATTACTCTGTTTTCCCCATTTTGATTTATTATAACTGGATAGGACAATAATCCAATTTTTTAGGTAAAAGTTATCATTATCATAACCAAACCCAGTAAATCGAGAGTCAGGTAGTTTTATTGAATAATCAATATAAATTTTAATAGATTCTTCTGACAACAATGGTTGTGAGAGTTTTAATTCAATTATATCGCTACCCTCTATTCTTTGCCACTCCTTTAAGTTTTTTGAATTAAGCTCATTGATTGTTGTGTAGCCTTTTTGTCTTTTTTTTGAAAATGCAAAAGATCGTGAGTATTCATCAGAAATTCTTTTTGCAAGTTTTGTTTTATTGTCTCTGTATGATTCTGACCAATCTTCAAGAAATAATTTATCAATGCCATGCTTTGAATTATTTGTAAATTGAATTTTTTGCTTAATTAGTAATGATTGATCTTCATGATTTAATTCAACGTCAATCTCATAAATAGCATTTGATTGACCATAGATTATTGGTCCAAAGATTAAAAAACAAAAAACTAATAAATATTTTTGCATTATTCTAATTCTTTAGATAGGAATCTACTCGTGTACCCTTTATTATTTTTTATTATTGTATTAGGACTTCCTGAATCTACTAATTTACCACCATTTTTTCCACCTTCAGGTCCAATATCAATAATATGATCTACTTGTTTAATTACGTCAAGATTATGCTCAATAATTATTATTGTATTTCCTTTGTCAACTAATTGATTTAAAACATTCAATAATATTCTTATATCTTCAAAATGCAAACCAGTTGTTGGTTCATCAAGAATATATAATGTGTTTCCTGTGTCCTTCTTTGAGAGCTCACTTGCAAGCTTAATTCTTTGTGATTCACCTCCAGATAAAGTTGTAGAAGACTGTCCAAGAGTAATATATCCAAGACCAACACTATCAATAGCTTTAAGAATGTTGTAAATCTTTGGAATAGATGAAAAAAATTCTAAAGATTTTGAAATACTCATATCAAGTACATTTGAAATGGATTTACCTTTATATCTAACTTCAAGAGTTTCTCTATTAAACCTTTTGCCATTACAAACCTCACACTCTACAAAAACATCAGGTAGAAAGTTCATCTCAATTAATTTCATTCCACCTCCTTTACAATTTTCACATCTACCTCCAGCAACATTAAAGCTAAATCTGCCAGGTTTATATCCTCTAATTTTTGCTTCAACAGTTTCTGAAAAAAGTTTTCTTATTTCACTGTAAACCCCAGTGTATGTTGCAGGATTACTTCGAGGAGTTCTACCTATTTGCTGTTGATTAACTTCTACAACTTTATCAATATTATTAAGTCCATCAATTTTTTTAAATTCTAAAGGAGACTTTACTGAATTATAGATTTTAGCATTAAGAATAGGGTATAATGTTTCATTAACTAGGGTTGACTTACCACTTCCCGATACTCCAGTAACCGCAATCATTTTTCCAAGAGGAAATTCTACATCTATATTTTTTAGGTTATTCCCTTTACATCCATAAATCTTAATTGATCTTCCACTTCCTTCTCTTATTTTTTTTGGTACTTCTATCTTTCTAATTTCATTTATATAATCTGCAGTAATTGTTTTGGCTTTTTTAATTTTTTCAGGTGAACCCTCGTAAATTATTTTGCCACCATTTATACCTGCATTTGGACCTAAATCAATAATATGATCAGAACTTAGAATCATCTCTTTATCATGCTCTACAACAATTACTGAGTTTCCGGAGTCTCTTAGTTTTTTTAATGAATTAATTAGCTTAATATTATCTTTTTGATGAAGTCCTATACTAGGCTCATCTAATATGTATAATACTCCAACAAGTTGAGAGCCAACTTGGGTTGCTAATCTTACTCTTTGAGCTTCACCTCCAGATAAAGACTTTGTAGATCTTGATAGAGTTAAATATTCTAACCCTACATCAATCAAAAACTGAATTCTTATTGAAATCTCTTTACTTATTTCCTCAGATATCTTAAGGTCTTTCTTTGATAAATTGTTATTTAAATCTTTAAACCAATCCTTAAGTTCTGAAAGATCCATTTCTGTTAACTCAAAAATATTTTTCTTATTAATTTTAAATGACCTGGATTCAATTTTTAATCTGCTTCCTTCACATTTACTGCATTTATTGACATCTACAAATTGCAAAGCCCATCTTCTCAGACTTTTTGATTCATTATTTGTTAATTGTTCTTTAATAAAAGACTCGATACCCATATAGTCTATCTCATATTCTCTTTTTACTCCAAGTTCTTTAGAATTAATAGTAAAACTTTCTTTTCCTCCATTTAGTATAAAATCTAACCCATCTTTAGGTATTTTTTTTATAGGATCACTTAATGAAAAATTATGATATTTTGCTATCAACTCAATTTGTCTATGTATCCATGAATTATCTTTTTTACCAATTGGCAAAATACCTCCATTGTTAATTGATATTGTATCATCAGGGATAAGCTTTTTTATATTAATATTAAACTCCGTACCAAGCCCGTTACACTCTTCACAACTCCCTTTTGGAGAATTAAAGGAAAATGTATTTGGCTCTGGTTTTGGATAAGAGATTCCACTTTCAGGACACATTAAATTTCTGCTAAAATACTCTGGTTTTCCTGAATCAGAGTCTAATATGAATATAGTATCATTTCCATATTTCATAGCTATTTTAATTGACTCTGACAAGATTCTTTTTGATTCAAAATCATCTTTTACAGATAAATTATCTACAACTAAACTAATGTCGTGGGTTTTATACCTATCTAGTTTCATCCCTCTTTTTATGTCTATAATATCACCATCAACAATAACTTTTGAAAAGCCTTGTTTAGTAAAGTTTTCAAATAAATCTCTGTAATGACCTTTTCTTGATCTAATTATGGGTGCTAGAATTATAATTCTTTGATTTAAATACTTATCACAAATTAATTTGATAATCTCCTCATCTGTATTTTTAACCATTTTTAAGTTTGACTTAAAGCTGTAGGCGACTCCAATTCTGGCAAACAATAGTCTTATGAAGTCATAAATATCTGTAACTGTACCAACTGTTGACCTTGGATTTTTACTTGTTGTCTTTTGCTCAATAGCAATTACAGGTGAGAGTCCTTCAATCTTTTCAACATCAGGTCTTTCATAATTTCCAACAAATTGTCTAATGTAGGCAGAGAAAGTTTCCATATATCTCCTTTGACCTTCAGCATGAATAGTGTCAAATGCTAATGAAGATTTTCCACTTCCTGATAGTCCAGTAATAACAACAAGCTTTTCTCTTGGAATCTCTATATCAAGATCCTTAAGATTATGGACTTTTGCCCCTTCAATTTGAATTGTTTCGCTCAAATTATAATATATTATTTATTCAGTAGTTGAAGAATGGTGTTCTCTTCTCGAGTCAGCACCTCCATATACATTTAGATTATCATCAATTAGAATAGCATCTACAGCACCAATATTAGATCTTTTATAAACTCCAAGAGTATCTTTCTCGATTGGAAGTTTTACAATTAAATAATTTTTATCGCTTAAAATTGTATTTAGCTCATCACTGTAAGCTTCATTTTCCATAACAATTAAATCTGGATACCATTGATGATGGAAACGAGGAGAGGATACAGCCTCATTAACATTCATGCCGTATTCAAGTACATTTAATATAGTCTGAAATACAGATGTTATTATGCTTGGACCTCCTGGTGATCCTAAAATTAAATATGGTTTATTGTTTTTTAGAACAATAGTAGGAGTCATTGCACTAAGCATTCTTTTTTTAGGTTGAATAGAGTTTGCTTCACTGCCAACTACTCCAAAAAAATTTGGGTATCCTGGTTTTGAGCTAAAATCATCCATCTCATTATTTAAAAAGAAGCCAGAATTTTCAACAAATACTTTTGAGCCAAAACTATTATTTAGTGTGGTTGTAACAGATACTGCACTACCTTCTTTATCAATAATAGAGAAATGAGTCGTCTCATTGCTTTCATTAAAAATTACTTCGCCTGGTTTAATTTTAGATGAGGGTGTGGCTTGATCCCAAGAAAAATCTTTCATCCTATCTTCAACATATTTTTTGTCCATAAATTCATATACTGGTAGTTTCATAAAATCTGGGTCTCCCATTAAATCACTTCTATCAGCAAATGCTCTTCTTTCAATCTCAGTTAACAATTGCACATATTCAGGTGAGTTATGTTCAATTTTTGATAAGTCAAAATTTTCAATAGCTTTCATCATTTGACCTAAAATTACTCCACCACTTGAAGGAAACGACATTGAAATAATATCATAGTCTTTATATTTAAACCTTACAGGATCTCTCCAAACAGATTTATATTCACTTAGATCTTCCATAGTCATTATTCCACCACTTTCTGAAATTGTAGCAATCATATCTTGTGCCACAGGACCTTTATAAAATACATCAGCTCCTTTGTTCATTATCTCTGTTAAAGTATTAGCGTACATCTTATTTATGATCTTATCACCTGATTTATATTGTTTAGAGTATACTGAGCTGCTTCCATTTAGTTTTATAAAATCATCTCTTTTTTCATTTAACTCGTCTTCCAAATATTTTGTAACTAAGTAACCATTATTAGCTAGATCAATTGAGGGTTGAAATAATTCTTCAATTGTAAGTGTTCCAAATTTTTTATGTATTTCAAAAATTGCAGAAATAGTTCCAGGAACACCAACTGCTAATCCACCTATTGAACTTAATCCAGGAATAACATCACCATCTTCATTCTGATACATTTTTTCTGTGGAACCGGCGGGTGCAGTTTCTCTAAAATCTAGAGTTCCATAAGTGCCATCTTTTAATATGTAAACCATAAATCCTCCACCTGCAATATTACCAGCTGTAGGATGGCTTACTGATAAAGCTAGTTGAACACCAATCATAGCATCAAATGCATTCCCCCCTTTTTTCATTATTTCTAAACCGATATCCGAGGCATCTTTTCTAGCTGAGACAACAGTAGGTGAATACTCATATTCACATGAAACAATTAAGAAAAATAAGCAAAGTGCAAGTAAAAATCTCATAAGAAAAAATTTCGTGTAATTTACAATTTATATATTTACATTTCTAATGACTTTAATAAAAAATATATCAGGATTTAGAGGTACAATTGGTGGTAAAAATTTTGAAAATTTAACTCCATTAGATATTGTTAATTCAATTGCTGCTTTTTCCTTATTAATTAAAGAAAATAATCCTAATTCATCTGATCTTTCAGTTATGACTGGTAGAGATGGAAGAAAATCAGGTGAAACGATTCATAACATAGTTAATTCTGTCTTCTCATCTATGGGAATAAATGTAATTGATTGTGGAATTTCTACAACACCTACCTTGTGTTGGGGTGTCCTAAATAATAAATCAGTCGCTGGTCTAATGATAACAGCAAGTCATAATCCAGAGGAATATAATGGCTTAAAATTCTTTAATTCAGATGGTGAGTTTTTAGCTAGAGAGGAAGTTAATAAACTTATTGAATATTCTGAGTTTGATTCTTTTAACTTTTCATTAAATGAAGGTTTAGGTAAGGTAACTAAATATGATAATTTAATAGACGATCACATAGATGCAATTGTTAATTTAGAAATTTTGCCATTAAAAGATATTCAGTCCTTAAAACTCTCTGTTGTTGCTGATGCAATAAACTCCGGTGGTTCTATTGCTATGCCGAAGCTGTTTGAAAGACTATCGATAAACTATAAAATTATCAACTCTGAGATTAATGGCAAATTCTCACATACACCAGAACCACTTAAAGAAAATTTACATGATTTATCAAAAAAAATTAAAGAAAATAATGCAGACTTTGGAGTAGCTGTTGATCCCGATGTTGATAGGCTTGTATTCTTTGATGAAAACGGTGAAATACTTGGTGAGGAAAATACTCAAGTATACTGCTCAGATTTTGTTCTATCTAAATCAAAAGGTGACACTGTCTCAACACTATCGTCCTCTAATGCTTTAAAAGATGTAACAAATTTATACGGATGTAACTATCATTTTACACCAGTCGGGGAGATGAATGTTGTAAAGAAAATGAAAGAAGTAAATGCTGTAGTAGGAGGAGAGGGTGGAGGAGGTATCATCTATCCAGATCTTCACTATGGGAGAGATGCACTAGTAGGTATTGCTTTATTTCTTGGTTTACTAGTAAACAAATCTGTTAAAGTTTCAAAATTAAGGGATAATTTTCCTAGGTACTATATGAAAAAATTAAAGATTTCTCTTAAAGATGCAAGTGAAATAGATCAGATTTTTGAAAAGTTAGTTTCTAAATATTCAGATCTATCACCAAATACTGAAGATGGAGTTAGAATTGACTTTAATGAAGGTTGGGTGCATATGAGAAAATCAAACACAGAGCCTATTGTAAGAATTTTTTCTGAATCGGATACACAAATAAATGCAGACAAAATTGCCCTGGATATTGAAAAAGAGATCAATGATCTAGTTAATTAGATGTTTAAATCTATTATGTGACCAAAAATATTGATTAGGATCTCTATATACTTGTTCCTCTAGTAATTTAATAAACTGATCTGTTATACTGTATTCAGAATCCTTATTATCATATATCTCAATAAATTTAGTTCTATAATAACCTCTTTTTACTCTATTTATATCTGCAAAAACTACGGAAAGATTATAATCTCTTGCAAATCTTTCAGCTCCTGTAAATATTGGGACTCTATGTCCAAAAAACTTATTTATATAGGATTTTCCAACTTTACGTGGTGACTGATCAGCAGCAAATCCAATTAAGTAGTACTTATTATTGTCAAGAGAAGACATAAACTCATTTATTTTATATCTAGAGACTAAAAAAGCTTTATGTTTTTTTCTAATTTTTTTAAATAATCTATCAAAATATTTATTAGTCATGGGAGTATAAATTCCATATCCATTACCTTTAGTACTATATCCGATTGATAATAGCCATTCAAAATTTGAGTAATGACCACATAAAAGAATTATGTTCTTTTTTTCTTTTTGAATTTTTTCTAACACATCAATATTTTCGTATGTATATCTCTCCCTCATTTGATTTTTACTCATACCATATGCTTTGATACTTTCAATTGTTATATCTGAAAAGTGCTTATAGAATCCTTTTTCAATATCACGAAGCTCTTTTTCATCCTTATCAGGGAAAACAAGTTTTAAGTTTTTACGGACAGTCTTCAGCCTATACTTAAAAACTTTATAAAGAAGGAAATTAACGAAATTAGATAACCTGTAAACAACACAGAATGGTTGTAGGGATATAAATTTAATTAAGGGATAAAATAATAGATATGTTAAGAGTTGCAATTATCAGTCATTTAATGATAATGCAAATTTAATTCTTTCTTCGAGATCGTTTCCTCTCAAATTTTTACCAATTACAGTTCCGGTATTATCAATTAGATACGACTGAGGAATCGCTCTTATGCTATACCTTCTAGCAACAGGATCATTCCAAAAACTTAGATTTGAGACTTGAGTCCAAGGTAATTCATCATCTTCTATAGCCTGTTCCCACTGTTCTTTTGTTCTATCAAGAGAAACTCCAATGATATCAAATCCATTCTGGTTGTACTTTTTATATAGTCTAACAAGGTTAGGATTTTCAACTCTGCACGGTCTACACCAAGCAGCCCAAAAATCAAGTAGAGTTACTGTATTGGTCTCAGTAATTTTGCTCAAGGTAATATTAGAACCATCTATGCCGGGAGCAGTAAAATCTGGTGCTATTTCGCCAACTTCTATTGGATCTTCATATTGGCTTAATAAACTAGCTATGTTCTTGCCAACACCACTGACCTTAATTCTATTTGAAAAACTCTCATATACATCAATTATACTATCCTTGTTCACTCTATTTTCAACCATAAAAACCTCAAGAAGAAGTGCAGACATATATGAATCTAAATTATCAATTATGAAATCCCATTCATACAAGAGGACTTCTCTTTCTTTTTTATTATAATCTTTCTCTAACTCTTTTGCTGTTGCAACATCCCCATTCATAACGGCATCTTGAGCAGACGAGGCAATACTATTCATATTATCGACTAAAGATTTTGTTTCAAGTTTATATTTTACAAAATCATCGTTGGAAACTGTTCCAAAAACAGTTGATTTAGAAATATTGTTTTTATCTATATCAGCAGTAATTTCTCCTTTTTCTAGAATTGCTAAAACATATCCATTGACACCTTCAACTTGAATGTAACTAATTTCGGGGGTAGCAGATATACCCTTGAAAGAGAACTGATTAGATTTGACCAAAGTAGAATCTTTTATAAAAGGTTGATTATTCTGGTCAGCTTGAAGAATGTATACTTTAGTATCATCAATAACATCAATAGTACCATTGATAACAAACCCATTATCGTTATTACAAGAAGAAAGAAAAACAAGAATTAAGGTTGTAAAAATATATCTCATCAAATTTAATTTGAACAAATTTAATCTTTTAAAATTAATATATTTAGTTAACTTTTTGTTAAGGAAAATGTCTGATATCAACATAATTTCTCTTTTTGAAAACATACTAGATAAATCATCAATTATAAAAGGTGAAAAACTTAAATCAAGATTTTATCATATATGGAAAACAGATATACCACTTGAGTCAATTTGTCTACTTCTACCTAAAGACACAGAAGAAGTATCAGCTATCCTAAAAATTTGTAACGATAATGATCAAGAAATAATTATACATGGAGGGCTAACAAACCTTGTTGGTTCTACACAATCTACTAAAAATCAAGTAGTTGTATCTCTTGAAAAAATGAATAGAATAATTGAAATTGACCAGAAAGGTAAAACTGTTACATGTGAGTCTGGGGTTATCATTGAAGATATTATTAATTCAGTTAAAGAAAAAGATCTTCTTCTTCCATTAAATTTTGGAGCAAGAGGTTCTGCGCAAATAGGAGGTGCAGTTTCAACTAATGCTGGAGGATTAAGAGTATTTAAATATGGTATGACAAGGAGTTTAGTCCTGGGTTTAGAGTCAGTTCTTCCCGATGGAACTATAATATCATCATTAAAAAAATTAATGAAAGACAATTCAGGTTATGATTTAAAACAGCTTTTTATTGGATCTGAAGGAACTCTAGGAATAGTGACAAAAGTTGTTCTTAGATTATACCAGCATCCTAAAACTAGATATACTGCTCTTGCTGTTGCTAATGATTACCAGAAGGTTTTAGACTTATTAAAGTTTATGGAAGATAAAACTTTAAAAAACCTTACAGCTTTTGAGCTTCTATGGAATGATACCTACAAGCAAATGGTAAGTGACAAAACCATGTATAATAAATATCTTCCTGATAACTATAAATACTATGTTTTTATTGAGTATATGGGTGGTGATATTGAAAATGACTACGATACTTTTGAAAAAACTATTATGGAGTCGCTTGAGAAAGGGCTTGTGGATGATGCAGTATTGGGTAAGGATGAAAAAGAGCAATTAAATATTTGGGGAATTAGAGAGGATGTCGCTGTTTTAGCAGAAGAAAAAAAATTTGATCAGCAATTTGATATCAGCATACCTGTGGCACTAATTGGAGAAGTGATTGATAAAACTATTATAGAGCTTAGAAATTGTCAAGGTGTAGAAACAATATTTCCTTTTGGACATGTGGCAGATGGTAACATACATTTTATAATTGGAAAGGATTCAAATGATGATGATTTAAAATCTAAGATTAACGAAATAATCTATAGTAACACAGAGCTAGTTAAAGGTTCAATCTCTGCAGAACATGGTATTGGGCTTGATAAAAAGAAATACTTGATAAAGAGCAGGAGTAAAGATGAAATTGAACTAATGAGGCTTATTAAAAAATCTATTGATCCAAAAAATATATTAAATCCCGGTAGAGTATTTTAATTTAAGGTACTATCTTTATAATTCAAGCTATGGCAGGAAATTCATTCGGTATTATCTTTAAAATTTCATCCTTTGGTGAGTCCCATGGAAAAGCTCTAGGTGGAGTCATAGACGGGTGTCCTGCAGGTGTAAATATTGATCTAGATTTTATTAATTCAGAGTTAAATAGAAGAAGACCTGGGCAATCCGAAATAGTTACTCAAAGAAAAGAAGATGATTCTGTTGAGTTTTTATCTGGAATCTTTGAAGGTAAATCAACTGGAACTCCCATTGGATTCATAATTGTTAATCAAGATCAAAAATCAAAAGATTACTCACATATAAAAGACAGCTACAGACCATCACATGCAGATTTTGTGTATGATAAGAAATATGGTTTTAGAGATTATAGAGGTGGTGGTAGAAGTTCAGCTAGAGAAACTGTTGTAAGGGTTGTCGCTGGTGCTATAGCTAAGCTTCTTTTAAAAGATATTAAGATAAACGCCTTTGTTTCATCAGTTGGAAAAGTTAAATACGAATATGAAAATTCAAATGTTGATTTTGAAAATATTGAAAAATCAATTGTAAGATGTCCAGATTTTGATAAGTCTAAAGAGATGGAAGACTTAATTAAACAAACAAAAAAAAATGGAGATACAGTCGGTGGCATTATTTCATGCATTATAAGTGGAGCTCCAGTTGGTCTAGGAGAACCAGTTTTCAACAAACTTCATGCTGAACTTGGAAAAGCTATGCTCTCAATAAATGCTGTTAAAGGATTTGAATTTGGAAGTGGCTTTAAAGGTTCTGAAATGAATGGATCTGAACATAATGATTCATTTAATGAAGATGGATCAACAAAGACTAACTATTCAGGTGGTGTGCAAGGTGGTATATCAAATGGTATGGATATATATTTTAATATTGCATTTAAGCCTGTTTCTACAATAATGAGAGATCAAAATTCTATCGATAGTGAGGGTAATAAAGTAAAAGTACAAGGTAAAGGTAGGCATGACCCATGTGTAGTGCCAAGAGCAGTGCCAATTGTTGAAGCAATGGCTGCATTAGTTCTTGCAGACTATTTTTTACTAAACAAACTTTCTAAAATTTAGTTATGAAACTACACTGGAAAATAATTATTGGAATGGTTTTAGGTGTTGTTTTTGGACTTATAATGTCTCAAACATCATTTGGATCTGACCTAATAAAAGATTGGGTAAAACCATTTGGTACAATATTTATCAATCTACTTAAACTAATAGCTATGCCATTAATTTTAGCTTCTTTAGTAAAGGGTATTTCTGATCTAAAAGACATTTCTAAACTATCTACTATTGGAACTAGGACACTTGGGATTTATATCTGTACAACTGTTACAGCTGTTGTTATTGGGCTAATCCTTGTAAATGTTGTTGAGCCTGGAAGTACTATTACAGAAGAAACAAGAATTGATCTTGTTCAAGAGTATGAACAGGGTGTAATTGAGAAGCAGCAACAAGCTCAGCAGCAAGCAGAAAGCGGTCCTCTGCAGCCATTAGTTGACATTGTTCCAGCAAATATCTTTGATGCAGCTACAAATAATAGAAATATGCTTCAGGTTATTTTCTTTGCAATATTCTTTGGAATTGGAATAATATTGGTTGATCCAAAACTCGCTAAACCTGTAAAAGATTTTTTTGATGGTCTAAATTCTATAATACTTAAATTAATTGACTTAATAATGGAGTCTGCTCCATATGGTGTATTCGCTCTTCTAGCAACATTAGTTGTAGAATCTCCTAGCTTAGACTTATTTATTGCGCTAGGAATGTATTCTGTAACTCTTATAATTGGTTTAATTCTAATGATTGTAGTTTACAATATTATTGTTAAACTTATAACTAATACAAACCCTTCGACATTCATGAAGGGTATCTCTGCTGCTCAATTACTAGGTTTCTCAACAAGTTCAAGTGCTGCTACACTTCCTGTCACAATGGACTGTGCTGAAAAGAACTTAGGTGTAGATAAAGAAATATCAAGTTTTGTTCTCCCCATTGGAGCAACAGTTAACATGGATGGAACTAGTGTTTACCAAGCAGTTGCTGCTGTATTTATAGCTCAAGCATTTGGTTTAGATCTCAGCCTTGGTGCTCAATTAGGAATTATAGTTACTGCTACTCTTGCTTCAATTGGAGCTGCAGCTGTTCCTAGTGCTGGAATTGTAATGCTTGTAATTGTTCTTGGTCAAGCAGGTATACCAGAAGCTGGACTAGCTTTAATAATTGCTGTAGATAGGCCCCTAGATATGTGTAGGACTATAGTTAATGTTACAGGAGATGCTGCAGTTTCAATGATTGTTGCAAAATCTGTTGGAAAATTAAAGGATCCTAAAGATGTCAATAAAAATTGAAGATTCTTGGAAACAGCTTCTAAATTCAGAATTCAATAAAAATTATTTTAAAGAACTTATTTCATTTATAAAAAGGGAATATTCATCCTCTATTTGTTACCCTAAGGGACCTGAAATATTTTCAGCTTTTGATAATTGTCCAATCAATGAATTGAAAGTTGTAATAATTGGTCAAGATCCTTATCATGGTCCAAATCAGGCAAATGGATTATGTTTCTCTGTTAACAAAGGAATTGTTCATCCTCCATCATTAATAAATATTTTTAAAGAGATAGAATCTGATTTAGGTATTAAGTTTAATGATAGAAATGGAGATCTAAGTATGTGGTCTAAACAAGGTGTGATGCTTTTAAATACTACATTAACAGTAAAGCAAGGATTAGCAGGAAGTCACCAAAATAAAGGATGGGAATCATTCACAGATAGAGTTATTGAAATAATATCTGAGGAAACAAATAATACTGTATTTTTATTATGGGGTTCTTTTGCAAAACAAAAAAAGAAACTAATTGATAATAAAAAGCATAAAATCCTTGAATCAGGCCATCCTTCTCCTCTAAGTGCCAATAGAGGGCTATGGTTTGGTAATAAGCATTTTAGTCTATGCAATGAACATCTAAAAAAAATTGGAAAAAAAGAGATTGATTGGTCTTTATGAAATTTGATGTAAAAAATATTGATAAAAAAGTTTTACTGAATCTTTTCAAAAATATGCTCAAATCAAGAATGATTGAAGAGAAAATGATCATTCTTCTTAGACAAGGAAAGGTATCAAAATGGTTTAGTGGAATTGGTCAAGAAGCTATTTCTACTGGTGTAACTATTGCCTTAGATAGTGATGAATATATACTTCCTATGCACAGAAATTTATCTGTTTTTACATCTAGAGAAATTCCTTTAGATAGATTATTTGCACAGTGGCAAGGCAAACAAGAGGGTTTTACAAGAGGAAGAGATAGAAGTTTTCATTTTGGATCTAATGAACATCATATAGTTGGAATGATATCCCATTTAGGACCTCAGATGGGTGTTTCTTGTGGTATTGCTCTTTCAAATAAATTAAAAGGTAATAATAAATTATGTACTGTGTTTACTGGAGATGGAGGAACAAGTCAAGGAGATTTTCACGAATCATTAAATCTAGCATCAACCTGGAATCTTCCGGTAATATTTTGCATAGAAAATAATGGGTATGGATTATCCACACCAGTAAACGAGCAGTACGCAATTGAAAATCTTGCTGACAGAGCATCTGGTTACAATATGGATTCATATGTAATTGATGGAAACAATGTTGTTGATGTTTATAATTGTTTGAAAGAAGTATCAGAAAAAATGAGATCTGACAATAAGCCTGTTCTTATTGAGTTTAAAACATTCAGAATGAAAGGTCATGAAGAAGCTAGTGGTCAAACATATATAGATCCTGAGATAATAGAAGAGTGGGCTAAAAAGGACCCTATAAAGCATTTTGAGGAATTCTTGATAAAATCCAAGCATCTAAATAGTAAGACTCTTAAAGTGATTAAAAATGATCTTGAGAAAGAGATTGACTCTAACTGGGATATGGCAAAATCTTATAATGAAACTCAGTTTGATGAAAATCTAGAAGTTAATGATGTATATAAAGATTTTACCCCTGCTAATAATCATTCAGATAATTCGATTAATGGAGAAGTTAGGTTCGTAGACGCAATTAAGAAGGGAATTGACGAATCTATGTCAAAATTTGATAACCTGGTGATTATGGGGCAAGATATAGCAGAATATGGAGGTGTATTCAAGGTAACTGAAGGTTTAATTGAAAAATATGGTAAAGAAAGAGTTTTCAATACACCACTTTGCGAGTCAGCTATTCTATCCACAGCATATGGCCTATCTGTAGGAGGTTATAAATCGATTGTTGAAATGCAGTTTGCAGACTTTATAAGCTCTGGGTTTACAGCGATTGTTAACTTAATAGCCAAATCAAATTATAGATGGTCTCAAAACTCAGATATAGTAGTAAGAATGCCATGTGGTGGTGGAGTAGGGGCTGGTCCTTTTCATTCTCAATCAAATGAAGTATGGTTTACTAAAGTGCCTGGTTTAAAGGTTGTTTATCCATCTCATTCATATGAAGCCAAGGGGTTATTAAATGCTTCAATTGAAGATCCTAACCCAGTGATGTATTTTGAGCATAAATATATATACAGAACTGTTTCTGAAGAGATTCCAGAGAATTACTATACTATTGAGCTTGGAAAAGCAAAGATTAGATCAATCGGTTCTGATGCAACAATAATTACATACGGATTAGGTGTTCATTGGGCTTTAGAAATAATAAAATCGTTTAAAAATGATTCAATTGAAATCATTGACTTAAATACTCTTGTACCATGGGATAAAGAACTGGTTTTTAACTCAATAAAGAAAACAGGTAAAGTATTACTTTTAAGTGAAGATACTTTAATTAACGGGTTTATAGGAGAAATTTCAGCTACTATTTCAGAAGAGATTTTTGAATACTTAGATGCTCCAATTATTAGAGTAGGATCATTAGATACACCTGTTCCTTTTTCAAATAATCTTGAAAAAGGTTTTCTTTCTAATAATAGATTAAAAGAAAAATTAGAAAAACTCCTTGAATACTAATGGAATATCAAAAACTGTACTCTTCAATAGAAGAATTAAAAGAAAAAACTACTCCTAAATGGGGTAGAATGAACTCTTCAATGATGCTCAAGCACTGCAGAAGATTTGTAGATATGTATCTTAATAAAACTAAGTCCAATTTACTATATTCTTTTGTTGGGTTATTTTTTGGAGTATTTCATAGACTTTACCTAAAATATATAGTTAGATATAATGTTAAAAACTATATTAAAAACCTGCCAACACTTAATTTTTTTAATACATACAAACACAAAGATTTAGATTTTGAAGATGAAAAAATAAAGCTACTAAATGCATTAAAAGAGGTTGAGTCTGTTGAAAAAAAATATATTTACAACAACTTTCATGGAGTAGTTCCAAATAAAGCATTTAAAAAAGTAGTTTACTTTCACACTTTATATCATTTATATCAGTTCGGAGTATATGACAGCTAGTTTTTACTTGTTAGATTTTTATTTAAATCCTTTAATGATTCGTTTATTTCTGTTAGAAGTTTAATATTTTTTGGAGTTGACACCTTATTATTTGTAGTATCCTCAGCTTGTAATTGTAATCTATTTAAAAACTTTATTACCATAAATATTGTAAATGCAACTATCATGAAGTCTAAAAATGTCTCTATAAAAAACCCATAATTTATTGCAACTTCATCACTTATAATTTTTCCAGAAGAGCTTATATCTGCTTCCCTTAGAATAATTTTTTTTGAATCTATATTTAGGCCGTTAGAAAGCAAAGAAAGGGGAGGGAGAAGCATTTGTTTAACTAGTACATCTATAACAGAGTTAAATGAGGCTCCTATGATAATACCGATAGCCATTTCCATCATATTTCCTTTGACAGCAAATTCTTTAAATTCATTGAGTAGTTTCATATTTTTTTTTAGTTAATTTAATAAATTTAAAAATCAAAGGATTTTTTTAACACGGTATTATTTAAAGATTAATTTTTAATACTAATGCGAATAGATAAATTAATAAAGGCAATAAATAGGCTAAAAAAAAATTCTAAGCCGAAATGGGGAATTATGAATGCTTCGCAAATGTTATGGCATTGTAATAAATTTGTGATTTTCTATCTTAACGAAAAAAAATATTCACCAAACTACAAGACATATATTTTTGGTTCTTTGCATTTCTTTTTTCTCAAATATATTTTGAGGTGGAACTATGAAAAATATCCAAAAAATACTCGAGCATTAAAGTTTTTTGATGCAGAGCGATCAAGTAATCTAATTTTTGAAGATGAACAAAAAAAACTTATTGAAAGCTTAAAAAAGGTTAATAATTACAATGAAAAATATTTAATTAATACATTACATGGTAAGGTTGATAATAGGACATTGAAAGAAGTAGTCAGAGGTCATACAGCATTTCATCTTAATCAATTTGGTGTTTATTAATAACAATGTCCTATAATTAATATTATGTAAAACAGGATATGTTGGTATTTGTTTGTATATTTAAGAATGATTGTATCTACTACCCCTAGCATTAATGGCAGACAAGTAATTGAAGTTCTAGGAATCGCACGAGGAAACACTGTAAGATCGAGAAATGCAGCAAGGGATATATTTGCTGCATTAAAAAATGTTGTTGGAGGTGAAATTGACGAATACACAAAATTACAAGCTCAAGCAAGAGAACAAGCTATTAGCAGAATGAAAGATGATGCTAAGTCTATTGGTGCAGATGCTGTTATTAATGTTCGTATTACTACATCGATGATAATGCAGGGATGTTCTGAAATAATGGCTTACGGCACCGCAGTTAAACTCAGCTAAATGAACGATTCTGAAATGATCTTTAGTATAGTAATTTGGTTAGTTATAATTGCTTCCTTGATTTATTTATTAATTAGAAAGATAATTAAAGAAGAAAACGAAGATTTTGAAAATAGAGATTATTAATGTCATATTTTAAAGAATTTTTAAAAGATAAAAGTGTTGGAGCAATTTCCTCTAGCAGCAAAGCTATGGGAAATGTAATTTATGGCTCACTTAATTTGAAAGAAGCTGAGGCTGTTGCTGAGTTTGGTGCAGGTGATGGAATCTTCACAAAAGAAATATTAAAACTTATTGGACCTAATACTAAATTTTTTGTTTTTGAAACAAATGAATCATTCATCAAAATACTTAAAGAAAAAATTAGTGATGATAGAGTGATAATTATAAAAGATAGCGCTGAAAAAATTGGCGAATACATTCTAAATAATAATATTAAAAAAGTTAATTATATAATTTCTGCTCTACCTCTATCACTTATTCCAGCTCCTGTTAAAAAATCTATTATTGAAAATTCAATTAAATATCTGAAAAGCGATGGTCAGTATGTTCAATTTCAATACACACCATATGATTATAGACGGTTAAAAAGATATTTTAAGAAAGTAAAACTAACTTTTACCTTAACAAACTTCCCACCTGCTTTTCTTTACAGATGTTATCCTTGAATATTGTTATATATTATTTAAAAATAAAAATCCAGAGATACTAAACTTTTTAAATTTCATCACTTATAAAACAAAGTCTAAATTTATTTTTTTTATAAACTATATAAGAGTTGTTTTCTATCCAATCTCCACAGTTTAAATATTCAATTTTCTTTTTTTTTATAGTTATTGTTTTAATCTCAGGATTATGAATATGTCCACATATAACACCTTTTAGACCTCTTTGTAAAGCTTGATATGCTAACTGATTTTCAAAATTAGAAATGAACTTAACAGCTTGTTTAACATTATCTTTTGCAAATTTTGACAATGATACTTTATATCCAATTTTTTTTAAAAATCTATCAATCATTATCGCAATTTCATAACCATATCCTCCAATAACCCCCAACCATTTTAATTGAACAACACCATCATACTTATCTCCGTGTGAAATTAAATACCCTTTCCATTCATATTCATCAACTATTTCAATATTTCCAAATTTTACTGGCGAATAAGATCTTAAAAAATCATCATGATTTCCTGTTATATAAATAATTTTAGTGCCCTTATTTGAGTAAGCAAGTAGTTTCCTAATTATATCTGTTGCCTCTTTTGTCCAGTAAAATCTTTTCTTTAAAAGCCACCCATCAATAATATCTCCAACTAAAAAAATGATATCAGGAGGTTTTTTATTGAGTACATTGTAAAGTTTTAAAGGATTCGATCCTCTCGAACCCAAATGTAAATCAGAAATAAATAAAGCTTCGATATTACAATTTATATTTTTTGTAGATATTATATGTTAAATAACTATTAATTAATATTTAGCTAAGAATTGCACTTTAATAGAAAAAAAAAGTTCATCAAACTTAGTAAAAAGAATGATGAACTTAGTTTCTAAAAGATTATCTGAAAACCTTCAATTATTTGAAAGAAGTTCAGAAAATCTTACTGATTTCCGAGAATTATTGGAAGACCATTTTCACCTGAACCAATAACAATTACTTTAGAGTTATTGGATTCAGAAAGCTTTAAAGTAGCCTCTATACCCTTTTCTTGAAGAATTCTATCAGTTAATGAAGCACTTAAAATTCTGTTTGCTCTTGCTTTACCTTCAGCATCAATTCTTTGTCTTTCTGCTTCTTGTTCTGCTTTAACAAGTCTAAATTCATACTCAAGAGCTTCTTGCTCTTGAACAAGTTTTCTCTCAATACCTTCCTTAATTGCTGTAGGAAGAGTTACATCTCTTACTAAAACTGAATTAAGTTGAATATGCTGAGTTAAAACGTTGTCTCTTGTTTCTTCAAAGATTTCGTTTTGAATAGCATCACGTTTTGTAGAATAAAGTTGTTCTGGAGTATATCTACCCACAACACTTCTAGCAACAGCTCTAATATTAGGAAGTAGAACAGAATTTAGATAATTCTCACCTTTAGTTTGGTGTAAAAGACCCAATTCTTCATATACAGGTTGATATAAAACTGATACATCTAGACTGATCTCAAGACCATTAGATGATAATACCTGCATACTTTCCATTACTTCTTGCTGTTTTACATTATAGATAACTAGTCTATTCCATGGAGCAATAATTTTAAAACCCTCACCTTTTGGTGGTTGATCTGTTACAACCCCGCCTCCTAGTGTTCTAAAAAGAACACCGGCTTCACCTGATCCAATGTTTACAGAAGATCTTGAGATAAATACGATCAATAATAATGATAATAAGATAATAGGTAAACCTACATTTGGTAAATTTTTCATTTAAATAATATATTAAGTTAACATTCCTCCATCAACATGGAGAACTTGACCAGTTATATAACTGGATAAATCAGATGCTAGAAAAACACATGCATTTCCAACATCACTTGGATTACCACCTCTTTTTAGTGGTATGCTTTCTTTCCAGGACTTAATTACATCTTCTGGAAGAGAGACTGTCATATCAGTTTCAATAAATCCTGGAGCAATAACATTACTTCTGATATTTCTTGATCCCAATTCTAGTGCTACTGACTTGGAGAAACCAATAATTCCAGCTTTTGAGGCTGAATAGTTTGATTGTCCTGCATTTCCTTTAACACCAACAACTGAACTAATGTTTATAATAGAACCACTCCTTTGTTTTAGGAATGTTTTTATAGATGCTTTAGTTAAATTAAAAACTGATGAAAGATTAGTATTAATAACAGTATCAAAATCATCTTTTTCCATTCTCATTAGAAGGTTGTCTTTCTTTATTCCAGCATTATTTACAAGAATATCAATTTTTTCAAAATCACTCAAAACATCATCAATAAGCTTAAGAGCATCATCGTGATTTGAAGCATCACTTTTATAAGCCTTTGATTTAATTCCTAAAGAGTTAAGTTCATTTTCTAAATTTTCAGCAGACTCTTTTGAGTTATTGTATGTAAATGCAACATTACAGCCATTTTCAGCAAAAGACTTGCAAATAGCTTTACCTATTCCCCTACTACCTCCAGTAACAATCGCAACCTTAGAATCTAACAACTTCATTAGTTTAAAATTTGTTTTACAGTTTTTCCAATATCAGCAGGAGAATCTACAACAGAAATACCAGATTCTCTCATTATTCTCTTTTTAGCTGTTGCAGTATCATCTTTGCCTCCAATAATCGCGCCTGCGTGACCCATTTTTCTACCCTTAGGAGCAGTTTCACCAGCAATGAATCCAACAACTGGTTTTTTATTTCCATTTTCTGCTACCCATTTAGCAGCATCAATTTCTAATTGACCACCAATCTCACCAATTAATACGATTAGATCTGTGTTTTCATCATTCATAAAAAGCTGAATTGAATCTAGCAAAGTAGTTCCAATAATAGGATCTCCCCCTACTCCAATAGCAGTTGAAATTCCATAACCAGCTTTTACAACCTGATCAGCAGCCTCATAAGTTAATGTACCGGACTTTGAAACAATTCCAATATTTCCCTTTTGGAAAACAAACCCTGGCATAATACCAATTTTTGCTTCTTCGGGTGTTATAATTCCTGGACAATTAGGCCCAATAAGTCTTACATTTTTTTCCTTTATATAAGATAAAACTTTAGTCATATCTGAAACAGGAATTCCTTCAGTTATCGCTACAATAGTCTTGATACCAGATTCAGCTGCTTCCATTATAGCGTCAGCAGCAAATGCAGGAGGTACAAAAATTATAGATGTATTAATATCTTCATTAATAATTGCCTCTTGTACACTATTATATACTGGCTTATTTAAATGTGTTGAGGCTCCTTTACCTGGAGTAACACCACACACAACATTTGTCCCATATTCAATCATTTGTTCAGAGTGAAAAGTACCCTCACTACCGGTAAATCCTTGAACTAAAACTTTAGAGTCCTTGTTGACTATAATGCTCATTTATTTTTTTGACAAATTTATTTTATTCTTTCGAGATACTGACCTTTTTCAGTATCAATTTTCACCTTGTCTCCTTCATTTATGAACAATGGTACATTTACAATTGCACCTGTTTCTAATGTAGCAGGTTTAGTAGCATTTGTTGCAGTATTTCCTTTAACCCCTGGCTCAGTATGAGTTACTTGTAGAGTAACATTTAATGGCATGTCAACTGATAGTGGATTATTATCCTCAGTATTAATTATAATAGTAACATTCTCACCTTCTTTAAGTAAATCTGGATAGTCTATTTTTGACTTTTCAATAGTAATCTGATTATAATCATCATTATTCATGAAATAATAATAATCAGAGTCATTGTATAAAAATTGGTATTGACTTGTCATTACTTTGACTTCATCTATTTTGTGCCCTGAAGGAAATGTATTATCAATAACTTTTCCATTTGTAACACTTTTAAGCTTTGTTCTAACAAATGCTGGACCCTTTCCAGGTTTTACATGAAGGAATTCAATTACTTTGAAAATATCATGGTTGTATTTGATACAAAGACCTTTTCTAATATCACTAGTGCTTGCCATAAATTAGTTTTTTTGAAAGTAACCTTTCATAATTCCACGTTGAGAGTTTTCTATAAATTGAATAATTTCATCTCTTTCTGGTGTTGCGTTTAACTCAGCTTGAATAATTTCCATAGCCTGAGTATTATTGTATTTCTTTTGATAAAGAATTCTGTAAACATTCTGAATTTCTTGAACTTTTGCACTTGTGAATCCTCTTCTTCTTAATCCAACAGAATTAATTCCAACATATGATAATGGTTCTCTTGCAGCTTTAACAAATGGAGGTACATCTTTTCTAACTAATGATCCACCTGCTATAAATGCATGTGATCCTATCTTACAAAATTGATGTACTGCAACAAATCCTGAAAGAATAACATAATCACCTACAGTGATGTGTCCAGCTAATGTTGAACTATTGGAGAAAATACAATTATCCCCAACATAACAATCATGAGCAACATGTGAATAAGCCATAATTAAACAATCAGAACCAATCTTGGTTGTTCCTCTATCTTTTGTTCCTCTGTTAATAGTAACACACTCCCTTATAGTTGTATTATCTCCAATTTCACAAAGTGAATCTTCTCCTTCAAATTTTAAATCTTGTGGCACACCTGAAATTACTGCTCCAGGACAAATATTACAATTTTTACCAATCCTTGCGCCTTCCATTATGGTAACATTAGAACCTACCCAGGTTCCTTCTCCAATTTCAACATCACTGCTAATTGTTGCGAATGGCTCTACAACAACATTTTTAGCAATTTTTGCTCCAGGGTGAACATAAGCTAAAGGTTGATTCATAATTATGTCTTTTTAATAATTTTTGCCATAAACTCTCCCTCACTTTTTACTTCATCTCCAACAAATGATTGTCCAAACATATGAATAATTCCTCTTCTGATTGGAGATATAAGTTCTAGTTTACAAATAAGAGTATCTCCAGGGACAACAGGGTTCTTAAACTTACACTTATCCATCTTCATAAAAAATGTTAAATAGTTCTCAGGATCAGGAACTGTGTTAAGTACTAGTACTCCACCAGCCTGAGCCATGAACTCAACCTGAAGTACACCAGGCATTACTGGTGCACCAGGAAAATGTCCTTCTACCCATGATTCATTTTTCTCTACCCTTCTTAAACCTATTACATGAGATTCAGATATCTCAAGAACCTCATCAATTAATAAAAACGGAGGACGATGAGGAATAACCTTCATAATTTGATTAGAGTCCATTAATGACTTTTTATTAAAATCAATTTTGGGTAATGTATTCTTTCTATCCGATTTAATCACTTCAGAGACTTTTTCTGCAAATTTAGCATTTATTGAATGACCTGGTTTTTCAGCTATAATTTTTCCTCTAATTTTCATTCCAATTAAAGCCAAATCTCCAATTACATCTAATAATTTATGTCTTGCTGCTTCATTAGGATAATGAAGATTCAAGTTGTCTAAAATACCATTAGGTGTAACAGATATAGAATCTTTATTAAAAGCCTTCTTTAATATATCCATATTACTCTCTGCTAAAGGTTTATCTACGTATACTATTGCGTTGTTTAGATCACCACCTTTAATTAAACCATTTTCAAGCAATGTTTCTAGTTCATGAAGAAAACTAAAAGTTCTTGCTGATGAAATCTCTTTTTTAAACTCACTAATATGATTGATTGATGCCTCTTGCTCACCTAAAACTTTAGTTTTATAATCAACTATTGTATTTACCTTATAATTATCATCTGGTATAATTGAGATTTTACTACCAGAATCTTCACATTCGTATGTAATTGATTCTGATGGAAAAAATTCCTCTCTTAATACATTCTGTTCAACAATTTTAGCTTCTTCTAAGGCATTAATAAAGAATTTTGAAGAGCCATCCATTATTGGAACCTCAGGACCATCAAGGCATATATAACAGTTATCTATTTCTAGACCAGTAATAGCAGCTAAAACATGTTCACACGTATGGATTCTAAATGCACCATTATCTAGATTTGTACCTCTATCAGTATTGGATATATATTTAATATGAGCGTTTATAAGATTGTCCCCTTTAATATCCTCTCTGACAAACACTAATCCTGTATCAGCTGGAGCTGGTTTAAATGTTATATTAACATGTTCACCAGTATGGAGACCAACTCCACTCAGCTTTGTTTCTTTTGAAATAGTTTTTTGGGGTACAGTTCTTCTAATCATTAATCTTTCTTATCTATTTTTTTAACAATTTCTGGTAAATTCTTAAAGTGAATATATGATTTGTTATAATTCATATATGAAATTGCAGGAGTACCAGTTATTCGAGCATTACTTTCTACATCAGATGTTACACCAGCTTGAGCTTGTATTTTAACATTATCTCCAATTTTTAAATGACCAATTATTCCTACTTGACCACCAATCATACAATTTCTACCAATTTTTGTAGAGCCGGCGACACCTGATTGGGCTGCTATAGCAGTGTTTTCACCAATTTCAACATTATGAGCAATTTGAATCTGATTATCAAGTTTTACACCATCATTTATGATTGTTGACCCAATAGTAGCTCTATCAATAGTAGAATTAGAACCAATTTCAACATTATTTCCAATAACTACATTACCAGTCTGAGGTATTTTTTTATATGTACCGTCATCGTTTGGAGCAAATCCAAACCCATCAGAACCAATTGAGCAGCTTGAATGTATAATACAACTATTACCAATTGTTGTATCATTTAAAATTTTTGTTCCTGGATAAATCTTACAATTATTTCCAATTTTTACATTATCTCCTATAAATACTTGACTATAAATAACACAATCATTACCAATTACAGAGTTTTTTCCAATAGTTGTATAAGAACCAACATATGAACTATTTGAAATAATTGATGATTTATCAATATCTGATTTATCACTAATTCCAGGTTTTTTAGATTTATCATCATTAAATAGCTCTAAAATTTTAGTAAATGAAGAGTATGGGTCTTTAACTTTAATAAGTGTAGTTGTTGTTTTTTCTGTAGGTTTAAAATCATTTGATACAATTGTAGCAGAGGCATCTGTAGAATATATATATTCAGTATACTTTGGATTAGCTAAGAATGTAAGAGAGCCTTTTTTTCCCTCTTCTATCTTAGATAAAGTATTTATAACAACATCTCTGTTGCCAACCACAGTTCCATTCAATTGATCAGCAATCTGCCCAGCTGTAAAATTCATATCTGCAAAATTAAAAAATTATGTGAAATGCTTAAATTAGTATATTTTTTATGAAGATTAAATATCAATTAAATCAGCTGAAAGAAATATCATTAAAAGTTACTCAGAACTTTAACCATAAAATTGTTTTAATTAGTGGGGAAATGGGTGCTGGCAAAACTACATTAATTAAGCAAATTTTAATAGGTCTAAATGTAATTGATAATATATCAAGTCCTACATTCTCCATAATTAATGAGTATAAAACTAAAAGTACAGATTTGATATATCATATGGACTTATATAGAATAAATAAAATTGAGGAGTTAGAAGAAATTGGATTCTTTGAATACCTGGAATCAGGAAATTTATGTTTTATAGAATGGGGAGAGATCATTGAGAATATGATTGGTGAAGATTATAATAAATTCAATATCATCGAAAATGGTGATTTAAGAATACTTGAAAAAATAAAATGAATTTTTTAAAAAGACTATACTACTACTCTACAGGGTTTATTATTGGAATTATTTTTCTGTTTTTTATTCTAAATGGTAAAAGAGCATCTTGTAATTATGCTCCTAATGCTCGTGTAATTGACAATATAACATCGAAAGAATTAATTATAGATTCAAAGAGTGAAGCTTTTTTTAATCAAGAAGAGTTAATTGAAATTCTTAATAGTGGAAAGGTAATCTTTAATAAAAGTGAACCTAACAAAAAGCCTTGTGGTGTTTATTATATTAAATCAGGAGATTTTAATATAAATGTAATTAATTGCGAGAATGAAGCAACTATAAAGATTAATTAGATCTTCTTCTTTTAAGTTCCTTCATGATAAGCTGAAGTTCTCTCGAAGTCTGACCTTTTACTGAAGTGTTTTCCTCTGCTCTACGAATTAAATAAGGAATTACCTGCTTTATAGGCCCAAAAGGGAGGTATTTGATTACATTATAACCTTCTTCAGCTAGATTAAATGATATGTTATCACTCATTCCATAAAGTTGACCAAACCATATTTTTGGATTATTCTTTTGCATCTTACCTACTTTCATTATATCCAAAATACCATATATGCTTTTCTCATTATGGGAGCCACAAAAAAGTGAAAAATTGTCAAGATTTGATAATATAAACTTTGCTCCTTCGTTAAAATTAACATCAGTAGCATCCTTGGATCCGCATATAGGAGATTTATAATTATGTTTTTTAGCTCTTTTATTTTCTTTCTCAATATAAGCACCCCTTACAAGTTTAATACCAATATGAAAGCTATTTTCAATAGAAAGTTTCTTTAATTGATTTAAATAGTTTAACCTATCATGTCTATACATTTGAGAAGTATTAAAAACAATTGTGTTGTGTTGATTATATTTAATCATCATACTTAAAACAATATCATCAATTGCACCTTGAAACCATGATTCTTCTGCATCAACTAAAATTTTAATTTGATTTTCAAAAGCTGTTTTACATATAATATCAAATCTATCAACTATCCTATCATAAAGACCTTTCTCAAAATCTGATAATTCTTTTTCTTCTGTAACTTTATTAAGTATGTCAGAGCTAGCAATAGCAGTTGGTTTAAAAACAGTAAAATCTAATATATCTTTTGAAGCAGCAAACTCTATTGACCTAATCACTTCTTTTAAAGAGTTATCATAAGTTTTTTCATTCTCTAGTCCTTCAACAGAGTAATGAAGATAACTTTTAACGTTTTTATCATTAAGTTTCTTTACTATCTTAAATGATTCTTGAAAATTTTCTCCTGAGCAAAATTGACGAAAAACAGTAGCTCTAACAATAAATAAAACTGGTAATTTTAACTTTAAACTAAGTTCTAGTATATTTTTACCAAAATTTGTAAGTGTTCTGCTAGATATAACTTTGAAAAGAAAGTAAGCTTTTTTTAATTCAAAATTTGATTTAAGTATGAAACCATTCTTTGTATTATCTAAAAGCATAAAATAAATACCTAATTTTGCATAAATCTAATCAAAATAAATTAATGAAAAACGATCAATATTCATTACTAAAAGAAAAGATTAAATCTAAAGATTTTAGTAGTGTTTTTTTACTTGTAGACGAAAACACGGATAAGTATTGCCTTGAGATTTTTATCAATAAATCTGAAATAAATAATTTTAAGAAAATACTTATCAAATCAGGTGAGGAAAATAAGAATATTGATACATGCATTAATATATGGAAAGAATTAAATTCACAAAAAGCAGACAGAAAATCACTTATAATAAATTTAGGGGGTGGTGTACTAACTGATATTGGTGGTTTTGTTGCGTCAACCTATTTAAGAGGAATAGAATTTATAAATGTTCCTACAACTTTACTTGGCATGGTAGATGCGGCACATGGTGGAAAAACTGGAATCGATTTTTTGAGTTTAAAAAATCAAATAGGAGTGTTTAGTATGCCGATGGATGTAATACTAGACTCTGTTTATCTCAAGACTCTTTCTAAAGAAGAATATTTAAATGGATATGCTGAAATATTCAAGCATAGTTTTTTAACAGATTTAAGCGATCTAAGCTTTCAGTCATTAATAAAGCTTGATTTTTTTAATGATGTTGACTTCATTATTAGTAAGTATTCAGATATAAAGAATCAAATTGTAAGAATTGATAAATATGAATCTAATTCAAGAAAGGTTCTAAATCTTGGGCATACAATTGGACATGCAATTGAATCCTATTCACATTTATCCAATAGTCTAGATAATTTAAAACATGGTGAAGCTGTAATAATAGGTCTTATAACTGAATTGTATATATCAAACAAACTAAATGATTTCTCTCTTGATACAGTAGATAAACTAAAAGAAGTATCATTAAATTATTTTAGTAAAATTAGCCTAACACATGGTGACTTAAAAAGTATTTATGATCTTATGATTTTTGATAAAAAGAATGATAAAGGATCTGTTAACTTCGTTCTTTTAGATAAAGTTGGAGCGCCTGTCATTGATCAAAAGGTTGGGTATGATATTTTTATTGAAGCATTTGACTACTACAGTAATTAATTAAAGCTCCTGAAAAATATTTTTCATTAATCTTTTCTTATCATTTATACTCTCTTCTAATGATATCATGGTTTCGGTTCTTAATACTCCCTCTACATCATCAATTGAGAATATAATCTCTCTGGCATGCTCTGTTCCCTTAGCCCTAATTTTACAAAAAATATTGTATTTACCAGTAGTAATATGAGCTACAGTCACATAAGGCTTTTTCTTTAACTCTTCAATTATTTCATAAGTTCTCCTTGATCTATCAATTAACACACCTACATACGCAATAAAGTTATAGCCTAACGATTTATAGTCTAATGTCAAAGAGGAACCTTTGATTATCCCAAGATCTTCCATTTTCTTTACCCTCACATGTACTGTACCCGCTGAAATAAGTAGTCTTTTAGCTATATCAGTGAAAGGAGTTCTTGTATTATCTATTAAAATATCTAGAATTTTTCTATCAACGTCGTCTAATTTTTTCATTTTGTTTGGAATTTCTACTAAAATATTAAATTTTTTCTAACGTTTTCTTCATTTTCATTGAAATATCCGTACACATTTTTTAAAAACTTTGATTTTATTGCGAATTTTTTATTTAAATTTACAAATGTTTCTTAGTTTACAATTGTGAATTATATAAATGTTATATGTTGTAAATCAATATTTTATATAATATAAATAGAGTAATAAATGAATAAAAAAAATATACTCAATAGGATAAAAAAAATTATATCAGATAATAATCTTAGCAATTCAGAATTTGCTGAAAAAATTGGCATTCCCAAATCATCCGTCTCTCACCTACTCTCTGAAAGAAACAATCCTAGTTTAGATGTAATTATTAAAATATCAGAGATTTTTGAGGATATATCTACAGATTATTTAATATTTGGCTATAAAAGTGATAAAGAAATACCCACAGAGCCGTTAAACAATCTATTTGATGATCTAAATAAGGAAACTTCAAAAGATTCTGTTAAAGATTCTAATAATAACATAAAATCTATTATTCTTATTTACGAAAACAATAAATTTGAACAAATTGATAAGTTAAAGGATTGAAAAAAGTAATAATACTCTCATTTCTGTTTATATCATGCTATAATGTAGAAAGAGATTGCATAGAATTTAGAACTGGATCCTTTGAATTCAGTACTTCAATTAATGATTCTATTGTTAAATCAACATTTATTAGAACTGATAATTATGAAATAGAGCAGTTTAAAGGTGTTAAAGATTCATCTACAATTAGATGGGTTAATGAATGTGAATTTATACTAACAAAAATTAATCCTAAGACTAATCAAGAAAGAAGGCCTATAAGAATTAAAATTTTAAGAACCGTTGGAAATTCATATGATTTTGAATATTCTCAGGTTAATAATCCTCAAAAAGTAAATAGAGGTACTGTCAATAAAATATCCGATTAAAACTCAAACTTTGTTTGAGTCTCATCATCATTTGACTTAACCTCTTGCTCATCATTTACCTCAATCTGTTTTATCTTCTTAATCTTTTCGCCTATTTTATTTTTTTCCTTGTAAGAAATTTTCCTAACATTATATTTAGTTACGATATTTCCTTTACTATCTCTCCCCTTAGTAGTTAGATCAGCAAAATCAACTTCCCATTTTAGTTTTTTAAGAGAAGCACGTTTTCTAAGATATACATTAACTACATCTGCCTCATCTTTACTGTTTTCTGAAAAGTATAAGACTTCAGAGCCTTCTTTACCCTGAGTAAGATTATAGTCCTTATCTCTGATAACACCTGATATCTTAAATCTTTTCATATATGAAGTGCCATTTTTACCGTCTCTATAAATAAGATTATAAACGGTCTCCTTAGATTTTGAATTAAAAAGTGATACATGTAAAATATCTCTTCCCAGAAATAACTTATTATCAACTTTAACAACCTTCATAATACCATCAGATGTAAACACAATAACGTCATCAAGGTCAGAACAATCACAAACAAATTCATCCTTTTTAAGAGATGTACCAACAAATCCCTCAGCCTTATTAACGTATAGTTTGTAATTTTTAATTGATATAGTTTTCTTATCTAGCTCATCAAACTCATCAACTATAGTCTTTCTTTTTCTGTCTTTTCCATAATGTTTCTTTAGATGTGTAAAATATTGTATAGTGAAATCAACAAGATGATTAAGGTTATTTTTTACCTCTTCTATATTTACTTCGATACTATTAAGCTTGTCTTTAACTTTATCTAGATCAAATTTTGAAATCTTTCTAATTGGAATTTCAGTTAGTTTTTTAATATCATCAACTGTAACATCTTTTTTTAATTTACTTTTAAATGGATCCAAGCCAGAGTCTATAGTGGACAAAACCTCATCCCATGTTGTCTTTTCCTCAATATCTCTATATATTCTATTCTCTATAAATATTCTTTCAAGTGATATAGAGTGCCATTGATTTTCTAGTTCATCTAATTGAATTTCCAGTTCTTTCTTAAGTAGATCTTTAGTATTGTCTGTAGATATCTTTAAGATATCTCGTACACCTAAAAATTGAGGCTTATTGTCTGAAATAATACAACATAAAGGTGATATAGACACTTGACATTGAGTAAATGCGAATAATGAGTCAATAGTTTTTTGAATCGACGAACCAGATGGCAAGTAAACTAATATTTCAACTTCAGCCGAGGTATTATCTTCAATTTTTTTGATTTTAACTTTACCTTTTTCAGAAGCTTTAATTATTGACTCGATTAATGATGCTGTAGTAGTACCATAAGGTATCTCTTTTATAACTATAGTATTTTTATCGTACTTCTCTACAGTTGCCCTAACTTTAACCCTACCTCCTCTATTTCCATCATTATAATTTGAAACATCTATGCTACCACCAGTTTGAAAATCAGGAAAGAGTTTAAAACTTCTTCCTTTCAAGTATTTGATACTTCCATCAATTAGTTCATTAAAATTATGAGGTAGTATTTTGGTAGAAAGTCCTACAGCAATACCCTCAGCACCTTGAGCTAACAATAATGGAAATTTTACTGGTAAATGAATTGGCTCTTTTTTTCTACCATCATATGAAAGCTGCCAATTAGTTGTTTTTGGGTTAAAAACAACCTCTAGTGCAAATTTTGATAATCTTGCTTCAATATAACGAGAGGCTGCAGCTCTATCGCCAGTATATATATTACCCCAATTCCCTTGCATGTCAATAAGTAACTCCTTTTGCCCAACTTGAACAATTGCGTCAGATATGCTTGCATCTCCATGAGGGTGATACTGCATAGTGTGACCAACAATATTTGCAACTTTATTATATCTTCCATCTTCTAAATCAAACATTGAGTGAAGAATTCTTCTTTGAACTGGTTTTAGACCATCCATTAAATCAGGAACAGCTCTTTCAAGAATTACATAGGAAGCATAATCAAGGAACCATTCCTTATACATACCTCCAACTTTAGTGAGGTAATTTGAATCTTCTATATTTATATTATCATTTAAATCACTCATCAGGATTATCATTTATAAGATCTAGTTCAACCTTGAGGTTTTCGATAATAAATTGCTGTCTATCTGGAGTGTTTTTACCCATGTAGAAGCTTAAAAGATTCTCAATTGTAGTTGAGTGGTCAATAACTACAGGGTCTAACTTAATGTCATCACCGATAAAGTTTTTAAATTCATCAGGAGAAATTTCACCAAGACCTTTAAATCTAGTTATTTCAAACTTACCATTAGATGAGTTTAAAATTTCATTTTTCTCTGATTCACTGTAACAATAATGAGTTTTTTCCTTATTTCTAACTCTAAAAATTGGTGTTTGAAGTATATAGAGATGGCCATTCTTTATTAACTCAGGGAAGAATTGTAAGAAAAAAGTTATAATCAAAAGTCGAATATGCATTCCGTCAACATCTGCATCTGTTGCAATAACAATATTGTTATACCTAAGATCCTCCATGCTATTCTCAATATTTAGAGCAGCCTGCAAAAGATTAAACTCCTCATTTTCATATACAATTTTTTTTGTCATTCCATATGAGTTAAGGGGTTTACCTCTTAAACTAAATACAGCTTGAGTATTTACATCTCTTGATTTTGTTATAGATCCACTTGCTGAGTCACCCTCTGTAATAAAAATTGTTGAGTCAAGTCTATTTGATTTTTTTAACTCATTTAAATGAACTCTACAATCTCTTAGTTTCTTATTGTGAAGGTTTGCTTTTTTTGCTCTTTCCCTGGCAAGTTTTCTAATACCCGACAACTCTTTTCTTTCCCTTTCAGCTTGAACTATTTTACTTTGTATAGAATCTGCAATTTCAGGGTGTTTATGTAAATAATTGTCTAAATTTTTCTTAATAAAGTCATTGATAAAAACTCTTACTGACTTTAGTCCTTTACCCATTTCAGTTGATCCTAATTTAGTTTTAGTCTGAGATTCAAAAACAGGCTCCATTACTTTAATACTAATTGCTGATATTATTGACTTTCTTACATCTGATGAATCATAGTTCTTACCATAAAACTCTCTGATTGTTTTAACAAGTGCTTCTCTAAATGCTCCTTGATGTGTCCCACCCTGGACAGTATATTGACCATTAACAAAAGAGTAGTATTCTTCACTGTATTGAGTTTTTGAATGAGTTATAGCTATTTCAATATCATCACCTTTTAAATGAATAATTGGATATAAAAAATCTTGAGTATTAGACTGATCTTCAATTAAATCTTTTAAACCAGAGTCTGAAACAAACTTACCACCATTAAGTTTTATAGTAAGTCCAGGGTTAAGATATACATAAAACTTTATCATTTTTTCTACATATTCCAACCTATATCTGTAGTTTTTAAAAATGGACTTATCAGGAGAAAACTCTACATATGTTCCGTTTTTATCCTCTGAGTTATTCATCGCCTCATTAACTAATACGCCCAATTCAAAATCGGCAGATTTACTTTTACCATCTCTTGTTGATAAAACTTTAAAAGAAGAGGATAATGCGTTTACAGCTTTTGTTCCAACACCATTAAGTCCAACAGATTTCTTAAATGCTCTCGTATCATATTTACCTCCAGTATTCATTTTTGATACAACATCAACTACTTTTCCTATTGGTATACCTCTTCCATAATCCCTTACAGAAACAATATCTTCATCAATTTTAATATCAATAACTTTTCCTTCACCCATTACAAATTCATCTACACAATTATCAATAATCTCTTTAAGAAGAACATATATTCCATCATCAGAGGAAGAGCCATCACCAGACTTACCAATATACATACCTGGTCTGAGCCTAATATGCTCTCTCCAGTCTAATGATTTTATATTTTCTTCTGTATAATTTGATGTATTAGCCATTTTTATAAATATACTAAATGTTAAATCTAAAGTGCATTATATCACCGTCAGAAACAATATATTCCTTTCCTTCAAGTCTCATTCTACCTGCTTCTTTAACTTTTAGCTCAGAACCTAATTCTATATAATCATTATAACTTATAACTTCAGCACAAATAAATCCTTTCTGAAAATCAGTGTGAATTTGACCTGCTGCATCATAAGCAGAATCTCCAATTTTAATTGTCCATCCTCTAACTTCTTTCTCTCCAGCAGTAAAATAAGAATGGAGATTTAATAATTTATATGACGCTCTGATTAATTTATTTGACCCTGATTCTTTCAGGCCCAAGTCATCAAGGAACATCTGTTTCTCATCTAAAGAATCCAGTTCATTAATTTCAGATTCAATCTTAGCAGAAACAATTATAACATCTGAACTTTTATCATGAACTTCCTTTTTTACCATTTCAACGTAATCATTACCATCAACAACATCTGACTCTCCGACATTACATACATAAAGGATTGGCTTAAAAGAAATAAGTTCCAAAGGTTTTATAAAATCTTTAAATTCATCTTCAGAGTAATCATCTAAATTAACTTTAGTTCTTTCTAGTGATAATTTGACTCTTTCTAATATTTCAATTTCTTTTTTTGCTTCATTACCACCTGATCTTAGTGTTTTTTTTATTTTATCTAACCTTTTATCTACAATTTCAATATCTTTCATTATAAGCTCATACTCTACTACTTCTCTATCAGACAATGGATTAATTTTTCCATCTACATGAACTATATTTGGATCGTCAAAACATCTTAAAACATGAATTATAGAATCTGTTTCCCTGATATTTGATAAAAATTTATTTCCAAGACCTTCACCCTTACTTGCACCTTTAACTAAACCAGCGATGTCAACAATTTTAACAGTTGTGGGAATTAACTTTTCTGGGCTTATAAGTTTGTTAAGAGTATCTAATCTTTTATCAGGAACATTAACAATACTAACATTTGGATCAATAGTACAGAATGGATAATTCTCGCTTTGAGCTTTATTTTGAGATAGACAATTAAAAAGAGTTGATTTACCTACATTGGGTAATCCTACAATTCCTACTTTCATTAATTATTCATGCATAAATTTCTGTTTTGACAAGAGTTCTTTCTCTGTCTCAACATTATTTTCATCAGGCACACAGCAATCAACAGGACAAACAGCTGCACATTGAGGCTCTTCATGAAATCCCATGCACTCAGTACATTTATCAGGAACGATGAAATAAACTTCATCTGATATTGGTGAGTTTATAGTTTCTGAGTTTACCTTTTTACCATTAGGTAAAACTACATCACCTTTTAAACTAGTACCCTTAGTGTAATCCCAGGATTCTTGACCTTCATAAATTGCATTATTTGGGCATTCAGGTTCACAAGCCCCACAATTTATACATTCATCTGTTATTATTATTGCCATATTATTTTGTGCAAAAATAACATCATTTGTTTAATCTTTGTTAACAATTTTTACATAATTTAAAATTGTCTATTATTGGTTATTAACACAGAGTTTAGATATTTGCATTGATTTATGAAAAATAAAGTACATAATTTCAGTGCTGGCCCTTCAATCCTACCTAATATAGTTTTTGAAAAAGCCTCATCAGCAATAAATGATTTTAATAACACTGGGTTATCAATATTAGAAATCTCTCACAGGAGCAAAGATTTTATTGAAGTATTGGATGAGGCAAGGTCTATTTCACTTGATATTGCCTCATTAAATAAAGATGATTATTCTTGTCTTTTTCTTCAAGGAGGTGCAAGCATGCAATTTTTAATGGTAGCTTATAATTTTTTAAATAATAAAGCAGCTTATGTAAATACCGGAAGTTGGTCAACAAAAGCTATTAAAGAAGCAAAAATGTTTGGAGATGTATCTGAAATTGCATCTTCTGCAGATAAAAACTTCAAATATATACCTAGTATATCAACAATTAATGATGGTTTTGATTATGTTCACATTACATCAAACAATACAATATTTGGCACTCAATTTAATTCATTCCCAGAAACTACCTCTCCTTTATTTGCTGATATGAGTTCTGATATTTTTTCAAGAAATATTAATTTTTCAAAATTTGATTTAATATATGCAGGTGCTCAGAAGAATCTCGGTCCTGCAGGGGTTACTATGGTTTTAATTAAAAACCAGTTATTAGATATGATTAAAAGAGATGTGCCTTCCATGCTAAGCTACAAGGTTCATATAGACAAGGATAGTTCATTTAACACTCCACCTGTTTTCTCAATTTTTTCTGTATTGATTAATTTAAGACATATTAAATCTGAAGGTTTAGAAAGTATTGAGAAAAAAAATTTAGAAAAATCCAAGTTGATATATGATGAAATTGATAGGAATAAATGTTTTGTTGGATTTTCAGATATTAATGATAGAAGTCATATGAATGCTACATTTAATCTAGCGGATGGTTATGATGCTGACATATTTAAAAGTATATGCTCCGATAATAATATTTCTGGAATTAATGGACACAGATCTGTAGGAGGTTTCAGAGCTTCTATTTACAATGCACTAGATATTGAAAGTATTAAAACTCTAATAAGTTGTATGAAAGAATTTGAATCAAAATTTAATTAATATGAATATACTTGCTAATGATGGAATTTCTGAATCTGGAAAAAACAAACTAGAGGAATATGGGTTTAATGTTGATTTAACAACAGTTGCACAAGATCAACTTGTTAATTACATAAATGAAAACTCGATTTCAACCTTATTAGTTAGAAGTGCAACACAGGTAAGAAAAGATATTATTGATAATTGTCCAAGTCTTAAGATAATTGGAAGAGGTGGAGTTGGAATGGATAACATTGATGTAGAATATGCTAAATCCAAAAATATTAATGTCATAAACACTCCAGCAGCTTCATCTAAATCAGTAGCTGAACTAGTTTTTTCTCATCTATTTGGATGTGTAAGGTTTCTTCATGAATCCAATAGAAGCATGCCTCTAGATGGTGACTCAAAGTTTAAAGAACTTAAAAAATCATATGCTGCTGGTAGAGAATTAGCTGGTAAAAAAATAGGTATTATTGGTTTTGGTAGAATTGGTCAAGAAGTTGCAAAGATTGCAATTGGTATTGGAATGGAAGTTGTTTTTTTTGATAAATTTATTCATGAAGCATCACTAGAGATTGAGTTCTTTGATGGTCAGAATATCTCATTTAATATGACTTCATCAGCATTTGAGGAGGTTCTAGAAAACTCTGATTTTATTTCTGTACATATTCCTGCATCAGACAAGTATATTATAGATTCAAAGGAAATTGCCAAGATGAAAGATGGTGTTGGACTATTAAATTTATCTAGAGGAGGAATAATTAATGAAGAAGAACTTTTAAAAAATCTGGAGTCAGGTAAAATTTCTTTTGCAGGTGTTGATACTTTTGAAAATGAACCTAATCCTAGTATAAAGATATTAATGAATTCAAATGTCTCACTTACCCCTCATATAGGTGCTGCAACTGGTGAAGCTCAAGACAGAATTGGAGTTGAACTTGCCGAAAAGATTAACGAGATTTTAAATTAATGAAAAAACTTAAAGGAAAATGGGGTATAAAATCTAATTTTCAATTAGTAATTATCCTAATTGTCTTTGCTATTACAGGATCTACAAGCGCTGCTATATCTGGTCCTACAACTGACTTTCTGTTTGGAGAAATTGAGATGAATGGTTTCTTAAAGTTTATTCTACAGCTCGTTATAATTATGCCAATTTACCAAGTGCTTTTGTTGTTCTTTGGGTTTGTTTTTTTTCAGTTTAACTTCTTCTTCAAGTTTGTAAAAAAGTTTTTGAAACTATTTGGCTTGGGTTTCTTATTCAGAGATTAACCCTAAAAATGAAGATCTCAACTTATTTAATTTTGGATTAATCACTGCCTGACAGTATGAATTTTCAGGGTTTTTTGTAAAATAATCATGATGATAATCCTCAGCTACAAAAAACTTTTGAATATCATTAACCTCTGTTACAATCTTATCTTTAAAAATACCTTGGCTTTCAAGTTCTTGAATAAAATTTACAATAGATGACCTTTCTTCTGGTCTGCAAAAAATAGCAGATCTATACTGAGTTCCAACATCAGCACCTTGTCTATTAATAGATGTAGGATCATGGACAGTGAAAAAAATATTTAAAATTTGGTTTAAATCTATTGTTTGATCGTACTGTAATTCAACTACTTCAACATGATTTGTATACCCCTCACAAACTTCTTCATAAGTGGGATTATCATTTTTACCACCCATATATCCAGGTGATGTGAATGTAATTCCATTAACTTTTTTAAATACCGATTCAATACACCAAAAACATCCACCTCCTAAATATATACTACTATTCATTTTTAGATTTTAAACTAAAAGATTTATATTGTAAAAGTATGGAATTATTGCTATCAGCTAAAGGTATTTCAAAAAGTTTTCAAGGCAGGAAAGTTCTTGATGATATTGATATTGAAATAAAAAAATCTGAAATTATTGCAATATCAGGTTCTTCTGGTGCAGGTAAAACTACTTTATTAAATATACTTAGTACACTTGACAAACCAGATGAAAACACTAATTCATCATTAATTATTGATGGAGAAAATATTTTTAATCTAAGTAATGCTGATTTGTCCAAACTTAGAAATACAAAGATTGGATTTGTATTTCAGTTCCATGAGTTAATTCCAGAACTAAATGTCATGGAAAATATTTGTCTTCCTGGATGGATTAAAAATGATAGTAAAGTAGCTGACAATGCAAATAGCCTAATTAGCTATTTTGGTTTAGGTAAATTAAAAAATAAAAAACCAAATACACTTTCTGGAGGTGAAAAGCAAAGAGCTGCAATAGCTCGAGCGATGATAAATAACCCAAAGATTATTTTTGCTGATGAACCTACAGGTAATCTTGATTCAATAAATTCAAAGATTTTATTTGATATATTTTATAAACTTAGAGATGATTATGATTGTTCTATTGTAATTGTAACTCATAATCCAGAAAACGCTAAAAAGTGTGACAGAAAACTTCAAATAGTTGATGGTAAAATCAAAGTTTAATATTCCAGATTTGAAAGATTTTCTAGATGAAAAATCTTATCAATATGAAAGTCTGGAGTTTATTAAAGATGATCCTATTTTAATACCTCACTCTTTTACTAAGAAAGAAGATATAGAGATATCAGGATTTATTACATCCATAATTTCATGGGGAAATAGAAAATCTATTATTAATAGCGCAAAGAAAATTATCGAATTCATGGATAATTCGCCTTTTGATTTTATTTTAAATCACACTAATAAAGACTTATATAAAGAAAGAGATTCAATCCATAGAACTTTTAATTCTACTGATTTAAATTATTTCATTGTCTCCTTAAAAAGGATTTATAAAGATTATAACGGTCTAGAAGAAATATTATCAAACAATTCAAATGGAAATGATTTGCAGAAGCGTATTTCAACTTTTAAAGAGATATTCTTTAGTTTAGATCATCCAATAAGAACTAGAAAACACCTCCCCTCTCCTATTGATGGATCTAGTGCTAAAAGATTTAATATGTTTCTAAGATGGATGGTAAGATCAAATGAAAAAGGAGTAGACTTTGGCTTATGGAATAAAATTGATAAATCAGAGCTTTCACTTCCATTAGATGTTCACACAGGAAGAATTGCAAGACTCCTAGGTCTACTTAAAAGAAATATTAACGATTCAAAAGCTGTTGAAGAAATAAATTTAAAATTAAGAGAAATGGATCCAAAAGACCCTGTAAAATATGATTTTGCTTTATTTGGATTAGGTGTGTATGAAAATTTTTAATGATTTTTTTTCCATTGAATTAATAAGTTTATTTAATTTTGTTAAATTCTTTTCTAAATGAGCATACTCTTAAAAGGCACAACAATAGTAGATAATAAGAGTAATTTAAATTTCAAAATAAAAGACATTCTGATCGAAGATGGTGTTATAGTTGACATTGCAGATAACATCAAAACTAAATCAAATAATATTATTGATCTTAAAAACCTTCATGTTTCAAGAGGCTGGATGGATACTTCAGTAAGTTTTGGAGAGCCAGGATATGAAGAAAGGGAAACTATTTCAAATGGATTAGAAACAGCTGCATCATCTGGATTTACTTCCATATTTTTAAATCCGAATTGTGATCCAATTATTGATAATCATTCATCAATTGAATTCTTGAAAAGAAAATCGATTGATACTACTACTCAGATATATCCAATTGGTAGTCTAACTAATAATTCAAACGGTAAAGATTTAGCTCCATTGTATGATATGAAGATTGCTGGAGCTGTAGCATATGGGGATTATAAGCAGTCAATTAATGACTCATCACTTCTTAAAATATCACTAGAATACACCAAAACTTTTGGCGGAAGAATAATTTCATTTTCTCAGGATAAATTTCTATCAGAAAATGGAGTAATCAACGAGGGAATAGTCAGTACTCAACTTGGATTAAAAGGTGTACCTCCAATATCAGAATCAATAAGTATTTTCAGAGATATTGAAATTTTGGAATATTCTAATGGTAAACTTCATATTCCATATGTTAACACAAAAAAAGGAGTAGATTTAATAAGAGATGCTAAGAAAAGAAATCTAGATATTACATCTAGTGTAAGTTTAACTCATATTACTCTTTGTGATAAAGATATTATTGATTTCAACACTAATCTTAAACTTAATCCTCCTCTAAGAGATAATTCTGATATACAAGCACTAAAAGAGGGAATAATTGACGGGACAATTGATTTTGTTACAAGCATGCATGAACCTATTAATGATGATTTTAAAAAGGTTGTTTTTGACGATGCACTTCCCGGAACAATTGCCTTAGAATGTGTATTTGGTCTTCTATGCAATAATTTTACATTAGAAAAGACAATAGATATATTAACAAGAAGAAAAGATGTTTTTGAAATAGAAGATTGTCCAATAGAAATTGGATCAAAGGCAGATTTGACAATTTTTAACCCAGAAGTTAATTATGTTTTTTCAGAAAATCATATACTTTCATCTTCAAATAACTGTGCGTTTTTAGATAAAAATCTAAAGGGTATTGTTTATGGGGCAATTAATAATAATAAAGCCACATTAAATAAATTATGGATCTAGAGTATCTGATAAGAAGATCTGAAAAGCCTTCAAAACCCTCAAGTATCTTTATGTTTCATGGATATGGAAGTAATAAAGAGGATTTATTTTCACTCGAACAGTTATTTCCTAAATCATATACTGTAGTTTCTTTTGATGCTCCAATAAGGCTTCCATTTGGTGGATATTCATGGTTTAATATAGACTATTCAGATATACTTGAGAACAATTTAGATAAAAGATATAAAGAGATAAATGAAAGTATTGAGATGATAATGAATAATATTAATTCATTAATCGAAAAAGAGAATCTAAATAAAGAAGACGTATCAATTTTAGGTTTTAGTCAGGGTGGCAGTATATGTTGGAAATTAGGCCTAGACAATAGCTCTAATTTTAGAAGAGTTATTCCTATTAGTTCTTTCATTCATCCTAGCTACCTTAATAATGATCTAGAATCATACACAAATAGACTAATCTATTGCTCACATGGTTCCTTAGATGATGTTATTCCTTTAAGTATAGTTGATAATCATATATTAAAACTTTCAAAAAAAAATGATTTGAGTTATCATAAATTTGATTCTGGTCATACAATATCTCAAGAAAACTTAATTAGCTTAATAAATTGGATTAACGATACAGGTATTTAATCTAATTCAACTACTAATCCATCATAAGCAAGACTTACATTAGCTGGAAGCTTTTCACAGACCTCCTCATGGAAACCCATATTATGACTTATATGCGTAAAATATGTTGTTTTTGGATTTATTTGATTGATAATTTCAATCGCTTCATCAACATTCAAATGTGATGGATGTGGATCAAACCTTAAAGCATTAATGACTAAAACATCAAGATTTTTTAACTTTTCTAGTTCTTCTTTATGGATTGTCTTAACATCGGTTAGATATGCAAAATTATTAATTCTAAAACCTAATACTGGAATCTTCATATGCATAGATTCAACTGGTATTATTGTTAAGTCTTTAATCTGAAAGTTACTATCCTTATTTATTAGATTCACATCAAAGTCTGGTGCGCCTGGATATTTATTAGTTGGATCAAAAACATATGCAAATCTTTCTTTTAATGAATTTAGTACTCTTTCATGAAGATAAATTGGAATACTTCCCTGTCTAAAAAAATATGGTCTAGTATCATCAATACCAGATGTATGATCAGCATGCTCATGAGTGAAAATAATTGCATCAAGTTTTTTACAATCAGTTCTCAACATTTGCTGTCTAAAGTCAGGTCCACAGTCAATATTAAAGGCAATATCACCATATTGAACTAAAATGGAGGATCTAAGTCTTTTATCTTTCAGATCTTTACTGAAAGATACTGGATGATCACTTCCTATAACCGGAATACCCTGTGAAGTACCTGTTCCTAAAAAAGTTATTTTTAGCATACATAAATCTATGATAATTTATTCTTTTTATAATTTAATCTTTGTAATTTTATAAAAAAATTGATGAATATTATTCTTCCTGGGGATAAGGATTATGAATCAAGACCTTCATTACAAAGAAAGTCTTTAAGAATAAATCTAAACGAGAATATTTACGGAACTTTTGTTGAAATTGGTGCTGGTCAAGAGGTAGCTAGACATTTTTATAGGGTTGGTGCTGCATCAGGAACAATTGCTAAGTCAATGAGCGCTTATGACAAGAGTTTTAGTGATAGTATATATGGTAAGGAGGATGATTCAAGATATGTTACACAGAATAGATTAGATAAAATGCTTTCCCACGAAATGAATCTACTAGAAAAAAGAATTTCGAGGGATGAGTATCCAGATAAATTCTTTTTTGTTTATGCTAATACAGTTGCTACAATTGATTTTGTAAAAAAATTTAAAGGTCATGGATGGATGGGTATTCGTTTTCAGACTGACCCAAATGATGACTATTCTGAAATTAAACTTCATTTAAGATTTCATCAAAACGAGGCTAAACTTCAACAGGAAAGTCTTGGTATAATGGGTGTTAATCTTATTTATGGTGCTTTTTATAAGCATAATGAGCCACTTAAGTTGATGAAATACTTATATGATCATATTGATGATCAATCAATTGAAATTGATACTATTAACTTTAACGGTCCACTCTTTAAAGATGTTGACAATAGATTAATAAGTCTTGAACTAGTCAGACTAGGAATGACTGATGCAGTTGTTTTTGATGAGACAGGGACTAATGTCTTACCTGCTCAAGTTTTATACAAAAAGAATATATTAACACTCAGAGGAAGCTATAGGCCAATAACTAAAGTGAATGAAGAAATGTTTAAAAAATCTCTTGAAGCATTTTTAGAGGAAAAAGGTGTCAAGAAAGAGAATACAATAGTATTACTTGAAATTACCCTCTCTAACTTAAGGTCAACAGGGGATATTGATGATAGTGACTATTTAGATCGAGCGAAATTATTATGTTCACTAGGTCATATGGTTATGATTTCAAACTTTTCAGAGTATTATAAGCTTGTTAAATATTTAACTAGTTATACAAAAAAACAACTAGGGTTAACTATGGGAGTATCAAATCTTATAGAAATTTTTGATGAAAAATATTATGATGGTGTAAAAGGAGGAATATTGGAGGCTTTTGGTAATATTTTCAAGAATAACATGAAAATATACCTATATCCAGTATTAGATAAACAAAAAGACAATGTAATCGACTCTAATAACTTAAAACTTGAAGATAACATGAAAGAATTTTATAAATACTTCAAGGTTAATGATAAGATTCGTGACTTAGAATTTAACAAAGATTATCTCAGTATTTTCTCAAAAGACGTACTAAAACAAATTAAGAATAAAACTCCTGGATGGGAAGATAAACTACCAGAAGGTGTTTCCGATTTGATAATTAAGAAAAAGATGTTTGGTTATAAGTAGTTAATCAAGAATTTGATCAGAATGGCCTTTCGTGTTGACCTTATCAATTACTCTTTCAATAACTCCGTTTTCATCAATTATAAATGTAGTTCTAAGAACTCCTTCATACTCATTACCTCTAAATTTTTTCTTTCCCCAAACTCCATATGCATCAATTAATTCTCTAGAATCATCAGCTAACAAGTTATATTTGAATCCAAATTTATCAGCAAACTTGTTTTGCTTATCCACAGTGTCAGGACTTACTCCAATAACTTCATATCCCTGAGATGTGAGTTTAGAATAATTATCATTTAGATTACAACTTTGTGCAGTACAACCTGGGGTATTTGCTCTTGGATAAAAGAAAAGGATAACTTTCTTTCCTTTAAAATTTGCAAGGTTAATAGTTTCTCCCTTGTGGGTTGTTACATTTATATTTGGTATATTATCGCCTACTTTTAACATAATTTTTTTTTTCAAAAGTAATTAAATGAAACTAAAAGAAAAAGTTGATTTCCTAATAAATAAGCTTGAGGAAATTTATCCAACCCTTGAAATCCCTTTAGATCATAAAGACCCTTATACTCTAATGATTGCTGTTCTTCTCTCTGCACAAAGTACTGACAAGAAAGTAAACGAAATAACACCTAATCTATTTAACAAGGCAGATAATCCTTATGATATGATCAAATTATCAATTGATGAGATTAGAGAGATAATTAAACCTGTTGGCCTCTCCCCTACAAAGTCAAAAGGTATTTGGAATTTATCAAAAATATTAATTGACAAATACAATGGTAAAGTCCCAGAGGATATTAGTAAGTTGGAGGAACTTCCCTCTGTTGGCCATAAAACAGCTAGTGTAGTTGTATCTCAAGGGTTTGGACAACCAGCATTTCCAGTTGACACTCATATACACAGGCTTATGTTTAGATGGGGATTATCAAATGGAAAAAATGTTGAAAGAACTGAAAAAGATGCTAAAAGAATTTTTCCTAAAGAAAAATGGAATGAACTCCATTTAAGGATAATCTTTTATGGAAGGGAATATTGCCCTGCGCGAGGATGGGATATTAATAATGACATTATAACAAAAACTATTGGCAGGAAATCAATAATTAATAAACTTATTAAGTAATTTTGCCCTTTTTAAAGGCTTAATGAAAGATATATCTAAAATTGACCCCAAACATAACATCATCATTAAAGGTGCAAAGCTTCATAACCTAAAAAATATTGATGTTGTAATACCTAGAAATAAGTTTACAGTAGTTACAGGTTTATCAGGGTCAGGCAAATCATCATTAGCTTATGATACTTTATATGCTGAGGGACAGAGAAGATATGTAGAAAGTTTATCATCATATGCACGTCAATTTATGGGTAAGTTAAATAAACCAAAAGTTGATTACATAAAAGGTATATCGCCTGCAATAGCTGTTGAGCAAAAAATCAATACATCAAATCCAAGGTCAACTGTAGGAACTAAGACTGAGATTTATGATTACTTAAAGCTATTATTTGCAAGAATTGGTAAAACATATTCTCCTATTTCAAATAAAATTGTAAAAAAAGATTCAGTATCTGACGTTGTTGATAAGATAATAAGCTTTGATTCTAAGACAAAGCTTCTGCTTTTGTCACCAATTGATTCATCAACGAAAGAGAAGTCAAAGGAAAGAATTGAAATACTTAAGAAACAAGGTTTTGTTAGAATTTTTAAGAAAGGTGAAATAATAGATCTTAATGATATTAATGGAAAGGAAATATTAGATTTTAGTCTAGTTGTTGACAGATTAGTGGTAAAGCATGACGAAGATTTCAAATCAAGAGTTTCAGATTCTGTTCAACTTTCATTTTACGAGGGAAAAGGTGTTTGTTCTATTTATGACATTGAGAAGGTTAAAGAAGTAACTTTTTCTAACAAATATGAAATGGATGGTATAAAATTTATTGAACCATCCATACATCTCTTTAGTTTCAACAATCCTTTTGGTGCATGTAAAAACTGTGATGGATTTGGAGAAACAATAGGAATTGATGAAGAACTAGTTATCCCTAACAAAGCATTATCAGTATATGATGATGCAATTGCTCCCTGGAGAGGAACAGGTTTAAGGAAGTATTACATGAAATTGATTAATAATGCCAATAGCTTCAAATTCCCTATATATAAACCATATAATAAGTTATCAAAAGAAGAAATTGAAACTCTATGGAATGGAAATGAGCATTTCACAGGTGTAAATAAATTTTTTAAATACTTAGAGAAAAAAAATTATAAGATCCAAAATAGAGTTCTTTTATCAAGATATCGAGGTAAAACTTTATGTAATGAATGTAGAGGAAGTAGACTTAGAGAAGAATCCTATCATGTAAAAATAGATGGTAAAAATTTACCTGAAATATTAGCAATGCCTATTGATAAACTTGGATTGTTTTTTAAAGACATTAAAATAAATAAAACTGATAAAGAAATATCAGCTAGAATCTTAAAAGAGATTAACAATAGGATTGACTACATGAATAATGTAGGATTAGGATACCTAACACTAAACCGAAAAGCAAATACTTTGTCAGGAGGAGAGACTCAAAGAATTAATCTAGCATCTTCTCTTGGAAGTAGTCTAGTGGGCTCAACATATATTCTTGATGAGCCATCAATTGGTCTTCATTCAAGAGATAATGATAATCTTATAAAGATTTTAAAAAATTTAAAAGATATTGGTAACACGGTTATTGTTGTAGAACATGATGAGGAAATAATTTTATCTGCTGACCATATTGTTGATATTGGCCCAATGGCAGGAAACCTGGGAGGTGAAATAGTTGGTCAGGGAACAGTTAATCAGTTATTGGATTCAGATACACTGACATCAAAATATTTAAGGGGAGTTGAAAAAATTGATTATCCAAGCCAAAGAAAGAAACCAGAATATTTTATAAATATCAATGGTGCCCAAGAAAATAATTTAAAAAACATAAGTGTAAAAATTCCTTTAGGCTGTCTTACAATGATTACTGGAGTGTCAGGAAGTGGAAAATCTACATTAGTTAAGAAAATAATTTATCCAGCATTACTTAATTATTTTAGAGATTATTCTCATAAACCAGGAAAGTTCATTGATTTAACTGGTAATTTAAGTAAAATCAAATCTGTTCAGTTTATTGATCAGAACCCCATTGGAAGATCTTCTCGCTCAAACCCTGTAACATATTTAAAAGTTTACGATGACATTAGAACGTTATATTCAAAAATACCTCAGTCTGTATCAAAGGGTTTCAAATCGAAATTCTTTTCATTTAACACAGATGGTGGAAGATGTGATGAATGTAAAGGAGAAGGAATTGTAAAGATAGAAATGCAGTTTATGGCAGATGTAGAGCTTGAATGTGAAATATGTAAAGGAAAAAGGTTTAAAAATGAGATTACTTCAATTAAGTATAATGGAGTTAGTATTGATATGTTATTAAATATGACTGTTGATGATGCAATTCAATTTTTTAGAAAATATAACCAAACAAAAATTGTCAATAAACTCCTGCCCCTTCAATCAGTAGGACTTGGTTATGTCTCTTTAGGTCAGTCTTCTAATACTTTATCAGGAGGTGAAGCTCAAAGAATTAAGCTAGCCTCTTATATTGGAAAAGGAGATCAGCTTGATAAAACCTTTTTCATTTTTGATGAACCTACCACCGGTCTGCATTTTCATGATGTAAAAAAACTACTAAACACCTTTAATAAACTAATTAGAATGGGGCATTCAATACTTGTTATAGAGCATAACCTTGATATGATTTCCTGTGCAGATTATGTAATTGACCTTGGCCCAGAAGGAGGAGATAAAGGTGGAAATATTGTTGCTATGGGAACTCCAGAGGATTTAATTAAAAGCAAAGAATCATATACCGGTAAATATCTCAGAAAGAAGATTGGATAGAGCTACCAGTTCTTATTAAACTTATCGATAAATATATTTACGTCATCACTCAGCCTAAAAATATATGCAGAAAGAGTAAATAAAATAAATATAAGGCTTGACTTAATTATGATATTCAATAATGGCTGAAAGCCTAATTCAAGATTTGAAAATATAATATATGTCAAGATACTTAATACGATAATTTTTATTGTATCGTTACTGTATGGATGCATGTTAAATTTAACCTTAACTAGGTATATCTTCAATGAATTCATTATTACAAGGACAATAAGAGTTGCGTACGCAGCACCAATGATACCATAGTCAGAAATTAGATATATATTCAGAAATACAGCTAATATTGAAGAAAACAGCGAGAACCAAAATGTATAATAATAGTATTTTGAATTAGAAATAATATTATTAATACATCCTATAGACATTGTGTATAGTTTACCTAGAGATACAAAAATTACTATTGGAATACCTATTGAATATCCATCCTGATTTAACATGTTATAAAAATCATCTAAGTTTAAATTAATCAGTAAAAAGAATAGGCTTGCTACTAAAACTAGATTAGTGGAACTTTTCTTAAGTAGGCCTTCTAATTTTCTAAAATGCTTTTTATTAATTGCATCTGCTACTACAGGACTTAATATTTGAAACATTGCCCTTCCGGGTATTTCAATAACTGCTGCAATGAAAACTGCAACTGAATAGTATGCTACATTCTCGACAGTCAAAATGGAAGAAAGCATTGATTTATCAATATCTAAGATTATGCTTGATGCAGCTCCTGATAAAAAAATCAGTAAACAATACTTAAAGATCTCTCCAAAATCATCTTTGAAAGTAATATTAATTTTAGGTTTGATAATATAGAAAGAATAAATAACTACAATTATTAATCTTAGATAGTAACCATAAATTAAAAATAAAATAAACTCTTCAAAATTTAGTATTCCCAGAGAGTATGAAACAAGAAGAATTGATATGAGAAGTCTAGGGTATAATTCTTTTAGAAAGTTACCAAATACTGATTTAAGTTTTACTCTAAGCCATGAATAGAAAACTTCAAAAAATGAAGTTGAAATCGCTATGAATATAATAACATAAGCATATTTTGATAGACTTTGATCACTTTGAAATAGATATTGTCTTATTTCATCATAATAAGCGAAAAACAGTGGAACAAAAAGTATTATTATTATTAATGGAATTAAAACTGAAAGTGTTAAAAGACCGTCTTTTTCTCTTTTTTTTGAGTATTTAGAATAGTACCTAATAACAGCATGCTGTGTTCCAAAAGATAAAAATGGTTGTAAGATGTTTGATATTGCTAAAAGTGCAATTACAAGACCTTGAAAAGTACTACCCAGGTATGTTGGGTAAAGATATAGAGTATTAACTGCTCCAATAATAAAAGCAACCCCTATACTTATTAAATTTAAAAAAGATTGCCTTACTACTATACCCATTTATTGTTCTTATAAACCATGTATACGATTAAACTAAAGGTAATTATAATTGTCAGTATTCTAATATTTATACCTGTTTTTACAATGCTAGGAGAAAAATAAAAATCAATTTTATGAACACCAGATGGAACGACCATACCTCTAAGAATATAGTTTACATCAAAATATTCTGATTTTACATCATCAACATATACTTCCCATCCAGATGGATAATAAATTTCTGAAAACACAATTAACTGGTCAGATAATGATTCAAACTCATAAGTAATGTGTGATGATGAGATTTTAGTTTTTTTAATTTTAACTAGATCACCTGAGTTATATACTTTTGAAATAGAAGATGGAAGAGAATTGTTTATAGATAAGGCAAGTTTACTAATATCAGTATCTTTTAATTTGATCATTAATTCATCTGCTGTATCAACTGTTATAAGTGAGTCAACAGACCATGCGTTTCCAAGAGCATCAGGATTCTGATATAATTGATCTTCATTATTTTCATCTTTAGCTATCAGATATTTAACATTTAAAGAATTGAATAGCTTCTCATTATCATGAAGAGATAAATAGTCATAATACTCTTGAAATCTTCTAAGTTTAGCAGCGTGATATCCATTAATAGAATTATGAAAATATGAGCTGCTTGCATTTGAAAGACCTGAAGCAACATTGAAAACTCTATAATCAGTTGTATCGAGTAATATTTCATTATCTAACTCAGTCATTTGATATGTATTATATGATTTATCAATGAATAGTTCTTTATCAATGTATCTTTTATTTACATTGAATAGGTCAATAAACACAATTGCAAATACAATAAGAAATGTAAAGTTTCTGCCAATTAATTTATAAGATCTGAGTGTTGCAAACAGTAATATTCCAATAATTATAGCTCTTATAACATCCTTATTGAAAATATTCTGTCTTTCCTCTACAATCATTCTAAAAATTTCAGGCCCATATACGTTTGAATAATAATCATCATATAAACCAGAAAATGAAAGTGAACCTTTAAAAAGAAATAACAATACTAAAGGGACTGTAAAGGAAACAAAAGTCTTATTTATATTCTTCATATTAAAATCACTAAGAAATTTATGCAAACCAATAACTGAGAGGAATGGTACTGCAAACTCTATAATTACCTGAATTGAAGAAACAGCTCTGAACTTGTTATAAAATGGGAAATAATCAATAAAGAAATTTGTAAGTAATGGAAAATTTTTACCCCATGAAAGTGTTAATGATATTATGAATGATATCAATAGCCACCATTTAAATGGTCCTCTAACTATAAATAGTGATAGAATAAAAAGGAAAAATATTGATGCACCTATATAGGCAGGTGCTTCAAGAATTGGTTGATCTCCCCAATATGTTGGAACTGATGACACAAAAGAATCTGCCTGTTTTCTTGGAATATTATTATCAACTAAAAACTTATACAAATCTGAGTTTCTTCCAATGTCTTCTGAGGATGCTCCACCTTGAACTCTTGGAGCAATAAGATTTATACTCTCAAAAATTCCATAACTATATTGTGTTATATAATCATAGTCAAGACCTGTAGAGAGTTCTTTCTCTGTTCCGTCAGGATTTAATTTAAGCTCACTCTGAGATCTTGTCGAATATTTAGAGTAATCATATGTAGAAAGAATATTTGGGGCATTTAAACCCAATGATAATATTCCTGCTAGAGCGAATATTCCAATATATTTTAAGTATTCTTTTAAATCTTTTTTTCTATATGAGTCAATAAGGTAAACTATAACATATATAGCTAATAGGATTAACATATAATATGTCATTTGATAATGATTAGCTCTTATTTGTAGCGATATACCAAGGAGGCTGACTAAGAATCCAGGTAATAGCTTATTCTGTCTTAAAAGTACAAGTCCAGCAATTACTAGAGGAATATATGATATTGCAAGAGCTTTTGTGTTGTGCCCAACCTGTAGAATAATCAGGAGGTAAGTAGAGAAAGCAAAAGCAACTGATCCAAGAATAGCAATTCTCCATGGAATTTTTAATACCATAAGAAGAATATACATTGTAAGGAGATACAAAAATAAAGTATGAGCAGGTCTAGGAATGAATCTAAATAAAAGATGGAATGGTGATAAAATATCATATGCAAACTTTGCTCCTAGTTGAAATGTTGGCATTCCACCAAAAGCATTATCTATCCAGTATACTTCATCTGAGATATTCTCTCTATTTTCTTGAATTTCCCTAGACATTGCCTCATATTGATTTATATCTGATTGATATAATTTTTTGCCATCAAGAAGTGGACTATAGAAAATAATAGATATTACAGCAAATCCAATTGCAGTATATAAATGAATTAGAGATTTACTAATTAAAACTTTATTCATCGATATCCTCATAGTCTATATATTCTCCATATTTATTATTTGTTTTTCTCTTCTTTGAGTTTGAGGATTTATTGAAATCTGTCTTTTTATTAGCCGATTTAAATATACTTACAAATATCATTTTGAAGATAGAAGGAATTATATATCTAATTATTAGATAAATAGTCAAAAAAGCCAATAAAAACTTCATAGTTTACACCTTTATCAAATTTAATCAAATCTTGAAAAATAACTATTTATTGGTAACTTGCTTTTTAAATGAAATCTGACTCAAATATTACCATTAAAGAAGTCATAAATAGTGATGAATTAAAGAAATTTGTCATGTTCCCTCATACCTTGTATAAAGACTCTAAATATTGGGTTGCCCCTATTATAAAGGAAGAGCTAGAGATTTTAAACAAAGAAACAAATCCTGTGTTTAATAATGCAATTGCTCATTATTTCCTTGCATTCATAGATGGTAAAATAGTGGGGAGAATTGCAGCATTAATAAATTGGATTGAGATTAAAGATCTTAAGAAAAAGAAAGTAAGGTTTGGATGGTTTGATTTTATAGATGATAAAAATGTATCAAAAGCTTTACTTGAAAAAGTAATTGAAATAGGTACAAAGTATAATCTTGAGTTTATAGAAGGTCCTGTAGGATTCTCAAATATGGATAAGGCTGGAATGCTTATTAAGGGGTTTGAGAAAAAAAATACAATGATTACAATGTATAATTACTCTTACTATCAGGATCATATGAAATCCCATGGATATAGTAAGCTAGCAGAATGGGTTGAATATGAGCTTAAAATTGCAAATTATGATGATTCACCAGAGAAAGTAAAGAAGTTTTCAGATTTGATTCTAAAAAGATATAATCTGAAGAAATTAAATTTCACATCAACAGAGCAGATTGTTCCTTATGTAGATCAAATGTTTTATTTACTTGGAAAAACATATGATAATCTTCAAACCTTTGTTCCAATTCAGGAATATCAGATAGATTATTATAAGAATAGATTCTTAAAGTATATAAATCCAGGTTTTATTAAGTGTGTTACCGATGAGAATGATGAGCTTGTTGCATTTGCCATCACAATGCCTTCCTTTTCAAATGCACTTAAGAAAATTAAAGGTAAGGTTGACTTAATTGGAAAATTAAGGCTTTTACATGCTAAAAACTATAATAGTAAAGGATCATTGTATTTAATAGGTGTAAGACCGGATTTTCAGAATAAGGGAGTAATCGCAATTTTATTCAACGAGCTACAGAAATTCTATAATAAGTTTGGTATTACAGAAGTTGAAACAAACCCTGAACTTATTGAAAATACTGCTATTCAGCAACTTTGGAAGAACTACGAAAATAATCAACATAAAAATAGAGCAACCTTTACAAAACAGATTTAATCATGTATAATGAAGGAACAATAATTGCTCTATCCTCCCCTCCTGGTTCTGGTGCAATTTCTATTATTAGATTATCAGGAAAGGATTCAATATCTAAAACCGATAAATTTTTTGAGTCTAAATCTGGAAAGAAATTAAAGGATTGTACTGGTTATTCTATAAGCTATGGTAATTTTTTGGTTAACAAAGAAGTTCTTGATGAAGTTGTAATATCTCTATATAAAGGTCCTCACTCTTATACAGGTGAAGATGTAGTAGAGATATCATGTCACGGTTCAAATTATATTCAACAAGAAATAATCTCATCTTTTACAAATTCTGGAGTAAGATTAGCTTCACCAGGCGAATTTACGCTTAGAGCTTATTTAAATAATAAAAAAGATCTATCTCAGGCTGAAGCAGTTAGTGATTTGATTGCTTCTGAGTCAAAAGAAGCACATAGAATAGCAATGCAACAGATGAGAGGTGGTTACTCTAATGAGATTGAAGATTTAAGAGAGAAATTGATTGATTTTAAGTCATTAATTGAATTAGAACTTGATTTCTCTGAGGAAGATGTTGAATTTGCAGATAGAAAAGACTTAAAAGATCTTTTAAATACTCTTGAGAGCAAGTTATCTGGTCTAATTGAATCATTTACTTATGGAAATGTTGTTAAAGAAGGTATAACAGTTACAATTGCCGGTAAGCCTAATGCTGGTAAGTCTTCTCTTTTAAACGCATTAGTTAATGAAGATAGGGCTATTGTATCTGACATTCCTGGTACTACAAGGGATGCAATAGAAGATGTAACAGTTATTAATGGTATAAAATTTAGATTTATTGATACTGCTGGTATTAGAGAGACATCAGACAAGATTGAATCTATTGGTGTAGAAAAAGCTAAAGGAAAAATTAGCAAATCCAGAATACTTATATACTTATTTGATAGGTCAGATATTAGTGAACATGAGTTAATAAATGAGGTTGAAAGCTATAAAAGAGATGATTTAAATATTTTTATAGTTGAAAATAAAATTGATTTATTAAATAACTTAAAAACAAATAGTTATAAAGACAATGTAAATCAGTTAATTAAGTCAAAAAATATAGAATTCCTCCAAATTTCAGCTCTAAATCAAACAAATATTGAAGATCTTAAGAATGCTATTTCTAAAGACCTAAATCTGTCTTCTGAAAGTAGTATAGTTATTACTAACTCTAGACATCTTGAAGCACTAAAAAATTCCCTTAATGCTATTGAGTCTGTAAAAAAAGGATTAAAAGATGGAGTTTCTGGTGATTTACTAAGTATAGATTTAAACGATGCTATTATTAATATTTCTATTATAACTGGTAAAATTGATATAGATCAGGACATCTTAGGCTCAATATTCTCGAAGTTTTGTATTGGAAAATAATTTCACTTACTTATAGTTACTCTTATATCCCTAATTGTCTATAAATCAATTAGTTTGTTAAAAACTTTATATTTAATCTCTCACTATTTATCCTAATTTTAACTATCATTTTGTAGATGTAGTGTAGATATGTTTTTTGATCTACAGATATCTACAAATTTTGTAGATAATTATGAAGAATACGATCAAATTATATGAAGATAAGAGAAGATCAAAACTATACGTTAGATATAGAATTAATGGTACTTCACGTGATGAAACACTTGATTTAGAATGGCACTCAAACGTGTGGATGGATAAACAGATAAAAATCAATAAAAGATCAAAAAAACTAGCAGAGGAATATGTTTTTAAGAAAAGAATGGAGCTATTTAAGTCTGAGAATGCTTTAGACTTTATTGAGAATCAAAATAAAAGCTTTATTTCTTTTTATAAAAAAATAGCTAATGAAAGAGGTGTAAATTCTAAAGTAACGCTTGACGGCTACTATTCAGCCCTAAATAAGCTTATTGATTACATCAAAACTCTTGGAGTTAGTGATTTAACCTTTAAACAAGTAAATGAATCCTTTTGCAGCTCATTTAAAGCACATTTAGAGGGCAGGTTAGACATAGGAGATACAACTAAACAAAAATACTTTAAAACCTTCAAATACGTCACCGCACAAGCCTATAATCAAGGATTCCATCAAAAGCTAGTTTGCAAGAACATTAAAGGTATATCTGGAGAATACCAAAGACATGATTATTTAACACCTGAGGAGTTTAAATCTATGTATGATACTCCTACCCCGTTTATGGATAAGACTCAAACTAGGCGTTTTTTTATTTTTTCATGTCTTACTGGTTTACCTCATAGAGAATGCATGAATCTAAAATGGAATGATTTTTATAGCGAAAAGGACAAGAATGGAAAAAAGAATTACTTCTATAACTATATAAGGGAGAAGACAGGCAAACACTATAAAAACCCTCTTTCTAGCGATGCAGTATACTACTTAAAAATATTATGGGAAACTAAAAGCTGTAAAGTATTTGTATTTCCAGGGCTTAAGTACTCAGCTCATGAGAATAATAAAATTCAAACATGGGCGAATATGTCAAATATTAAAAAGAAGATTAGTCCACATTGTGCTCGAGCTACTTTCGCAAATTTGTTTGTTAGAGTCGAAGGATCTAATATTATGGATTTGAAAGAATTAATGGGTCACAAAGATGTTAAAACCACTCTATCATATATAGGAACTAGTTTAAAAGAAAAGACAGAAGCAATATTGAGAATGCCAAGATTAATACGTAAATTACAATAATATATTTAAACCTTATAAATGAATGTTCTCAGTCTATTTGACGGTATTTCTTGTGCTAAAATTGCTTTAGATAATTTAAGTATTGATGTTGATAATTATTTTGCTTCAGAAGTAGATGTTCATTGTATAAATGTATCTAAAAAAAAATTCCAAAAAATTATTCATTTGGGTGATGTTAGAGAAATTAATTACTCAAAACTTCCAAAGATTGATTTACTTATTGGTGGCAGTCCATGTCAGGATTTAAGTATCGCAAAGGCTGGTAGAGGCTTGAAGGGAAGTAAATCAAATCTTTTCTATGAATATGTTAACGCATTGAATCAATTAAAACCTAAATATTTTCTACTTGAAAATGTTAAAAATAAATGGGGTGCTAAAATGAGTGAATTAGTTGGGACAGAATTTGTTGAGATAAATTCAAATATTTTTTCTGCACAATCAAGGCCAAGGTTCTATTGGACTAATATTGATTATGGTAGAATACCTAATAGAATTAATGATGATAATATTTCTAATATTTTAGAAAATAAAGTTGACAAGAAATATTATTTTGATAAGCCAGAATTAGGCAAATTTATATCAAAAACCAGCCTTGGTTCAAAAAAAACAAAAGATGGTTTACTAAAGTTTTTTGATATACCTCGAGAAATTTTAAATGATAATGAAAGACAAAGAAGAGTTTTTTCTCCAGGAGGTAAGTCTCCCACGTTATTAGCAAGATCAGATACCACCAAAATACTTCATAATAATAAAGTAAGAAAGCTTACTCCACTTGAATGCGAGAGACTTCAAGGTATTCCAGATGGCTTTACAAATATTTTAAGTGATACTCAAAGATATAAAGCTATTGGAAATGGATTTACTGTTCCTGTAATAGAGTTTTTTTTAAAAAATATTAATAAAGAACCTTTAAACAATTCAATTAAGCAAACAGTTTTATTTGAAAATGAAATTTATTGATCTTTTCTGTGGATTAGGAGGTTTTAGATTAGCATTTGAAAAATATGGCAAGTGTGTTTTTAGCTCTGATATAGACAAGAGTGTTTCTAAAGTCTATTTTAAAAATTTTCATGAAGATCCACTTAATGATATTACTATTCATGATGAGAAACTAATTCCGAAATTTGATATTTTGTGTGCTGGATTTCCTTGTCAAGCGTTTAGTATAGCAGGACACAGAAAAGGGTTTAAAGATACAAGAGGTACTCTTTTTTTTGATATTGAACGAATTTTAAGGCATCACAGACCCAAGGCTTTTATTTTAGAAAATGTTAAAGGTTTAAAAAGTCATGATCAAGGAAGAACTTTGGATATTATTTTAAATAAGCTGTCAAAGAAAATTAATGGAAAAGAGAATAAAAATAAATTTAAAGATTGCTTAGATTATAATGTCTTTTATAAGGTTTTAAATTCGAGAGATTTTGGATTACCACAAAACAGAGAAAGAATTTTTATAGTCGGTTTTAGGAAAAGTAATATTAACTTCTCTTTTGATCACACTCCAGTTAATGTATCGTTAAATAATTATCTTAATAAAGACATAAATAAAAGTCTTAAAATCAAATCTAATGTTGAATCTCAAATATCACTTCATTTAAATAAAAGAAAAGACTATAAGAAAATTAAAAACCTAAAAAATTTATTGGCATATGAAGTTAGAAAGTCTAGGTGCTCATTTCGTTTTGACAATCTAAGTCCAACCTTAACAGCAAAAATGGGAACAGGAGGAAATAATGTCCCCATTCTTGTTCAGCAAAAAAGAAAACTTTCAGTAAGAGAGTGTATGAGACTACAAGGATTCCCAGATTCTTATATTATTGATCAAAAGTCAGAAAGTTATAAACAAGTTGGAAATTCTGTACCTGTTCCAATAGTAAAGTTTTTAGCAAAAAAAATTATTGAGAAGGTTTAACAACAATTGTAAAAACACCTTTTGACCTCCCTGAGCCTGTAGTTATTTTAAAATTAACATCTTTGATTTCTGACAATTCATCATCTTTCATCATGTAATTACAGCAAAATGGATCTTCAAATACACCAATACCTTTAATAATACTGTCATATAAATTTTTGTTTTTAAGAATTATTTCTTTAATCATATTGTTCGAATAGCTTTTAATCTTTTTTAAATCAGCTAAATAATTAATTTGAATTTCGCTTTTAATCTTTTCTCTAAAATAACTTAGAAATTGTTTTTCATCTGTCCCCCAGGCTTTAATTACGCTCATGTTTTTATAAATTTCATTTTCAGAGTTACAGTAAATTGACGCACCACATCCCAGATTCAAATCATTAAATAGTTTATTGAAAGTTGAAATTCCCATTTTAGTAATTGTATATTTTTTAGAATTTTTTAGTTTAACTGAAATACCAGAGTTTTTTACAAGCTTTAAATTAAATTTTTTAATTAATTCTTCTTCTAAATAATAGCCTGATTCTATTATAAATTTTTTGGGAATCAAACCCCTACAGATAATAATATCAGACTTAGGTAGGACTTTTGTTGAATGAATTGTACTAGGTTTTTTATTAGTTACTCTAATCGCAAATAAGTCATCATTGTTTTGAATATTTAAAACTTTTGAATAATGATCAATATTTAAGTTTAATAATTTTGTACAGTCAGTTTCCTGAGCATCACCTTCTTTTTTACCTCTATTCATAAATATTCAATATCATTTTTCAAAGTACCCCATTTTAATTGAATTTGACCTCTTTTTTTCTCAGATTTGTTACCTCCGTTGATATTTCTATTCCATGCTTGAAAAGATAATCTTCCTACTGATATAGCGCCCTTAGACTCAGTATTAATAAGAAAATTATAGAGATCCTTGGCCAAAACTACTTTTCCATTATTATTATCACCATAGTATAGACAATCAATTTTTTGATCTGGATTTTTCCCACTTATTACGAATCGCTCAATTAGATCACCTTTAATCTCATTAAAGTAATCTTGTATTTTTTGAATTTTATTTGGATATAATTTCTTATAATCTATAACACCTAATCTATCATGAATTTTACCACTCCCATCAAGCGAATTATCACCCCAAATAAAATGCCTAATATCATTAAATACATCTTCGTCATTAATCATGTGAAGCTTTAAGTAATTTATAAAGTCTTCTACTTCTTCTTGATGAACACTATTTCCTGTACCTTTTTTTATTGACATTTTAAAAGTATTACTATCAATATTAATATTAATATCTGACTTAACTATACCACCCTTTTTATAACATATAATTTTATTTAGAGGAGTTTTTTTATTCAACTTTAATATTAATTTTTTAAAATTATCTGATAAGTCATTAAAGTCTTTATTATTTAATGAATTAAAAATTCTAATTTCATTTTCAAACCCACTCATTTATAAATTATATTTGAAATACCTTAACAATTTTATGAAAAATAAATCGTTTAATGTACCTCGGATTATAAAAAACAAAATTTTAGAAGTTGTTTTAAAAAGATTTGATTTGAAAGACTTCTTTCAATTAAGAGACAGAATAGACGGGTTAGATTTTTTTAATAAACATTTATATAGAATATATTCTATATATGTTTGTGAGCAAATTTTTGGTATTGAGCTTATAAATAAAGAAAAGATTTTGAAATCAAGTACAGCTTTCTACCATAATTCAGAAAACTACATTACTACATTTACAACTGACATCTATAATATAAAAATTCCAGATGAAAACTTTGACAATTGTATTGTTGTAAAAGTAACAGAAAACTCAAATAAGGTTACCTATCTGGGAAGTATTTCAATGCATGAATGTTTAAAAATTAAGAGTAATCTTAAAGATAACTCCTATACCCTTAATAAGTTTCTTATAAAAATTGAAGTTGATCAACTTACTTAAAAATTAATTAATCAATTTATGTATCATAATTTACTTTAATATATTTGCAAAGCATCAAGAACGCAATGCGTACCAACCGACATACTCGATGCACGGTGGTTTAGAATGCGGAGTATAACTCTCAAATTAATCGAGTAATCTCATACTTGTTGCAATTTTTGTTTAACTAAAATTGTATACCTATGGCAAATTTAAAAGGTAAGGTGACTATTGAAGTTACTTTTGAAAACCTAAATGTTCCAATTGGATTTGGAATGACTAACGCAATTATATATCATAATTGCAGTGAGCAAATATATGTTAAGTCTCCTTGGACGAAGATCTCAAGATCTATCAAAAATGATAATTTTAAGATCAACATTCTAAAGAAGGATATTAAATGGGAATAAGTATATAAAAAGCTAAAAAAATTGAGGGTAGGAAATTAAAATTATACCCCCTACCCTTAATTTTATATCGATTTTCTTTAAAGGGTAGCTGAATATAAACCATATGTTATATAATTAAAATGAGTGTTTTGAGTATTTTTTAATTAAAATGTTGATAATCAATATTTTAAACCAATGATTTGTGTAGTTTTGTTTAGTTTTTCTAAACTCTGGCAAAGATTAAAGTGTCTCTGCAGATAAATTATGTCGAAAATGGCAAATATGTCGATTTTTTTGCATTTTCTACTGCTCTAAAAAAAAAGTTGCTCTCTCTATTTTTTTTCTACTGTATTTCTCTTTTATTTTCGACATATCGACATAAAAGAAGAAAATAGTAATATAAATATATAGTAATCAGTAAGTTAAGTCCATGTCGTTTTTTTTTAAAATCGACATAAAATCGACATAGATCTTAAAAATCGACACAGATTTGTATAAAAAAGAAAAGCTATCTATTAATCTAGTTTAACGAACGATAAATACTTTCTTTCCCTTTTTTATAATCAATTAAGTCTTTATACTCAAATTCTCTTTTCTTTCCAACCCTGTAGTAGGTTAATTCACCAGAAGAGCATTTATTATCAAGTGTCTTAACTGAAATATTAAGATATCTAGCTGCTTCTTTTGATGTGAGCCTTCTAGTCATGTCAATCATCTTTTTATCAATAAGCCTTTCCACTACTCTCTCAAGTATCTCTGGGTTTCTAAAAAAGACATTTTTAATTTCTTCCTCAAGTATGTGTTTCATGATATAAAGTTATTATTGACTGTTAGTAAAAAAATGGATTTTTACATTATGTTTTTGACAAGATATTAACAGGAAAATGAATAATTGATTGAGCTTTTTGAGAATCAAGAGTGTAGATTAATTGGTATGATTTTTTAAACTAAAAGTCAAAGAGTAGTTATTTTAATAAGTTAAATGATTTAGTAAAAAATAATTATTACCAAATAATAATTAAAAATTTATTTAAAGCTTCTTATATATTTCAACCATTGCAAGCGAATCTAATTCACAATATGAAAGAAGGTTTTTTCTAATCTCATCTTTTACAATCTCATCTTTTACTTCAGTGACTAATTCACCCCATGTTTCCATTGCAGTAGTTCCATCCTGAATATTTTCATCATCATAAGAGAAACCTGAGCAAATAACTGGTAATACCTTTTTTAAAGAGCTTGAACCCTTACATCTATAGTCTACGTAGTTTTTCTTAAAAACTACCTCTAAATCAAATATATGGTTGTTTATATAGGTTAAATAGTCTTTATACTCAGGCATAAGAGAGATCATCTCTTCATTTCTCCCAGTCTCAAAGCTAGCATGCCAAGAAATAAAAGTTCCAGTTAGTCCAGTGAACTCTTTCATACCTTTTACTAACTCAGGAGATAAATCCATCTTATCAGACAGATACTCATAATGAGTCAATGCACCTTCCTTTGTTAAAGTATGAATTGATACCTGAAAAGTAAGCTTCCCATGTGGACCTATGCCATCTACCTTGGGAACTGCGCTAGAATAAGTTTCATAATCAAAGAAGTGTAGTGGATACTTAAGATTATTTAATTGATCTTTAATCTCATTCCAATGGATAATAGGTTTATCATTAATTAGTGAAATTAACTGAGATTGCTGATAATCATTTAATTTAAATTCTTTAGGAGTATCAATCATATCTTGACAACCTAGATCAATTAGCTCATTTAGCTTCTTCTCTCTAATCATTCTAAATTGATAGATGTTATACTCTGGCATCTCTTTATTGAAGTAATCAAAACTATCACAGTGATTGCTTCTTGTCTTTTGTATACATGAGCATTTTTGTTCGTCAATACTAGATCTATCTATATACTTTAAAGCAGAGTTTATTTCATTAACAACTGATGAATAGATGTCTTCGATCTCATCAGTAACATCCTCTATTATTAAAAGCTCATTGTGGTCTATATCACCATCTTTTATGAAATCTTCATTTAGATGAATTATATATGAAGAGGTTATATTAATTCCACACTCTGATAAAACAAACTTTTGAAAACATACATCTTTAAGATGATTATGCATTTTATCTGTCTTTACAGAAGTCGATGATTTTACCTCATATAGATGATAAGTATTTTCATCTACTTTTCTTAGAACATCAATTATTGCAAAAGCTCCATATATTGTTTTAAATGATGGCTGAAATAATACTTCATGATTTTCATTTAAAAGCACCTTAGTTTTATCTATACCTAAGTTTCTTGATACCTCTACCCCATTTGGAAATAGTTTTTTTGCATATTCTTCTACCTCATACCCCTCCCTAATTAGTTTAGTTAAGAAAACTGATAG
>CACHVZ010000003.1 GCA_902583445.1 uncultured Bacteroidota bacterium | reverse complement strand
TATATAATAATACGCCCTACCATAGATCAAACTTCATTTTCTTGGCCAAGAAAAAGTATTTTGAAGGAACTCAATTTTATAGAGTTATAAATAATTTTGTTATTCAAGCTGGAAATAGTGATAATATTTCTGTTTCCAAGAAGAGAAAAAATATTGGAAAATATCTACTTCCAAATGATTTCAATAAAGGACACTTCCACAAAAGAGGAGCTATAAGTATGCCAAGTAGCTCACTGGACAATCCATATAAAATGGCGTCACCTTTTGAATTTTTTATTGTCCAAAAAAAAGAGGGAGCAAATCATTTAGACGGGAACTATACTGTTTTTGGAGAAGTTATAAAAGGAATGGATACGGTTGATAGAATAGCATCTATTCCAACGGATGAAATTGATTGGCCAATAAACAATGTTTACATTAATAAAGTTGAAATAATTGATTAAAAATTATCCCATAAATGGGTATTTGAAATCTTTTGGTGGAACAAAAACTTCTTTAATTAGTCTGGGTGAAACCCATCTCAGTAAGTTTAAATAGGAGCCAGCCTTATCATTTGTTCCAGACCCCCTAGCTCCTCCAAATGGTTGTTGACCAACCACAGCTCCAGTACATTTATCATTAATGTAAAAGTTACCTGCACAATTTTTAAGTTTGTCAACAGCTTCACTAAGTACATATCTATCATCACAAAAAATTGCTCCAGTTAAAGCATATTCTGATGTCTCGTCAACTAAATTTAATGTTTTGTTCCAATCTTTATCATCATACTCATAGATTGTTACTAAAGGTCCAAAGAGTTCAGTTTCCATTGAGTAATATTTTGCATTAGAAGTTTTGATAACAGTTGGTTCAATAAAGTATCCTTTCGACTTATCATATCCACCACCAATTAAAATTTCAGCATCCGTATCTGATTTTACTTTTTCTATAACTCCTGCAAGCTTGTCAAATGAATTTTCATGAATTACAGCAGTCATGAAATTTTTAAAATCTTCTGGACTTCCCATTTTGATTTTTGAAATTTCAGATTTTAATTTTTCATAAAAAACTTTAGATATAGATTTTGGTAAATAAATTCTTGAAGCTGCAGAACATTTTTGTCCTTGAAACTCAAATGCACCTCTTATTACTGCAGTCACAAATTCATCAACATTAGCTGAATTATGAGCAATTATAAAATCTTTACCTCCTGTTTCTCCAACAATTCTTGGATATGAATTATAGTTTTCAATATTTGCTCCTATTTTTTTCCATAAACCTTTAAAAACAGATGTTGAACCAGTGAAATGGATTCCAGCAAAGTGCTTAGATTCGAGAATGGTATTTGTTATCATTTCAGGATCGCCATAAACAGCATTTATAACACCATCGGGTAAACCAGCTTCTTTAAAAACATCAATTACAACTTTAGCAGAATATATTTGATGATCACTAGGTTTCCAAACAACTGTATTACCCATCATTGCTGCACTACCCGGAAGATTGCCTGATATCGCAGTAAAGTTAAATGGAGTAACAGCATAAACAAACCCTTCAAGAGGTCTGTAACCAAGCTGATTCCATAAACCTGGATCAGATTTTGGCTGCTGACTGTAAATATGCTGCATACTATATACATTAAACTTTAAAAAATCTATAAGTTCACACGCTGCATCAATTTCTGCTTGAAAGATTGTTTTGGATTGAGCTAACATTGTAGCTGCATTAATTTTATCTCTATATGGTCCAGCAACTAATTCGGCAGCCTTTAAAAAAATAGACGCTCTTTCTTCCCACCTCATATTAGACCAATTTTCTTTAGCATCTAGGGCAGATTTTATTGCCAATTCTACATGTTTTTTTTCTGCTAGATAGTATTTTCCTAGAATATGTTTATGATCATGTGGAGGAGACATAGAAGCAGTCTTTGAACTCTCAATAAATTTTCCACCAATCCACAATTTGACATCAGTTTTCGAGTTTCTGAGTTTTTTATATTCTTTTAAAACAGACTCTTTCTCAGGACTATTATTTTTGTATTCTTTTATTGGTTCGTTGATTGGAATTGGAACATTTACTATTGAGTTATTCATAACATAATTTTTGGTTATTAAAATTAGTTTAATTTGATAATATTTTAATAAAAATACTTTTTTTTCTTGGCGTGTTTATAGTAAATTTGCTCACGTAAATTATAAAATTTATGTCAAAAGACATAAGCATACAAAAAGGTGCTAATTTAAATTTAAAAGGACTTGCTTCTAAAGAATTTGAAGTTGCAAATAAAAGCTTAACCTACGCTCTAAATCCTGACGACTTCTTTTCTTTAGTTCCACGTATGCTTGTTAAAGAGGGTGATTTTATCAAGAAAGGTGACCCTGTCTTTTTCGATAAAAATGATGAAAATATTAAAATTGTTTCTCCAGTAAGTGGAAAAATTAAACAAATTGTAAGAGGAGAAAAAAGAAAAATTTTAAATGTAATAATTGAAAGGAGTGGAGATGATGTCAGAAACTTTGATATTCCTGATTTAAAAAGTATTCCTCATGAGAGTATTATTAAACTATTAATAAACTCAGGTACATTAGCATACATTAGACAAAGGCCATATAATATTATTGCCAGACCTAACAGGCTGCCTAAATCCATCTTTGTCTCTTCATACAGCACAGCTCCATATGCAGCAGATTATGAATTTTTAATGAGCGATAGGCTAAATGATTTACAAGTTGGTATTAATGTTTTAGGAAAAATTATTAACAAGCCAATTAACTTCTGTGTATCATCAACTAAAGAAAGTATTTTCACTCAACTTAAAAATGTTGAACTTTATATTATTAAAGGAAATCATCCAGCTGGAAATGAAAGCTTTCAAATTAATAGAATTGATCCTATAAATTCAGGTGAAGTAGTCTGGGTTGTAAAACCTGAGGATCTAGCTAATATTGGATCCTTTTTCAAAACTGGTCAATATTGTTCTGATAGAACTATAGCAATTTCTGGGGATTCTATTAATTCATCAAAATATTTTAAGACAACTATTGGTTCTGAGATTTCTTCATTATTCAATAAAACAGATAATTTACCCACCTTAAACTGTAGAATAATAAATGGAGATCCACTTAGTGGATCTAAGGTTGATTATTCAGGATTTATTGGATATTATAATAATGCAATATCTGTAATTGAAGAAGGAAATAATTACAGAATGTTAGGATGGCTTCCATTTATGTATAACTCAGTTCCTAGCCTTTCTAAAACTTCATTATCATGGTTACTAGGAGGTGAGAAAAAAGTTAATACAAACCTAAACGGTGAAGAAAGAGCAATAGTTGTAACTGGAGAAATGGAAAAATATTTTCCCATGAATATTTTTCCAATGCAATTAATTAAAGCGTGTATGACGGGTGATATTGAAAAAATGGAATCTCTGGGTATCTACGAAGTTGTACCTGAAGATTTCGGTCTAGTTGATTTTTCATGTACTTCAAAAATTGAGGCACAGGAAATTATAAAAAACGGAATTGAAATAATGTTAAAAGAAGTAGGCTAATGGATTTTATTAGAAAACAAGTTGATATGCTAAAAAAACCCTTCGATAAGGGAGGTAAATTAGAAAAGTTATATCCTGCATTTAATGCATTTGAGACAATGCTTTTTGTACCAAATCATACCACCTCCAAAGGATCACATATTAGAGATGGTGTTGATTTAAAAAGAACAATGATAACAGTCATAATAGCTCTTGTTCCTGCTTTGTTCTATGGTATGTACAATACAGGTTATCAATATTATGTTCAAACTGATATTCAGTTTACTTTTATTGATGCTGTCTTGCATGGTGCCTATAAAATTTTTCCAATGATTGCTGTTTCTTACGCCGTTGGTTTAGCAATTGAATTTGCATTTGCAGTTTATAGAAATCACCCGGTTAATGAAGGGTATTTAGTTACAGGACTTCTTATACCAATGATAATGCCTATTGACATGCCTCTTTGGATGCTTGCAATATCAGTTATTTTTGCAGTATTAATTGCCAAGGAAGCTTTTGGTGGTACAGGAATGAATATTTTAAATCCTGCATTGACTGCAAGAGCTTTTGCATTTTTTGCTTATCCCACATTTATGTCTGGTGATAAAGTATGGGTCTCTGAGGCATCTAATGTTGATGGAATTTCTGGTGAAACTATTTTAGGGACATTAGCTGCGAATGGAGAGGTTGCATATTCATTCGCTAGTATGTTCATGGGTTCAATACCTGGATCTGTTGCTGAGACGTCTGTTTTCTTTGTTTTGATTGGAGCCCTGCTTCTAATTATAACTGGAGTTGGTAGTTGGAGAATTATGTTAAGTGGAGTAATTGGAGCTTCTGTAGTTGGAATTTTATTTAATCTCTGGGGGGCAAATTCCTTGATGAGTTTTGAATGGTATAATCACCTATTAGTTGGAGGTTTTGCTTTTGGTATTGTTTTTATGGCTACTGACCCTGTTTCTGCAGCTCAAACCACAAAAGGAAAATGGATATATGGATTTCTAGTTGGAGTATTCTGTATACTTATTAGAGTATTTAATCCTGCCTATCCAGAAGGAGTTATGCTTGCAATTTTATTAATGAATGTTTTTGCTCCATTGATAGACCACTACGTAATAGAAACTAACGTAAGCATGAGAAGAAAAAGATGGCGAGATGTTAAATTAGAAACTGCATAATGAATAGAGAGTCAAACATACATACATACATTTTCGCCGTTATTATGGTAGTCTCTGTTGCTTCAGTATTATCATTTACATCTGAGTCTTTAAAGGATCTTCAGAACTCAAACATAAAAAAAGAGAAGATGCAAAATATTCTCTCATCTGTTGGAATTAATGTTAGTAGAGACGAATCAGAGTCACTATATGGTGACTACATAAGAGAAGAGTTATCTTTAAAGTCTGATGGATCAGTTGATGATCAAGTAAATGCGTTTAATATTAATCTTGCTCTTGAGGTAAAAAAAGATAAAGATATTCAAAGATTTCCCCTATATATAGCTAATGTAGAAAATCAAAAATTTTATGTAATTCCGCTTAGAGGAGCAGGTTTATGGGCAGAAATATGGGGCTACATTGCTCTGAAGGAAGATATCAACACTATAAAAGGAGTATCATTCGATCATAAGTCAGAAACTGCTGGACTTGGTGCAGAAATAACTGAGGATTGGTTTATCGATAGTTTTAATGATGAAAAAATTAAAGACTCAGATGGAAACTTTGTAGGAGTATATCTTACAAAAACAAATAATGACCCTGGTAACTATGACAAAATGGATAACGAAATTGATGCAATATCAGGAGCAACAATTACTGGGGATGGTGTATCTGACATGATCATTGAAAGAATAGAAAATTACTTACCATATTTTAACAGCTTAAATAATGAATAAAGAAAAAGAACCTTTGTTTTCAAAAAAGAATAGAGCATTACTTACTGATCCCCTGGATGATGATAACCCTATTACAGTTCAGGTTTTAGGTATATGTTCTGCTCTAGCTATTACTGTTAAGCTAGAGCCTGCAGTTGTTATGACACTTTCAGTAATTTTTGTGATGGCAGCTGGAAATGTCATTGTTTCAATTTTGAGAAATGTTATACCAACAAGAATAAGAATTATTGTTCAGCTTCTAGTTGTAGCAACATTAGTTGCTCTTGTTGATCAGTTTTTAAAAGCATATGCATATGATGTGAGTAAGCAGTTAGCAATTTTCATTGGACTAATAATTACTAATTGTATAATAATGGGAAGATTTGAGGCTTTTGCACTTGGTAACGGAGTATGGAAATCTTTTCTGGATGGAGTAGGAAATGCTGCTGGATATGGATGGATTTTAATTGTAGTTGCTTTTGTAAGAGAACTATTTGGCTCAGGAGAGCTATGGGGAGTGCCTGTTATTCCTCAATTTATTTATGACTTAGGTTATCAAGATAATGGTCTTATGCTTCTATCGCCTATGGCATTAATTGTTGTTGGTATATATATATGGATTCAGAGGTATTATAATAGAAAACTAATAGAGAACGATTAAATGGAAGATTTAGTAAACTTATTCGTTAAGAGTATATTCATTGAGAATATGGTATTTGCATATTTCCTTGGTATGTGCTCTTATCTTGCAGTTTCAAAAACAGTAAAAACAGCTGATGGATTAGGTAAAGCAGTAATATTTGTTTTGACAATCTCTGTTCCTATTAATTATTTAATTGACCAGTATTTATTAGCTCCTGGTGCCCTTACGTGGATAGGACCTCAATTTCAAGATGTAAATTTATCTTTTTTAACATTCATAATGTTTATTGCTGTTATTGCATCAATGGTTCAATTAGTTGAAATGATTGTTGAAAAAGTATCACCTACGCTATATGGAAGTTTAGGAATATTCCTTCCACTTATAGCTGTAAATTGTGCAATACTTGGTGGCTCTCTTTTCATGCAACAAAAAGATTTTGTAAATACTTTTGAATCTGCTGTTTATGGTTTTGGTTCTGGAATTGGTTGGTATTTGGCAATTGTTGCAATAGCTGCAATTAGGGAAAAAATAAAGTATTCTAATATTCCAGATCCATTAAGAGGTCTTGGAATAACATTTATTATTACTGGCTTAATGGCTCTTGGTTTTATGAGTTTTATGGGTATTAAAATTTAAAAAAATGGATATAAATGTAATCATTGCAAGTACAGTTGGTCTTTTTGTAATTACTCTTCTTTTAGTTACAATGTTACTTGTTGCAAAAGATAAACTTTTACCATCTGGTCCTGTAAAACTTGTAATAAATGGTGAAAAAGATGTTGAGGTTAGCTCGGGTGACACTTTGTTAACTACTCTGGGGAATAATAAAATTTTTCTTCCATCTGCATGTGGAGGAGGAGGAACATGTGTACAATGTAAATGCCAGGTATTAGAAGGAGGAGGTGAAATACTTCCAACTGAAGAACCTCATTTTACAAGAAAAGAAATATCCGAGGGTTGGAGACTTGGATGTCAAGTTAAAGTTAAACAGGATATGAAGATTGAAGTGCCTGAGGAAGTCTTTGGTATAAAAAAATGGCAAGCTAAGGTCAAAAGTAATTACAATGTTGCCTCGTTTATCAAAGAGTTTGTTATTGAAATTCCTGAAGAAATGGATTATAAAGCTGGAGGATATATTCAAATTGAAATCCCAGAGTGTGATATTAATTATCAGGATATAGATATTACTTCTCACCCTCAAGAACATCCAGATGATCCACAAAAGTTTAAACATGAATGGGATAACTTTAATTTATGGCCACTAAATATGAAGAATGATGAAACTGTTGAAAGAGCTTATTCCATGGCATCTTATCCAGCTGAAGGAAAGGAAATAATGTTAAACGTTAGAATTGCAACCCCACCCTGGGATGCTAAAAAAAATGATTGGATGTCTGTAAATCCTGGTATTGCTTCCTCTTATATTTTTTCAAAAAAACCGGGAGACACTGTTACAATTTCAGGGCCTTATGGTGAATTTTTTATTAATGATTCAGATGCAGAAATGCTTTATGTTGGTGGAGGTGCTGGAATGGCACCAATGAGATCTCACTTATATGAACTATTTCGAACTATCAAGACAGGTAGAAAAGTAACCTTTTGGTATGGAGGTAGATCCAAAAGAGAGCTTTTCTACGTCGATCATTTTAGAGCTTTAGAAGAGGATTTTCCAAATTTTAAATTTTATATAGCTTTATCAGAACCTCTTGAGGAGGACAATTGGAAAGTTAAAGATTCCCTTGAGGGAGATGGTGATGGTTTTGTAGGATTTATTCATCAAGTAGTAATTGATAACTATCTGTCTAATCATGATTCACCAGAAGATATCGAGGTTTATTTCTGTGGCCCTCCCTTAATGAATCAAGCGGTTGATAAAATGGCTGAAGATTTTGGTGTCCCACCTGAGAATGTGAGATTTGATGACTTTGGTGGTTAATGAAATCAAAAATACTTCTTTTACTCTCACTAACTCTATTAAATAGTTGCAATACAAATACTAATTTGTATAAAAGTATTAGAGGAAATGCACTTGGAACAACTTATAGCGTTATAGTTGAGACGAAATCTAATGAAGGTTTAATTGAAAATCAAATTGATTCTATTTTCAATCAAGTTAACCTATCAATGTCTACATACATTGATAGCTCAATAATTACAAGAGTTAATAAATCATCAAAACCTGTTGAAGTTGATACTAATTTTATTAATGTATTTAATAAGTCAAAAGAGATTTGGTTAAACTCAAATGGTTTCTTTGACCCAACCGCTGGATCTTTTGTTAATTTTTATGGATTAGGCCCAGAAACTAGTAGCCAACAGATTAATGATTATAAAATTGATAGTTTAAAAAATATTGTAGGGTTTGGTAAAGTGACCCTTAACAATAACAATGAAATTGTTAAATCAAATAAAGACATATTCTTAGACTTTAATGCAATTGCAAAAGGATACTCAGTTGATTTAATTAATGATTTATTTATTAAAAGTGGCTATGAAAACTTTTTAATTGAGGTTGGGGGAGAAATTATAGCAAAAGGTATTTCCAACAAGGGAAATAGATGGAAAGTTGCAATTCAGAACCCATTAGAGATGAATAAATTCTACTCTGAAATATACCTTGACAATAAGTCTCTCGCAACTTCAGGTAATTATAGAAAGTTCAGAATCGACCCTATAACTGGAGACAGATACACACATATTATAAATCCTATTACAGGTAAGTCAAGTTCTAATAATATTCTGAGCGCATCTGTTATATCTGACCTATGCATTACTGCTGATGGATGGGCAACTGCATTAATGTTAATGGATCCAAATCAAAGTACAGAAATTATAAATAATATAGATAATATAGAGTCACTGTTACTTGTTTCAAAAGATGGAAAAATTATTCCTGTAAAATCTAATGGATGGGATTTAATCACTAAATGATTTTCTAGCAATAGGAATTACATCATTTATCTGCAATCCATATTTTAATTTAATTTCTTCAGAAAAATTTTCAGTATAGTTCACCATCTCTACTTCAAATCCAGCTTTTTCTACTCTCTCTTTAAAGTCCAAACCATATTCTCTTATATGATCATACTGTCCAAAATATTTCTCTCTATCTTTCTTAGAAGTTATTGATTGATCCTCAAAAGTTTCATTTCTTTTAAAGTTAATAGGTACTTGAAGTATTGCAACTCCACCAGACTTTAAAACTCTAAAAATTTCATTTAATGCTTTTATATCATCATCAATATGTTCAAGAACATGATTACATATTATTAAATCAAAAGATTTATTCTCAAAATTCATTGATTTGAGATCTCCTTTTATATCTGCTAACGGTGATTTTAAATCAAAAGTTATGTAGTTCCAGTTTTGATTTTTTTTAAATTTTTTATAAAAAATTTGTTCTGGTGCAACATGTAAAACTTTTAGTTTTGAGTCAAGAAAATTTGTTTCGTTAACAAGGTATAACCAAAGAAGCCTATGTCTTTCCAAAGATAGTGTTCCAGGGGATAATGCATTTCTTCTTATTTTTTTATAACCATATGATAAAAATTTTGAGTATCCATTTCCATCAATTGGATCATAAAATCTTTTTCCTTTGAATATAATTTTTAAAATTGGTATAAAGTAGAAGCTATATTTTATTAGTAACTCTCTTGGTAAGAATGTTAATATATATTTCATCTATTAAAAAAAATTATTGAATTTATCTTCTTCGTTAGATTCAATGCCAAGAGCTTGGTAAATATATCTGAATGTTGATAATAACTCTGGCTTACTATCAATAACTGCAATATTATGTTCAAAATGTGCGCTCTGAAGTCCGTCGAGAGTCACAAAGGTCCAACCATCATCATTTATTTTAATTTTTTCAGTCCCAAGATTTATCATCGGTTCTATTGCCAATACTAAACCATTTTTGATAAGTTTTCCGGTACCTTTTTTTCCATAGTTTGGAACTTCTGGTAATTCATGAAGACTTTGACCTAATCCGTGTCCCACAAGCTCTCTTACAATACCATAACCATGAATTTTAATATAGCTTTCTATTGCATCACCTATATCACCAATTCTATTACTCTCTTTCATTGATTCAATTCCTTTATAAAGTGATTTTTTTGTTACATCTAATAATTCTTGAACTTCTTTGGATACCTCACCTACAGAAAAAGTATATGCATGATCACCATAAAACCCATCTTTTAGAACTCCACAATCTATTGAAATTATATCACCATTTTTTAACGTTGTATCACATGGAATACCATGTACAACTTCATTATTTATACTTACACATAATGTGTTTGGAAAATTATCATATCCCTTAAATCCTGGCTTAGCCTTATTATCAAGTATAAATTCTTCTGCAATCTTGTCAAGATATAAAGAAGTTATTCCAGGTTTAATTTCTTCTGCCAATAAACCTAAGGTCTTTGAGACTAATTGGGCACTTTCCCTAATTTTTTTTATTTCATTTATATCTTTTAGTATCATTCTATAAAATATACATGTTTATAGTCTTCATCATTTAAAATTTTGAGAATATCACTCTCTAGGCTCTCCATTGGAAATTCGACTATTCTATTAACCTCAATATTATCTAAATTAAAAATAATCGTTGGTGTATTGGTTATATTTTTGTTTACTTCATAACCCATTTCAGACTCTTTATTTGGATTAAGTAAAATAATTTTTAATTTATTTTCGGGAAAATTAAGCTCCTTTAGAATTTTAATTAACCTAGGTATTTCTCGCTGAGAATCATGGCATAATGTATTCATGAATATTTCAATATCGTAATTATATAACTCAGAGAAATTATTTATATCTATTTTTTCAACTGTATAGTTTTCAAAATTTTCATTAAACCAATATGTTTTTGGCGAGTTTTTTAAATAATCTATATCTACTACTCCTTCTTCTAAAAGATAATTTTGATTCTGAGAGCAGCTTGTAAATAAAATAGCTATAAATATTAAATATATCTTTTTCATATTAGCAATGATTCCCCTTCCATCTCTATAGGAGTTTCTATACCAAGAATATCAAGTATAGTTGGAGCAATATCTGCGAGCACTCCATTGTTAATTTCTTTGTTTTTAAAATTAACTAGAATTATAGGTACTGGATTGATAGTATGTGAAGTGTTTGCTGAGCCATCATCATTAATCATTCTCTCACAATTGCCGTGATCAGATATAACAATTGATATATATCCTTCTTTGGTTGCTTCATTTATAATACTTCCAAGATGATTGTCTACTGCTTCGCAAGCTTTAACTGCAGCAGTAAAATTTCCTGTATGTCCTACCATATCAGGATTAGCAAAGTTCAAGCATATAAACTCAAATTTACCTTTTTTGATTTCTCGTATTACATTTTTAGTTACTGCATCAGAGCTCATCTCAGGTTTAAGATCATAGGTAGCTACTTTTGGTGATGGACATAAAATTCTTTCCTCATTTTTGAATTTTTCCTCGTTCCCACCATTAAAAAAGAATGTCACATGTGGATATTTTTCGGTTTCAGAAATTCTGAGTTGATTAAAATTATTTTTTGAAATTACCTCTCCAAGAGTATTCTTAAGAACCTTATTCTCAAAAATTGGTTTTGCAATTTTAAAATTTTCATCATAATTAGTAAGTGTGTATAAATTACTCACAGATTTAGTCATTTCATGATCTAGATAATCCTTTTCACATAAGGCGGATGTTAGCTGTCTCCCTCTATCAGTCCTATAATTAAAAAATATTACCGTATCATCAGGATTTAGTTCATGAATTGGATTGCCATCTGAGTCTACCTTCAAAAGTGGCTCTATAAATTCATCTGTTACTCCTCTTGAATATGAATTATTTATATCATTTGTCAAATCAGTTGACTTGGTTCCAAGAGAATTTGAAATTAGATCATACGCTTTCTTAACTCTCTCCCATCTATTATCCCTATCCATTGAATAGTATCTACCAATTATAGTTGCAAGTTTGCCTCCATTTTTTTTACTAAAAGTTTCAACAGATTTTATAAAATCAATTCCAGATTTTGGATCAACGTCTCTACCATCAGTAAATGCATGTATATAGATTTTATCTTTAATCTCGGATAAGGATAAAATAATCTCTTTTAAATGGTCTATATGAGAGTGAACACCCCCGTCTGAAACTAGACCCATTAAATGAACATTTGAAGAATTTTTTTTAGTATACTTAATTATATCATTAAAATGACTCTTATTTCTAAACTCACCTTCTTTAATACTGTTATTAATTTTAAGAAGATCTTGCAGAACAATCCTTCCCGAACCAATATTCATATGACCAACTTCACTGTTTCCCATTTGACCTTTTGGTAAACCAACTTTTTCTCCATGAGTTATTAAAAAATTATTTGGGTAATTCTCAATTAACGAATTAAAATTTGGAGTGTTTGCCTTGTCAGGTGCAGATGCATCTTTGTTATCTGCAATTCCCCATCCATCAAGAATTAATAGTAAGACTTTCTTGTTCAATTTTTTGTTTAAAGATACAAATATCATTAAGTAGATTTGTTAATATGATTAGGAAAAAATATATTGTTATATAATATGTTAGAGGGTAAAGTATATAAATCAACAGGGAGTTGGTACCTAGTTAGATCAAAAAATAAATTTTTTGAATGTAGAATAAAGGGAAAAATTAGACTTAGGGATATCTCTACTACAAATCCAATATCAGTTGGTGATGATGTAATATTTGAAATAGAAGATCAAAATACTGGTATTATTTCAGATATTTTGCCTAGATCAAATTATATAATTAGAAAATCAGTAAAACTTTCTAAACAGTATCATATAATTGCCTCTAATATCGATTTATCAATACTAGTTGTTACCCTTAATAACCCTGTAACAACAAATAATTTTATTGATAGATTTTTAGTTACCTGTAAGGCTTATGACATTCCTGTTATTTTGGCCTTTAACAAAATTGACACCTTTCAAAAAAATGAAGATGATAAAATTAAAGAAATGATTAACATGTATAATCATATAGGATATAATTGTGATTTAATCTCGGCTAAATTTGGGGACGGGGTAGATAATTTAATTGCAAAAATGAAAAACAAAACCTGTATGATATCTGGTCATAGTGGAGTAGGTAAATCAACTTTAATCAATTATATATCTCCTGGTTTAAGCCTGAAGACAAAAGAAATATCATCCTCGCATAATCAGGGTCAACACACAACCACACATGCAGAAATGTTTGATCTAGATTCAAATATAAGGGTAATAGATACTCCTGGAATAAGAGGGTTTGGTCTTGTAGATATTTCAAAAAATGAACTTGGGGACTTTTTTCCAGAATTTTTTAAAGCAAAAGACAAATGTAAATTTAAAGATTGTCTTCATCTAGATGAACCAAATTGTAATATAAAAAGTGAAATAACTAATGGTGAAATATTTGAATCAAGATATAATACTTATTTAGATATGATGAAAGACCATAATATTTATAGAAAATCCGATGAAAGTTGTAATTCAGAGAGTTAATAAGTCTTCAGTTGAGATAAATAATAATATTAAATCTGAAATTCAAAAAGGATTACTTGTCTTAATAGGAATTGGTTTAGATGATAATAAACAAGATGTAGAATGGTTAGTTAATAAAGTTTTAAACCTAAGAGTATTTAATGACTCAGAAGGAGTTATGAATAAATCCTTACTGGATATAAATGGTGAATTACTTCTAATTTCTCAATTTACTCTGCTAGCCTCAACCAAGAAAGGAAATAGGCCATCTTATATAAAGTCTGCTAATCATCAAATTGCAATCCCTCTCTATGAGCATTTTATAAAGACTTGTAAAGATCAGATTGATGATAAGGTAAAAACTGGAACTTTTGGTGCTGATATGAAAGTTTCACTTATTAATGATGGACCTGTAACAATAATAATTGATTCAAAAAATAAAGAGTAATATTACATTACAATTACTTCTTCTTCAAGTTCAATATCAAATTCATTAAATACTGAGTCCTTAATTCTTTTAGCAAAATTTATAATTTCATTCCCTGATGCATTGCCTAGATTAATTATTACTAAAGGCTGGTTCTTATAGACACCTACATTTTCATCATTAATTTTTTTAAAGCCACATTTATCAATTAACCATGCAGCTGGAACTTTAAAATAATTTGAATCAGTTTTAAAGAAAGGAATTTCAGTAAATTTTTCTTTAAGTTTTTGAAATTTAGAATAGCCTATAATAGGGTTCTTAAAAAAACTTCCACAATTACCATATTGTTTTGGATCTGGTAGTTTAGAGTTCCTAATTTTAATTACCTCATTTGAGATTTTCTTTAAATCTAGGCCAGATTCTGAAAGATTACTCAAATCTGGATAATCAATGTTATATAAATGATTTGATTTTGTTAGATTAAATCTAACAGAAGTTATTATAAACTTATTCTTAAGTTTTTTTTTAAAAATGGATGATCTGTAAGAAAATTCACAATCTGACTTACTTAAGTTAACTTTATCAAGAGAGTCAATCATTATACCTGAGCAACTATCGAATACATCTTCTAATTCAACACCATAAGCTCCGATGTTTTGAATTGGAGAAGCACCAACATTACCAGGAATTAATGACAAATTTTCAATACCACCAAAATCTTTATCCACTGCCCACTCAACAAATCTATGCCAGTTCATGCCAGCAGACACTTCAACTTGAACTTTGACAGGACCTTCGTCTAAGATCTTTATACTTTCTTCTTTTAGATTAATAATAGTTCCTTCATAATGCTTTGTAAATAATATATTACTTCCGCCTCCAAGAATAAATAGTTTGTTATTTAACTCTTTGTTCTTTAATACCTCTAAGAGATCATTAGTGTTACTTGACTCAACTAACACATCACAACTAGCATCTACATTAAATGTATTGAGCTTTTTTAATGAAGCATTTTTATTTACAATCATAAGCTATCCAATAAACTCTTTAAGACCTAGTTTAATAATCTTTATTGCATTTTTTAATTTTTCTGAATTTAGAACAAATGCAATTCTTACCTCATCTTTTCCGTAATTTTCAGAACTATAAAAACCTGAAGCTGGAGATAGCATTACACTTTGATTTTTATATGAAAAATCTGTCAAAAGAAACTTTGCAAAATCTTCTGCATTTTCAATTGGTAACTTTATCATAGAATAAAATGCACCCATTGGATTAGAAAACTTAATATTATCAATTTGACTTAATTCATTAATAACAACTTCTCTTCTTTTATAGTATTCCTTTATTACATTTTCTATATAGTCTTCTCCTGAATTTAGAGCATGATTCGCAGCAATTAATGCTAAAGTAGGAGGAGATAATCTGGTAAGAGCAAACTTTAAACAAGTCTGTATGAATTCAGAGTTTTTAGATACAATAAATCCAACTCTAGCACCACACAGACTGTATCTTTTAGAAGTTGAATCAATTAAAATAGCATTCTCAGAAAATTTTTCATCTTCAAGAATTGAAAAATGCTTAGTATCTATATAAATAAACTCTCTATAAACCTCATCAACAACTATGAATAAATCATTTTTTTTAGCAAGATTGGCAATGTTTGTTATTTCCTCTTGGGAGTAGACATATCCAGTAGGATTACAAGGATTACATAATAAAATTGCTTTTGTTTTACTATTAATCTTCTTTTCAAATTCATGAATTGATGGTAAAGCAAAATTATCATCAATTTTTGATGTAATTGGAATAACATTAACATCAGAAGCCAATGCGAAACCATTATAATTGGCATAAAAAGGTTCAGGGATAATTACCTCATCACCGGGATCACAAATAGAATTCATTGTAAATGAAAGGGCTTCGCTGGCACCAACAGTAGTTATAATATCATCAGGAGAAACATATATACTATGTTTTTTGTAATAATTGCAAACATTGTTTCTAAATTCAAGTGATCCTTGAGAATATTCATATTTTAATAAATCTAAATTGGTTTCCTTAACTGCATTAAGAGATTCAACTGGAGATTTTATATCAGGCTGACCAATATTTAAATGAAGAATTTCAATTCCTCTTTTTTTTGCATCATCAGCATATGGTACAAGTTTTCTGATTGGTGAAGGAGGGATCTTATTACCTTTTTTTGATATTGATGGCATTTATTTAACTTAATTTTGTAAATATACTTCAAGGTATGTTATTTTTGTTTTACTTTAAAATATTTATCATCTGATGCCAATTCCTTCTAAATATGAACATATTGAAATTGAAAAGAAATGGTATTCATATTGGATGGAAAACAATCTTTTTAAATCTATTCCAAATGATAAAGAACCATTTACAATTGTAATACCTCCTCCAAATGTTACAGGACTTCTTCATATGGGTCACATGCTTAACAATACTATCCAAGATATATTGGTTAGGAGGGCTAGGATGTTAGGTAAGAATGCATGTTGGGTTCCTGGTACTGATCATGCATCGATTGCAACTGAAGCAAAAGTTGTTGAGAATCTAAAGGAAAAAGGAATAAATAAGTTAGATATTTCTAGGGATGAATTTTTAAAATATGCATGGGATTGGACGGAAAAATATGGTGGTGGAATACTTGAACAATTAAAAATGTTGGGATGTTCATGTGATTGGGACAGAACTAAGTTTACATTGGATGATGATATGTATGAATCTGTTTTAATTGCATTTAAAATTCTTCATAATAAAGGATTAATTTATAGAGGATACAGAATGATTAACTGGGATCCAGAGGCTAAAACTACTGTCTCTGATGAGGAAGTAAATTATGTTGAGGAACAATCAAATTTATACTATCTAAAATATAAAATCGTGGATTCAGATCAAGAGATGATTATCGCAACAACAAGACCTGAAACTATATTTGGTGATACTGCAGTATGTGTTAATCCTAAAGATAAAAGATATAAATCCATGATTGGTAAACAAGCTATTGTTCCAATTTGTGACAGAAAAGTACCAGTAATTGCTGATCCTTATGTTGATGTTGAGTTTGGAACAGGATGTCTTAAGGTAACCCCTGCTCATGACATAAATGATTATAATCTAGGAAAAAAACATAACCTTGATACTATAGATATTTTTGATACTAATGCTAATCTTAATCAACATGGTCTTCATTATGAAGGCAAAAATAGATTTGTTGTCAGAAATGAAATGGAAGATGAGCTTATTAAAAATAAATTATTAATAAAAAAGGAAAATTATGTCCATAATGTTGGTAGATCAGAAAGAACAAATTCTGTGATTGAGCCCAAAATTTCAAAACAATGGTTTTTAAAGATGGATGAAATAACTAAGCCAGCTATTATAAATGTATTAGAAAACGAAAACATAAAGTTCTTCCCTAAAAAATTCAAATCAACATATAAGTACTGGCTTGAAAATATAAAAGACTGGAACATATCAAGACAGCTATCTTGGGGTCATCAAATCCCTGTTTTTTATTATGGTAACGATGATGAGTATATAGTTGCTACTTCAAAAGAAGAAGCTCTTAAAAAAGCAAACGAAGACTTAAAATTAAATTTAAAAGATTCAGATCTGAGTCAGGATCAAGATGTACTTGATACTTGGTTCTCCTCTTGGTTATGGCCAATCTCTGTATTTGATGGAATTAGAAATCCTGATAATGAAGAAATCAAATATTATTACCCTACACAAGATTTGGTTACAGGTCCTGATATAATCTTTTTTTGGGTTGCAAGAATGATAATTTCAGGTTATGAATTTAGAGACGAAAAACCATTTTCTAATGTATACTTTACTGGAATTGTTAGAGATAAACTTAGAAGAAAAATGTCTAAACAACTTGGTAACTCACCTGATGCTATTAAATTGATTGAAGAATATGGTGCAGATTCTGTAAGAGTCGGTTTAATGCTAAGCTCAGCTGCTGGTAACGATCTTTTGTTTGATGAATCTTTATGTCAGCAAGGAAAAAATTTTACAAATAAAATCTGGAATGCATTGAGGCTTATTGATGGTTGGGATACTGACTTACAAATTAAACAGCCTAAAGTTAATGAACTAGCAATAAATTGGTATAGAAATAAATTCAACAATACTTTAGAGTCTATAGATAGTAACTTTGAAAGTTATAGGATTTCAGATGTTTTAATGTCTTCATATAAATTGATATGGGATGACTTTTGTTCATGGTTTTTAGAAATATTAAAACCTGAATATGGTAAGAAAATTGACCAGAAGTCAAAGTCTGATTTAATTGAATTATTTATTAAAAATTTGAAAATTATCCATCCATTTATGCCTTTTCTTTCAGAAGAAATATATCATAATATTGAGGGCAAAGTCTCTAAACCAATAACAATAAGTTCATGGCCAAATAAGGAAGAATATGATATACAGCTGATTAATAATTTTGAAATTACAAAAGAAATTATTTCACAAATAAGAAATTATAGAAAGGAAAAAAATATTCCTTTTAAAACACCAATTAAATTATACTGTATTCCATCTAATAAACCAATTGGTAATATTGATGTTATTAAAAAAATTGGATTTGTTGAGGATATAATTGAATCTGAAAAAGCTGACTTTGCTTTAGTTAAATCTTTTATAATAAAAAATTATGAGTTTTTTATTCCACTGGACGAAGGTTTTGATAAAGATTCTGAAATCAAGAAATTAAATAAAGAACTTGAATATAATATTGGTTTTCTTAAGTCTGTAGATAGTAAATTAAAAAACAAAAATTTTATAAGTAATGCACCTAAAGAAATTATAGATAAGGAAAAACAAAAAATTATCGATACAGAACAAAAGATAAAATCTATAAAAAAGTCAATTTCAGAACTTTCCTAACCTGGCTATTTCCGAAATTCCTCCAATAACTCTATCTCCTTCCTTAACAAGAAGTTGAGAATTCAATGGAAGAAATAGGTCAACTCTTGATCCAAACTTTATAAAGCCTGAGTCCTCACCTTGAGCTACCATTAAGCCTTCATTTGCATAATTAACTATTCTCCTTGCAACCATTCCAGCAATCTGTCTGTACATAATATTTCCAAAATTTTTATTTTTAATTACTATAGTTGTTCTTTCATTTTTATCAGAAGATTTTGGATGCCAAGCTACTAAATATTTACCATGATGATGTTTTGAGTATAATACTTTGCCAGATACTGGATATCTGTTAACGTGAACATCAAATGGGGATAGAAAAATAGATATTTGTAATTTATTTTCTTTAAAATACTCATTTTCAAATGTCTGCTGAATATTGACAACCCTACCATCAGCAGGACTTATGATATGATTAGTCTTTTTATTTATATTTCTTTTTGGGTTTCTGAAAAACCATAATATTAATAGTAAGAGAATTAGTGCACTAGTTTGAAGAAGACTCTTTATAGTTGATGGTTCTTCAAAAAGAACTTCTAAAATGATAACGTCCATAGATACAACTATGAAAAAAAGAATTATAATATTAAAGCCTTCCTTATGAAACATTATAAAATGGTTATTATTAGAACAATAAAGGAATTACCAATTGCACTATCTAATCTATCAAATAAGCCTCCGTGTCCAGGTATTATATTTCCGCTATCTTTTACATCAGCTTTTCTCTTAATTTTGGATTGAACAATATCTCCAAAAAGTCCAAAAATTGGTATAATTAATCCAAGCACTATAGTTTTCCAGAAAGGGAATATTTCTTGTATAAAATTAAATGAAACATAACTAAATAAAATTGAACAAAATAATCCACCAATAAAACCCTCCCACGTTTTATTTGGTGAAGCTTCAATTTTTAAACTATTTCTACCAAATAATGATCCAAAAAAATAAGACATAGTATCACTTATCCATATTAAAATAAAAATAAACAAGATTAGATATGGGTTGTATATATCATTACCACTAAATGGAATATAAATCAGAGCTATCATTGATACTGAAACATATAACGGGGGGATAAAAGGATGATTATACTTATATCCCTTAGATTTAATTTTCTGATAAAGTGAATTAGCTTCATATGTTGATATTAATGTAAAAATTAAAAAAACAGTTATGAAAGTCTCCATGCTAATAACTATTGATGCAAAAATTATTACTATGTAGAGAATTCCACTAATTAATCTTGGAAGAAAATTAATCATCACTTAAAATAAGATAGATGTCTTTGGCACTATTACCGTAAGTTAAAAAGTTATCTTCATTCAGCTTATTTTTTACTACAATAGTTGTAATATTTGAAGGAAACTTTGTTTTGTATTTATATTTAAGCTTTGTCATACCTTCACTTAGGTCAGATACAAATTGATCCATACGAGCCAAAATTATTACTACTGGAGGAAGATTTTCAATTTTGTTATTCTTAATCTGTTTGTTACAAATTAATATTCTTCCTGAATTTGAAAGTAAATATTCACAATTAGTGACAAGTGCTTTGACTTTTTCGTTATCAATATTTCTAATCAATCTTATATCAAGATTTTTAGAGATATCTGAATCAAGTGAACAAACATTGTCTATCTCCCAATTATTTTCTCCAATAATTTTTTCAAAGATATCTTTTGTAGAATTTTCATGATCTAGATAGATGAATCTACCACCTGATTCTGTAAAATTTTTGGCAAAAATTAAATCCAAAGATGATTCATCAGAAATAGAGGGATCATCAGGCTCCTGGTTATCTTTTTTCTTATTTTTAAAAAAGTTCCAAAAGCTCAAAATAATTATTTTTTATTTTCATCTTGTTCATCTTTTTTAAATGGTCTTTCACCAAGAATTTTAACAAGATCTTCTTTAAAGATTACTTCTTTCTCTAACAGTCTTTTAGCAAGTTCTGATAGTTTGCTTTTGTTTTTCTTAAGAATATCACAGGCTCTTTTATATTGTTTTTCAATAATAAGTGATATTTCTTCGTCTATTTTTTTTGCAGTTTCTTCAGAGTAAGGCTTATTGAAATTATAATCAGTTTGCCCACTTGAGTCATAGTATGTAATGTTACCGATTTTATCATTTAAACCATAAACAGAGACTATTGCTCTTGCCTGTTTAGTAACTTTTTCTAAATCGCTTAAAGCTCCAGTGGAGATTTTATTAAACATTATCTTTTCTGCTGCTCTTCCACCTAGAGTAGCACACATTTCGTCTAGCATTTGTTCTGTTCTTACAATCATTCTCTCCTCTGGTAAATACCAGGCAGCCCCAAGAGACTGACCTCTTGGAACAATTGTTACTTTAACAAGAGGAGCTGCGTATTCAAGAAGCCAACTTACAATTGCATGACCTGCTTCATGAAAAGCTATTGTATTCTTCTCTTCTTTAGTGATTATTTTATTCTTTTTCTCTAAACCACCTACAATTCTATCTACTGCATCAAGAAAATCTTGTTTACCAACAGATTTCTTGTTGTTTCTTGCAGCTATTAATGCTGCTTCATTACAAACGTTTGCAATATCAGCACCAGAGAAACCAGGTGTTTGTTTTGCTAAGAAGTCAATGTCTAAAGTCCTACTCTTTTTTAATGGCTTTAAATGAACCTGAAAGATTTCTCTTCTTTCATTCAAGTCAGGTAGGTCTACAAATATCTGTCTATCAAATCTACCAGCCCTCATTAATGCTTTGTCAAGGACATCAGCTCTGTTTGTTGCAGCAATAACTATAACATTAGTATCTGTACCAAAACCATCCATTTCTGTTAAAAGTTGATTAAGAGTATTTTCTCTTTCATCATTAGATCCAGTAATATTATTTCTCCCCCTAGCTCTTCCTATGGCATCTATCTCATCAATAAAAATTATTGATGGAGATTTATCCTTTGCTTGCTTAAACAAATCTCTAACTCTTGAAGCACCTACTCCAACAAACATTTCAACAAAATCAGAACCAGAAAGAGAAAAGAAAGGAACTTTAGCTTCACCTGCTACAGCTTTTGCAAGAAGAGTTTTTCCAGTTCCTGGTGCACCTACTAAAAGAGCACCTTTTGGAATTTTACCACCTAAAACAGTATATTTTTTTGGATTCTTTAAAAAATCAACTATTTCTTGAACTTCTTCTTTTGCACCCTCAAGACCAGCAACATCCTTAAATGTAATTTTTACTAAAGTATTCTGATCAAATAATTTTGCTTTTGATTTACCAATATTAAAAATTTGCCCACCTGCACCTCCAGCACCACCAGACATTCTTCTCATTAAGAAAATCCATATTCCAATTATTATAATAATTGGCAGAAATCCTAAGAGAACATCAAGCCATCTATTCTCCATAGTCATAAATTCGATTGAAAAGTCTAAATCTTGAGTTTGTTTAATTTGTTGAAGATTTGTTTCAAATAATTCTGGAGTACCAATTTCAAATTGATAGTGAGGCCCAGCTAGATTATCTTGTCCTAAAAAGTTTTTTGATCTAGCTCTTTTATGTATGTCTTTTTCAAGAGCATTTTCATTTAATGTTACTCGGGCATATCTCTGGTTAATTATTGTGACTCTCTCCACATCTCCATTCCTTAAATAATTTTCAAAAGATGAGATATCAGTTGGTTGAGTATTTTGAATACCATTATCTCCACCAAGTAGTCCAATACTGATTATAAAAAAGACAATTGATGCATAGAACCAGTATATATTAATTTTTGATTTATTATTTTTTTTCTTGTTTACCATTTTTAAGCATTTAATTCAACGTTTGTAATTTTTGCATCACCCCAGAGGTTCTCAATATCGTAATATTCTCTAATTTCTCTTTGAAAAACATGAACTACTACATTAACATAATCAATTAGAACCCATTCCTGATTTTCATTTCCTTCAACACTAAATGGTTTTTCCTTTAATTCTTTACTCACATGTTTTCTAATTGAGCTAACAATGGCTGCAACATGAGTATTTGATGTTCCCGTACAAACTATAAAATATCCACAAACAGTGTTAGTAATATTTGTAAGGTCCATTATATTTACGTCTGCACCCTTCACATCTTCAATACCGAATATAATTTTACTAATTAATTCAGAATCTGCTGACTTGGGTTTAACCATTAATCTTTTCTTTTTTCAAATTTATTACTTTTAATAATATGACTACATATAACATCATCAAAGTTAATGCCACTAAGTCAACAAATGACAAAGTGAAGATGTTAATTAAATCAAAAAAAATTAATAATAAAGATGTTATATCTGCAAAATATCAATACAAGGGTAAAGGACAATTAGCTAGAAGGTGGTTCTCTAGCTATGGAAATAACCTTTTATGCTCATTATATCTTGAATTTACTAAAGACTTTAATTCGCCTATATATGCATTAAATTTTGCAACATCACTTTCAGTTCTTAAAACTGTAAATTTTTTTAGTAAAGAAAAATCTTTTATTAAGTGGCCAAACGACATTTTGTCAGAAAAGAGGAAGATATCAGGAATATTAATTGAAAATAGTTTTAAGAGTAGTGACTTATCTTATTCAATAATAGGTACTGGGATAAATGTAAATCAAACAAGATTCAATAATCTTAAGCATGCAACATCTTTAAAAAAAATAAGTGGAAAAAATATTGATCTAGATGAAGTTTTAGATCAATTACTGAAAAATTATGCAACTTATTTTAAAAGAATTCATGATATTAAATATTTATCTAAAGAATTCAATCAAAATTTATATGGAAAGAACAAATGTAAATTTCTATTAAAAGAAAAAATATTTAATGGAAAAGTTGAAAGAGTTTTACATAATGGAAACTTAGTTGCCCAAATAGAAAATATTGGATCAAAAGAGTTTAAATCTTCAGAGATAAAAATAATTTATTAAACCCAGTTTTCAGGATCTTTTCTCCAGTCAATAAGTCTGGCTGCCTCATCTTCAGATGTAGATCCTTCAGATAATATCATTTCAACTAAAGTATTATAATCTGCTAATGAGTAAATTGGAATGTTTTCATTTTGAAACCTTTGATTAGCAAAATCAAAGTTATATGAGAATATAGAAAGCATTCCACTTACATTAAAACTTTCATCTCTTAAAGCGTTTATAGCATTTAGGCTACTTTTTCCTGTACTTATCAAATCTTCAATTACAACAACTTCAGATCCTTTATCAATAAATCCCTCAATCTGATTTTTTAATCCATGATTTTTAGGCTCTGGTCTGACATAAGAATATGGAAGATTTAACCTTTCTGCAATCAATGCTCCAATTGCTATAGCACCAGTAGCAACTCCAGTAATTGATATATTTTCACCATATTTATTTTTAATAATTTGAGACATTTTTTCTGCAATAAATTTTCTAATCTCAGGATATGAAAGCAGCAATCTATTGTCACAGTATATTGGAGATTTTATACCACTTGTCCATGTAAATGGTTTTTTGGTATTTAATTTAATTGCATTAATTTGTGTGAGATAATTTATTGTTTGCTCAGCAACTTTTTTATCTAAAACCATTGTTACAAATGTATAAAGTTTTTTTCAACCAAAAGCCCCTTGTTTTAACTGATAAAATACTTGATATAACTGATTCATCTCCATTAATTTTTATAAAATATACTTCTGCATCTTTAATTATTAAAGCATTAAAGTCTAAGAATAATGAAAAGGTCTATTTATATCATAAAAATATGGATAAGCTATGGGAAATACTTTTAAAAAAATTCCCTGTAATTAACGCAGCTGGAGGATTGGTCGAGAGAACTGACGGAAAATTACTTTTCATATTTAGAAATGATAAATGGGATCTCCCAAAGGGTGGTGTTGAAAAAAAAGAACTAATAATTGAAGCAGCTAAAAGGGAAGTAACAGAAGAGACAGGTGTTGCAGATATTATTATAAACAATCAGTTATCTGAGACTTATCATATTTTTAAAAAGGGTAAAAATTATAGATTAAAAAAAACATATTGGTTTAAAATGTCAACCTCATATATGGGCCCTCTGGTTCCTCAAGTCGAGGAGGGTATAAAGAAGACAGAATGGATATCATATGATGATATTAATAATCTTTTAAAAAATGCATTTGAAAATATAAGGTTAATAGTACTAGAAGTTCTAAATAGTAATTCCTTTAGGAATAAATAATTGGTAGTCACCCTTATTCCTTATTAGCTCTCTTACAATACTACTGCTTATATATGAGTTTTCTACAGAAGTTAAAAAGAACACAGTCTCAATATCTGAAATCTTTCTATTTGTAAGTGCAATGCTTTTTTCAAACTCAAAGTCAGAAGGGTTTCTTAGACCCCTTATTAAAAAGTTTGAATTATTTTTTTTACAAAAATCAACTGTTAATCCAGAATAAGTTTTTACAGTTACGTTGCTATTTTTTTTAAAAACAGTTTCGACAAATTTGGCTCTTTTATCAGATGAAAACATGTATTTTTTATCTGTGTTTTCTCCTATTCCAATGATTATTTCATCAAAAACTCTTAAACCCCTATTTACTATATCAAGGTGTCCAATTGTAATTGGGTCAAAGGATCCAGGAAAAACAGCTCTTTTCATAAGATAAATTTAATTATTATTTAAAGAATAGATCTTACAAGATCATTTATTACATCTTTAACATTTAGTTTTTGAGCCTCAATTTGTTGGGGAACAATACTCTGCTGAGTAAATCCAGGAATAGTATTAGTTTCTAAAATATATGGTATATCATCAACTATTATAAATTCTGATCTAGTAATTCCATTTAAGTTTATATTATCATAGATATTATTCAAATATTCATGAATCAATTTTTTTGATTTTTCAGAAACATTTCCTGGGGTAATCTCTTGAGATTCACCTAAATACTTTGCACTGTAGTCAAAAAATTCATTGTCACTAATTATTTCTGTAATAGGAAGTATTATTCTATCATTTTTATTTTGAATAACTCCCACTGATACCTCTTGACCATCAAGGAAACTCTCAATCAATACTTTATCGTCTTCTTTAAAAGCAATTTGAACCTTTTCATTTAGTTCATTTGACTTGTAAACTTTTGACACACCAATACTGCTTCCACCATTATTTGGTTTAACAATACATGGGAATGTGATTGAACTTGAGATTGAAGATAGATTATTGATATCATTCCTTTTAATTAATACTTGTTTTGATGAAGGAATACCAAGAGAATTAACAAATTCTATATATTTTTTCTTATTGGATGTGAGCTTAGAAACATAAACATCACATCCGGTCTGAGGAATTTTATTTCTCTCTAGGATCTTGGCAAGATCTCCATTTTCCCCAGGATCACCATGTATTATATTAAATACAGCATCGGGTTTTAATTCCGTTCCATTGACAATAAATGAAAAATTTTCATAGTCTAAGTCATAAACTTTCTCGTTATACCTTACAAAGTTTTTATCATTTGAAATACAAACTTCGAATACATTCCAATCCGAGTTGTCTTTTAAATTTTCATAGATAAATTTTCCACTTTTAACTGACACCTCATATTCAGAGGAATAGCCACCAAAAACTACAGCAATATTTACCATAATATTTTCAAATGTAAGTCAATATAATAAAAGACAATTATGTCTTAGTATATTTACACAAATTATAGAAATGAAAATTTGGGATCAGTTTAAAAGTAAATCACTTACTAAGCAAATATTTCTAATGGTATCTATTGTTTTTATTGTATTCTTTCTTGTCTATAATTCATTAATGATCTATACAAAACACAATAGATATATAGAGGTTCCTAATTTATCAGGATTAAATCTTGATGATGCTATTGATGTACTTAAAAAGAATAGGCTTAAATATGAAGTTCTTGATTCATCAAAATTTTTTGCAGAGATTCCAAATTATTCAGTTATTTCTCAAATACCCTTAGATAAAGAACTTGTTAAAAAAAATAGAAAAATCTATCTAAATGTAAATCCAAGAAATTTTCAAAAAGTTTCTCTACCCAATGTAATCCAAATTACTAAAAGAAATGCTGAATCTATCCTTACAGCTCTTGGTTTTCAAGTCTTGGAATATAATTATGTTGATAATATTGGAAAAGATATGGTATTAGATGTTCTATACGAGGGTGAAAAAATTCTTCCTGGACAAAAAATTCCAATGAATTCAGCCTTAAGTCTAATTTTGGGTAATGGAAAAAGATAACTCCAAAGAAATTTTTGAACAAGATCTTCATGAGCATTTTGCTTTTGATATTGATGTTGGTCAGGAACCACTTAGAATTGATAAATTTTTAATGAATAGGATTGAAAATGCAACTAGAAATAAAATTCAAAAAGCAGCAAAAGAAGGATCAATTAGGGTTAATGGTATAATTGTAAAATCCAGTTATAAAGTTAAAAAAGGAGATAAAATAAGAATATTATTTACTCATCCTCCATATGAAAATCTTCTTACTCCTGAAAATATTGAATTAGATATAAAATATGAAGATGATTCAATAATTGTAATTAACAAAAAAAGTGGAATGGTGGTTCATCCAGGTCACGGTAATTATTCAGGCACATTAATAAATGGTCTTTTATATCATTTTGATAATCTTCCTAATAACTCATCTAATAGACCTGGATTAGTTCATAGAATTGACAAGGATACCTCTGGTCTTTTAGTAATAGCAAAAACTGAAAAATCTATGACTATTCTTGCTAAGCAATTTTTTAAGAAATCAGTTGAAAGAGAATATTTAGCATTAGTGTGGGGGGATGTGAAAAATGATGAGGGTGAGATCAATGCACCAATTGGAAGAAATCCAAAAAATAGACTTCAAATGATTGTTTATGAAGATCTTGAGGGTGGAAAAGATGCAATTACTAATTATAAAGTCATAGAAAGGTTTGGTTATGTAACGCTTGTTAGTTGTAAATTAAAAACAGGAAGAACTCACCAAATTCGGGTTCATATGAAATACATAGGGCATACACTTTTTAACGATGAAAGATATGGTGGAAATAAAATATTAAAAGGAACTGTTTATTCAAAGTATAAACAGTTCGTGGAAAATTGTTTTGATATGTTGCCAAGACAAGCTCTTCATGCTAAAACACTTGGCTTTATTCACCCTAAAACTAAAGAAAATGTTCTTTTTGACAGTGATATTCCAATAGATATGAATTCTGTTATTGAAAAATGGAGAGGTTATTCAAAACATAAAAATTTATAACTTTGAAATAAAAAGATGAAAATACTTATTTCCCCTGCAAAATCTCTTGATTTTGAAATCGACGTGGAGACAAGTCATAGCTCCAACCCTTTATTTGGCAAAAAAGCCAAACAGATTAATGATATAATTAAAGATTTATCTGCTCCTGATCTTGGTAAACTTATGAGTATATCTCCTAAGTTAAGTGATTTGAACTGGCAAAGAAATCAAGAATTCCAGAATTCAGATTCATCTGAAAAGCAGGCTATCTATGCATTTAACGGTGATGTATATGATGGCATTGATATATCATCAATACCTAATGATAAGCATGAAAAAATTCAAAAAAGTGTTAGAATATTATCGGGTCTTTATGGTATTCTCAAACCTTTTGATATTATCAAACCTTATAGACTTGAGATGGGAACAAAGATTTCAGTAAATGGTTCAAAAAATCTTTATGATTTTTGGAGTGAATCTGTAACTAATTCTATTACTGACGAAGTTTCTGATGATGAGCTTATCATAAACCTTGCTAGTAACGAATACTTTTCAGTTATAAATCCTAAATTGTTGAGTAACAAAATTATTTCTCCCCAGTTTAAGGATTTTAAAAATGGTAAGCTTAAAATAATTTCTTTTTACGCAAAAAAAGCTAGAGGATTAATGACAAGATATTTAATCGAAAATGAAATTAAATCCGAAAATGATATTTTAGGATTTGACTACTCAGGTTATTCGTTTAGCTCCGATGAATCAAAGGATTTATTAAACCCAGTCTTTGTTAGGTAATTTGTAGAAAGATTAAATTTTGAACTCTTTATTTTATGAATGATTTATTTGTAAATTAGTTAGAGATATGTTCAAAAAGATTCTTTTTTTAATCTTTATTTTTCAATTTGGTTTTTCCCAAGAACGACAGTTAATTAAAGGAAAAGTCATTTATAGAAATATAGATGTTCCTTCGGCTAATGTTGTTAATAATACTTCTCAAAATACAACTATTACTAATGAAAATGGTGAATTTGCAATTTTAGCAAGAGTTAATGATGAAATTATTTTTTCTTCTGTTCAATACATAATTAGAACTGTTAGAGTGAGCGAGGAGGTAATGAAAAATAAAAGATTGATAGTTCAAATTAACCAAAGAGTTAGAGAGCTAGATGAGGTAGTTATTACGCCTGATGATACTCAAAAATTCTTAGATCTTAAGCAAGAACAATTTAAAGGTTTTGAATATTTAGATGATAAGTCAACAAGAATCCAAAACATTTTAACTGATGATAGGCAAATAGTGAATGGACTAAATTTTGTAAATATATTTAAGCTATTATCCTCTTTAGTTGATTCAAAATCTGAAGAAGAAAAAATTAATATTTCTCCTAGTGAGGTCCTTCCATATATTTTAGATGATAACTTTTTTTCAGATATTCTTAACCTTGAACCCTATGAAACCTCTGATTTCCTTTATAAACTGGACTCAGATCAAAAGCTTAAAAACCTTATTTTAGAAAAAAATCAATTTTTAATAATAGATTATTTATTAAAAGAAGTAGAGATATATAAATCTCTACAAGTAGAATGAGAAATACTTTATTTCTTTTACTATTTTTTCCAATAATTTGTTTATCACAAAGTAATGGTCAAAAGTTAATTGAAGGTACAGTTTATAACGATGATTCATATTCAATAGAAGGTGTTCATGTATTAAATATTACTTCAGGCTATAATACAATTACAGACTCTGAAGGAGATTTTAAAATATATGCAAATCTAAATGATGAAATTATTTTTTCTGCTATTCAGTTTAAACGAAAGAAAATTATCATAAACGATGATCTACTAAATTCTATTTCAGTTAAAGTTTTTTTAGAGGAGTTTGTAAATGAATTAGATGAGGTAATTGTTAACTCAAGTGGATTATCTGGTAACTTATCAACTGATCTGCTAAACTCAGGTGTAATTGATCCAATTAATTTTGATGATCTTGGGATTCCTGGTTTTACTGGTATTAGAATGGAAAAGATCCCTACTAATGCTCAGCTGACCTCTGAGTTGCTTTTAGCACCACTTACAGGTGGTTTTAATATTGAAAGAATGTATAAATGGGTTTCAGGATATTATAAAAACTTAAAAAAAGTAAGGGAATACAGTAATGATTATGACCTCATTGATCAAATTATAAAATTTTATGGTCAAAGTTTTTTTATGCAGGAATTTGATTTAAAAATAGACAATATCCATAATTTTGTAACCTCAACATATTTGAATTATCCTGTTGAAGAAAATTTTAAAATGGGCAACTATACAATAGTTATTGAATATTTTAAAAAAAATTTTGAGAGCTTTAATAATTGATTAGTTTTATGTTATGATTCTTTTTATTAGTGGAGCAGAACTTGTTTTTGTTTTTTTTATTGTTTTACTTGTATTTGGTGCTGATAAAATTCCATCAATTGCAAAAGGCCTTGCAAAAGGTATGACTCAGATTAGGCAGGCAACAAACGAGATAAAAACTGAGATTTCTAAAAATACTGAAGTAAAGAATCCATCTAAATCAATCACTAAGGATTTAAATGATAGTGTAAGTGATATAAAAAAAGACTTTGATGATTTAAAGGACTCAATTAAAAGAGATCTAAACTAGTCTTGAAATTGAGATCCCATCTCTAATTGGTAAAATAATACTTTTAAACCTTTTATCATCATTAATTATTTTATTAAACTGAACAAGAGTAGAAGTTTCTTCATCCATTTGATTGGAGTCTAAGACCTTTCCAGACCAAAGGACGTTATCTGAAATTATAATACCATTTTTGCAAAGTTTATTTGATGCTTGATTGAAATAGTTAATATAATTTTCTTTATCAGCATCAATAAAAATAATATCATATTTTTCATTTAAGTTTTTCAATATATCTATAGCATATCCGGTATGTTGAATAATTTTATTCCTGAATCCACTCTCCTCAAAATACTTATTCTGTATTTTAATCAATTCCTCATTTTTATCTATTGTATCAATTTTTCCATTTTTTGATAACCCTTCAGCTAGACAAATAGTGCTGTATCCAGTGTATGTTCCAATCTCCAAAATTTTGTCAGGAGATTTAATTTTAGATATAAAACTTAAAAATCTTCCTTGAATATGTCCACTTAACATTCTAGGTTGCAAAATCTTTTGATGAGTCTCTTTACTCAGCCGAGATAAAATTTCTGGCTCTTTTTCAGAATTTTTATTTAAATAATCAGCTAATTTATCAGATATAAAATCCATTTATTTTTTTGGTCTTTGGTAATCAAATCTATCAAGAAGAGTTGGCAATGCATATCCATCACATCCATTAATTGTAACTACATTACCTTTATCAAGTCTTAAAAACCCTGTTTCACTAACTAGATCTTCATTAAAATATAGTTGCTCAATACTTGCTACAACTAAAATAGTTCCGTTTTCTTCAATATTATATTCATTAAGATATTTACAAACAAGTTGAACAGGCGATCCTTTAACAAATGGAGCTTTGCATCCTTTTTTATATTCTTGTTCAAGTTGAGTCATATCAAACTCAGAAATTTCTTCGGGATATTTAGCACTTGTATGATGAGCTTCACTTATAATATCACTGACAATATGATTTACAGTAAAAAAACCTGTCTCTTTTATATTCTTGTAGGTATTTCTGGGAACAGTTGTAGGTCTTAAAATATATCCAAGCATTGCAGGATTACTACCTAAATGTGTAATAGAACTAAAGACAGCTACATTTTCAACTCCATCTTTTGAAATGGATCCAATTAAATTAGCTGATTTGTATCCTGTACAAGAATTAATAAGGTTAATTCTATAAAATTTTTGTAAATCGTCAAAGTCTTCTTTAGATAAATGTTTCATTCTCTAAAAGTATAAAGAAATCTTTTAAATTTGCAAAGCATGGGTGATTAGCTCAGTTGGTTTAGAGCACTACCTTGACAGGGTAGGGGTCACTGGTTCGAATCCAGTATTACCCACATATCAATCAAATATGAAAGTAGTCTTAAATAACTCAGATACAATTGGAATTTTTACAAGCCTGATTTGTTCTATTCATTGTTTTGCAACACCAATTTTATTTATTACACAATCTGGTTTTGTTTCTGTTGACATACAGCCAATATGGTGGGAATCAATGAATTTTTTATTCATCTTTTTGTCGTTTATTGCAGTTTACTATTCAGCAAGAAATACTTCAAAGAATTTTATGAAACTAATATTATGGACCTGTTGGCTATTTTTTGTAATAGTAATTCTAAATGAAATTATTGGAATAATTGAAATTTCAGAATTATTTTCATATATATCTGCATTTTCTCTAGTTTATGCTCATATTTTCAATTTGAAATATTGTCAATGTAAAGATGGAGAGTGTTGTAATGACTAATTTTTACAAACAGAAAAAATTTTTTTACTTTTTATATATGAAGAACAAATTATTTAGGATACCGTTATTAACAATTGGCTTCATATTCATAATAATGGGCTTAAGGTATATCTTTGTTGATGAGCCATGGATGCTTGATAAGGTTGCCAATGAAGAAAGACTTAATATGACATTTGAAAAATTATTTTCTAATGAAATTAATGATACTCTTCCAGGCTATTTACAGCAGAACTATCGTTTTTTTGGTTTATGGATTTCAATGATAGGCTTATTTATAATTTCATTTCTTAGAGAAAAGTTTATTGAAGATTCAGATATAAGAAAATCTCTGCTAATATCTACTGGTCTTACAGTTTATTTAGCTTTAGTCCTTGCATTTATTTGGATTCCAAGTTCACCATTTATTTATCTTGGTCTGGGGATTGTAATCCTTCACTCAATTTCTATTATTGGTAATAGAAAGATTTCGTAAATATTAAAATGGTAGATTTTTAAGATCTACATTACCTCCTGTAATTATAATACCGATTTTTTTCCCTAAGAACTGTTCTCTGTTTTTTATAACTCCAGCAAGGGGAAGAGAGCAAGAAGGTTCACATATTATCTTCAGGTGTTGCCAAATTAATTTCATTGATTCAATGATTTCATCTTCTGTAATTCTTATAATTGACTTTACTTCCTTAAGTATTATAGGAAAATTTTTATCTCCAAGTTGAGTTTTTAGTCCATCTGCAATAGTATTAGTAGTTGAGTTTGATTCAATTTTACCACTAATTAAAGATCTATAAGCATCATCCACTTCAAGAGGTTCTGTTCCAATAACCGAGCATTTATCTCCAAAATATTTTACTGCTAAGGCTGTTCCTGCAATTAATCCTCCCCCTCCAATTGGTACAATTATATGATCAAAAAAACCATATTCTTCAATGAGCTCTTTACATGAAGTGCCCTGTCCAATTATTACATCAATATTGTTAGAAGGATGAATAAAAGTAGCACCCTTTAAATCCACAATTTTTTTAGCAGCAGCTTCCCTTGCAGCTAGATTTGGTTCACATTCAATTAACTCACCTCCATAACTTTTAACTGCTATTTTTTTTATTTCAGGAGCATTAGATGGCATTACTATATAAGCCCTAATTCCAATTTTTTTTGCAGCCAGAGATACAGCCTGTGCATGGTTACCGGATGAGTGCGTAACTACACCATTATTTTTTTGTTCATTGGAAAGTTTTAGAATTGCGTTTGCTGCCCCTCTCATTTTAAATGCTCCCATTTTTTGAAAATTTTCGCACTTAAAATATATATCAGCTCCAGCTAAATTGTTAATCAGTTTTGAAGTTAATACAGGCGTATTATGAATAAATGGTTTAATCCTATCATGACAATCAATTAAATCATTTTTTGACATTTTATTTCCACTTTATATTACACCCTATACTAGGTTTCTGAAGTTTTGTGTTCTCCTTTCCAGATACAAGGCATTCAATTGCATTTTCTATGTCAGCTCCATCAGATAAAGTATCATTACCTGGTCTTGAATCGTCTAATTGCCCTCTATAAACTAACTTTAAATTTGAATCATAAAGATAAAAATCAGGAGTACATGCAGCATCATAAGCTTTGGCAACATCTTGAGACTCATCATATAGATATGGAAAAATAAAATCATTCTCAATAGCATTTATTTTCATTTTTTCAGGACTATCATCAGGATAATTTAATACATCATTACTAGAGATTGCTATAAACCTAATATCTTCTCCATGATACTTTTTAGATATTTTTGTTATGGTTGGATTGACATGTTTGACATATGGACAATGATTACAAATAAACATTATAACTGTACCTATTTCACCTTTATACTCTTTTAATGAAATGTTAGTTTCGGAATTAACATCTGGAAGATTAAAATCAGGAGCCTCAGATCCTAATGAGATCATATTTGATGGAGTTCTTGCCATTTTTTATTTCTAAAATAAAAAAAACCCTCAGAAAACTAAGGGTTTTATTATTATAAATTGAATTTTATTATTGCCAAGTCTTAATAGTTACCTCTGTTCTGGTTCCTAGAAATGTTGAAATTGGAGCAATAGTATTTCCAAATTTTTCAAAAGCTTCAAACTCAGGTTGATTTTGAGGACCTCCATTTAAATTATCAGCAAAACTTCCTTGATTAGAGTATATGTAGTGACTTTCTCCATGTTTACTGACACCCTGGTTAATGGAGCCTAAAGCAACATATGTTTCAACTGATTTAAAATTTTGCATTAATTCAGCAAAGGCTGCTGCAAATACTCTTTGATCATCAACACTCCATTGCCATGATTGAGCCCAATTCCCTCTTTCAGCATCGGTATTTACTCGTATAAGACTTTGACCAGCAGAGTTAGCTACAACTTTAGCATCAAGTGCATTTAAATCATCATAAAAATCCTCATATTTTTCTCCTGATCTTATTTGTCTTAATTCAATTAGTCCTTCTACAGGGCCTGCAAAAACAATTGAATGAGTAGCTTTGACATCCTCAGCTCTATAAAAATATCTAACTAGAGATACAGCTACACCCTCTGGCATTTCAATTTCAGAGTAAAACTCATCCATAGCCTCCAGGTATGCTCCAGCTTGATTAGCAGGAACATAAAGATCTACTCTGTTCCAAGCAATATTATCTTGAGAGTACGAAAATCCCAATATAATTGTAAATAGTAATGTTATAAATTGTTTCATGTTTAATTATTTTAAATATTTATTAATATAACGAATATATATAGTCTTTATTATTATTGAATATTAAATTATCAATAATTGATTATTTTGAAGCAATATAAATTGTAGAAGCACCATATAGTTTTTTTCTTGTTTCAATTTTTTTAAACCCTATTCTGTTAAGGATTTCAAGGAATTTATTTTTTGGAGGAAATTTTTTGGTAGAATTTAATAAATAAATATATGCTTTTGCTTTTCTAGAAAATAAAAAAGCAATCAGAGGAATATATATAGTTGTTATTAGTGTGTATAGGAATTTAATTATTGGATTTTCTGGAATTGAAGTCTCAAGAATTATAAGTTTTCCATTTTTTTTTAAAACCCTGTAACTTTCACTTAACCCTTTATTAAGATTAGTAAAGTTTCTAACTCCATATCCTATAGATATGATATCAAAGTGATTATCATCAAAAACTAGATTCTCAGCTTCGCATGTTTTTAAATTAATATTATCAATATTTAGCTTGTTAATTTTATTATGAGCAATTTTAAGCATATTATCAGATACATCAATTGCATCAATAATTGCCCCTTTTATTTTACTAAGTTTTATTGCTATATCTCCTGTACCTGTTGCAATGTCAAGAATTTTTTTTGGAGATGAATCTATTGCAATTTTAACTATTTCTTTTTTCCATTTAGAATGATTATTAAAAGTCATCAAATCATTCATAAAATCATATTCATTTGAAATTGATTCAAAGATATTTTTAATGTATGAGAAATTAGATTCTTCGATATTATTCATTTTATCTTATTGAATCTATATATGAAGCAATTGATTCAACTCCATTTTCAGTAATATTCTTTATAAATGCGGATCCAATTATTGCTCCCTTAGAATATTTTACTACAGTATTAAATGTCTCTTTATTTCCAACTCCAAAACCGATTATTCTAGGAGTTTTTAGATTCATTTTTTCAATTCTTTCAAAATAATTTATTTGCTCAGGACTAAAACTGTTCTTGGACCCAGTTATACTGGAAGAACTTACCATGTAGATAAACCCATTTGATATTGAGTCAATCTTTTTAATTCTTTTATCTGAAGTCTGTGGAGCTATTAAAAACATATTGTAAAGTTGATTTTCTTCAAATATTGATTTATAGTTTGCTTCATAATAGTCAATTGGTAAGTCGGGAATGATTAATCCGTCAATTCCAATTTTATTACATTTTTTACAAAAGTCTTCTACACCATACTGAAGGATCGGATTGAAATAACCCATTATTATTAGAGGAATTGAAACTTTGTCTCTAATTCTTTTTAACTGATTAAATAGGAAATTAGTATTCATGCCATTTTTAATTGCCTTTGTAGAGCTGTCTTGAATTGTAGGCCCATCAGCAAGTGGATCACTAAAAGGCAGACCTATTTCTATCATATCAACACCAGATTCCTGAAGCTTAAAAATAATATCAACTGTATCATCTAGATTAGGATATCCAGCTGTAAAATATATAGATAATAGTTTACCTTCTTCTTTTAATTTTTTGTCAATTCTATTCATTATAAATTAAAATAATCAATATAAGTATTTAAGTCTTTATCTCCTCTTCCAGAGAAGTTAACAACAATTATATCATTTGGTTTAAAATCTAAATACTTAAATGCTGCAAATGCATGAGCAGTTTCTATTGCAGGAATAATCCCTTCTAGTTTAGAAACTTCTAATCCTGCTAGCATAGCATCACTATCTGTTATAGACATAAACTCTGCTCTTTTGCTTTTCAATAAATGTGCATGAAGTGGACCAACACCTGGATAATCTAGACCAGCTGATATGGAGTAAGGCTCAACTATTTGCCCATCCTTGGTTTGCATTAAAAGAGTTTTACTTCCATGAATAATTCCAGTTTTACCAAGAACTGATGTAGCAGCACTTTTACCTGACTCAACACCTTCACCAGCTGCTTCAACTGAAATAATTTTTACTTTCTTGTCTTCTAAATAATGATAATATAATCCAGCTGCATTACTTCCCCCTCCAATATTAGCTATTAAATAATCTGGGCTATCAGTTCCTTCTTTTTCAATTAATTGAGACTTTATCTCTTTAGAAACTATTGATTGAAATTTGGCAACCATATCAGGATAAGGATGAGGACCAACAACTGATCCAATGATATAGTGAGTTGTAACAGGATTATTTATCCAATCTCTGATAGCCTCATTTGTAGCATCCTTAAGAGTTTTGCTTCCAGATTCAGCTGCAACTACACTTGCTCCTAGCATTTTCATCCTAGCAACATTTGGAGCTTGTCTTTTTATATCAATAGCTCCCATATATATTACACATTCAATTCCTGCTAATGCACAAACAGTTGCAGTGGCAACTCCATGTTGACCAGCACCTGTTTCAGCAATAATTCTTTTCTTTCCTAATCTTTTAGCTAGTAAAATTTGACCAACAGTATTATTTATTTTATGAGCTCCTGTATGGCACAAGTCCTCTCTTTTAAGGTATATTTTACTTTTATATTTCTCTGACATTCTCTCTGCAAAATATAATGGTGTTGGTCTTCCTACATAGTCCTTTAAAAGATTATTATAATCTTCTTGGAAATCAATATCATTTATAATCTTTTTATATTTTTTTTCTAATTCGTCAAGGTTTGGAAATAGCATTTCAGGTACAAAAGCACCTCCATAGTTCCCATAAAACCCTTTTTTGTCAACTGTATATTTCATCTTTAATTGTTTTTATAAAAGTTTTTAATTCATCAATTTTTTTCAAATAGTTGTCGTCCTCAAATTTACTATTAACATCTATTCCATATATAGGAAGATCCATTTTTAAAAGATCAAATAGCGGATCAATAGAGTGAAGTCCAATACCTCCGCTGATAAAAAATTCCTTTTCTAAATTATATTTTTTTAAATTATCCCAGTTAAATGAGTTGCCAGTACCCCCAGGAAGTTTTGATTTTGAATCAAATAAAAACATGTCACAATAGTTTTCATAATTTTTTAAAACACCAAAATCAAACTTGTCATCAATTCTAAATGACTTAATAACTTGAATCCCACTATCTAATATTTTTTTACAAAATTCAGGTGACTCATCTCCATGTAATTGAACACAAGCTAAATCATGCTCTAATACTTTGTCAATTACAAAATCAAAATGCGAGTTAAAAAAAACACCAGTTTTTTTTATTTCAGATTTAAGGTTTGGAGTTTTAGTCTTTACAAACCTTACAGATTTTTCCCAAAAAATATGACCAATGTAATCAGGATTTAATTCAGCTACTTGCTGAATATTTTTATCATCAAATAATCCACAAACTTTAAATTTCATTTTCAACTTCTTTAATAAAATTATATGCCTCCTCCATTGGATCATCACTTTTCATAAAATTTTCACCAATTAAAAATCCTTGATAGCCAACTTCTCTAAGTTTTAGTATTGATTCAACCTTACTAATACCACTTTCAGATATCTTAAGAAATTTATCAGGAATTTCTTTATACATTTCAATGCTGTTATTTAAATCGATCTCTAAAGTGTCAAGATTTCTATTATTAACACCAATTATATCAATATTATTTCCTGATATTTTTTTCAATTCTTCATACAAGTGTATCTCTACCAATACTTCAAGACCGAGGCTCTTGGCTAAGGAACTAAAATTCAAAATATCTTCTGAGGTAAGAATTGATGCAATTAATAGTATTGCGTCAGCCCCAATCGATTTAGCTTCAAATATTTGATATTCGCTAATTATAAATTCTTTTCGTAAAATTGGAATTTCTGCAAAATTTCTTATTTCAATGATATCCTCAATATTTCCATCAAAATATTTTTTATTTGTAAGGATTGATAATCCAGCAGCTCCAGCCTTTTGATATCCACTAACAACTTCTGAAATAGTTGATTTGTAATTTATATTATTATTAGAGGGAGACTTTCTCTTAAATTCACATATTATACCACTAGAACTTCTTAATAAAGAATCTTTTAGTGATATACATTTTCTGGAAAATAATTTTTCGTTTTCTAATGAAGATATAGGGTTTTTTAAAGATAGTTTTATTATTTCTTCTTTTTTATCCTTAACTATTTTATCTAATATCTTCATGCCATTATTTTTTTTAGTTTATTGAATGAATCAAGTGCTTTACTTGATATTAAAGATTCCTTTGCTAATTCAAAACCTTCCTTAATACTTATATTTTTTGAAATAGATATTGCGATACCTGCATTAGCACATACAACATTATTTTGGCTTTCTGTTCCAGCTCCATTAAGAACATTCATAAATATTTTAGATGATGATGGAATATCAAAGCCACCTTTAATTTCAGAAGCTTTTAAATTTTCTAATTCAAACTCTTTTGATTTTAAAATTCTCTCATAGTTGTTTGAGTAAATTTTAGTATCATTAGTTAATGAAATCTCATCATATCCATCTAACGAATAAATTATACTGTATTTTTTGTTACTTTTTTGAAGTAGATAATTATATATTCTTGCAAGCTCAAGATTAAACACTCCAACAATTTGTTTATTAGGCATTGAGGGATTTACAAGTGGCCCTAGCATATTAAAAAAAGTCTTCATTCCCAATTCTCTTCTAACTGGTGCAACATTTTTCATTGCTGGGTGAAATAGAGGTGCATGAAGAAAACATATTCCAGATTTATCAATTGCATTTCTAAGAGTGTCGTAATCATTTGTAAATTTCAATCCAAGAGATTCTAGAACATTACTTGATCCGCAGCCCGAAGAGACTCCATAATTACCATGTTTTGCAACTTTACATCCCGAGCCAGCAGTAACAAAAGAAGCCAAAGTTGAAATATTAAATGTATCCATTCCATCTCCGCCTGTTCCACACAAATCAATTGCATCAAATTCCTCAAGGTTAACTTTTATGCATAATTCAATAAGGGCATCACGAAACCCTTTTAATTCTTCAAGGGTTATATTTCTCATCATAAATACAGTTAAAAATGAAGATATTTGACTGTTGTTTAATTCTCCATTTGAAATTCTAATAAGTATTTCTTTGGACTCATTTTCGTTCAATGTTTTGTAAGCTATTAATCTATTTAAAATTTCTTTCATAATGTCTCTACCCAATTTTTGATTATAGCTTTTCCGTAAGGAGTTAAAACTGATTCTGGATGAAACTGAACACCTCTAATGGGATATTTGATATGTTTTAATGACATAATTTGATCATTATGATCTACTGATGTAGTAATAAGGTCATCTGGTAATGGACTCTTTACTATCCAAGAATGATACCTACCAACATCAAGGGAATTAGGAATATCCTTAAAAATTTCATCGTGTTCTTTTAAATTTATTTTGGTAGCAACTCCGTGGTATACTTCGCTCATATTCTCAATCTCACCACCAAATACTTCAGCTATAGCTTGTTGCCCTAGGCAAATTCCTAAAATATTTTTCTCTTTGTATTTTTTAATTACCTCTTTGGTCATGCCAGCTTCATCAGGTATTCCAGGACCAGGTGAAATCAATATCCCATCATAATTATTAATGTCTTCCAACTTAAACATATCATTCCTTTTAACTGTGACATCACAACCAAGGTCCTCTAAATAATGAGATAGATTGTAAGTAAATGAGTCGTAATTATCAATTAAAAAAATTTTTTTCATACGATATCTTCTGCATTTTTAAGTGCTTTGTCTAAAGCTCCCAGTTTATTATATACTTCCTGTAGTTCATCCTCAGGATTTGACTTTATTACTATACCAGCACCTGCCTGATAACTAAGTGTATTGTTCTTACTTATAAAAGATCTTATAATGATTGCATGATTGAAATTTCCATCAAAGTCCATATATCCAATTGCTCCACCATAAAAGTTTCTATTTACTTTTTCATATTTCTCAATTAAATTTAATGCTTTATGCTTTGGGGCACCTGTAAGAGTTCCTGCAGGAAAAGTATCCATTACCACTTGAAATATTTTAGCAGTATCTTTTAAAGTTGCGGTTACTTTGGATACTAAGTGTATTACATGTGAGTAAAATTGAATTTCTCTATTTTTTTCTACTTTAACGTTGGTGCCATTTCTACTTAAATCATTTCTAGCCAAATCAACTAGCATTATATGTTCTGAGTTTTCTTTTGGATCTTTAGATAAGGCATTAGCTTTTTCTTTATCTCTTTTATCATCACCAGTTCTTTTGAATGTACCAGCAATTGGATGAATTTCAGCTTTACCATTGTTAATAATTATTTGTGCTTCTGGAGAACTTCCAAAAATTTTAAAACTACCATAATCAAAGAAGAATAAATATGGTGATGGGTTTATGGAGCGCAGTGCTCTGTATACATTAAATTCATCTCCCTCAAAATTTTGATTAAACCTTCTCGATAAAACAAGCTGGAAAACATCACCTCTTTTACAATGTTCCTTTGCTATTTTTACATATTCTATGTACTGATCATCATTTATATTAGAAGTCTTATTACCAATATTTTTATAATTAAAAACTGAATAATTTTTAGCATTAACTATGTCTTCAACCTCTCTTATATTATTTTCACCATTATAAGAGTTACAATAAATATGTGCCTCATGGTTGAATAAACTAATGGCTATAATATTTTGGTAAAATCCATAATAAATATCAGGTATATCCAGATCATCCTTATCTTCACTGAACTTTATTTTTTCTTGATATTTAACCGATTCGTGAGACATATATCCAAATAAACCATTTGAGATAAATTTTGTTTTAGATTTTTTCACATCATACCCGTTTATATAATTATTTAAATATTCGGATATAGATTTATTAGTTAATGGAATTTCTTTAGTTTTTTCGCCTGGATATTTTAAATTAATTAAGTTGTTTTTTAATTCAAAAAAACCAGTTTGATTAAAACAAATAAATGAAAAGTTGTTAGCTGTTTGCATATAGTCACTGCTTTCCAATAATATACTATTTGGAAATCTATCTCTTATTTTGAGATACACTTCAACAGGGGTTATAGTATCAGCTATAATTTTTTTGTGATATGTATTAATCTTTATTTTCATAGCAAAAAAAAAGCCTGTCGTGAGACAAGCTATAATATAATAGTTTTATCCACGAATTTTAACATTCATGTGTCCACCACCAGTATGTGTTAATTTTAATCATTTAGGCAAATATAAAATAAAAACAAACTAATCCTACAGAAACAAACCCAATAATAATCAATATAGCTATTGAGATAAGTTTTAAATGTCTCTTTGCACCTTCAGCCATATCTATTGAACTAAGCTGAGGTTGATTAACATCCTTAAGCTCGTTGATAGATAGAAATGTAGCTGCAATAACTGCACCAGTACATACTAGTCCCATAATAAATATGAATGTATCGCCCATCTTATTTATTCAACATTTGTTTAAAATAACATCCAAAAGAAAGAATTGATGGAACCCAAAGTCCAACAAATAACCCTTCGTCTTTATATCCATAAAACCATAATGATACAGATAAAACAAAAGAAACAAATGCAGCACCTATCAGGAAAATATCAGATTTTTGAAAATATTTCATATATAATTTATTTAAATCCAAAATACATAAATAGTATTGAATAAAAAAAAACTAATCATTAAGTTTTTTTTATATACTATTGTAAATACTTATTTTTAAAATAAAAAATTATGATTGATTTGAGCTCAGAGGAACTTATCGAAAAGCTAAAAAATGATGAGAAAGGTTATCTTCTAGATGTAAGATCTGAAGAAGAATACGAAGAATCTCATATTCCAAATGCTAATCTTTTAAACATCAGAAATCCTCAATTATTTATGAATGGTCTTGAAAAAATGGACAAATCTTTAAACTATTATGTTTACTGTCATTCTGGAGTTAGAAGTATTCAAGCATGTCAAATAATGAAGACATTTGGATATGAAAATTTATTTAATTTACTCGGTGGAATATCTGAGTGGACAGGTGAAAAAAATAATTCTTAAATAAGTTGTCTTAGAATTTATATAATAATTTTTCTAATCTCATACTATTTATTTTATATTTGGAGCTCATCCAAGTAATTTTGGCAATAAAATATTAAGTATTACAATACATTAAGTACTATGGTTACACAAGAAAAATTAGGAATTGATGAAAGAATAAATGAAGCCTTTCAACCAATTTCAAACTTCTGGGAGGGATTAATTCTTCACGAGTTTTTTGGAACAGGTATTCCTACAATCATTTTTTTACTAGTTGGAGGTGCAACCTTCTTTACATTATATTTTGGGTTCATTAATATTAGAGGTTTTGGCTTGTCGTTGAGAACTGTTATGGGTAAATATGATGGGCTTGATAAGAAGAGAAAAGATAGTGGAGAGGTAAGTCATTTCCAAGCATTAGCAACAGCTGTTTCAGGAACTGTTGGTAACGGAAATATTGCAGGAGTTGCTATGGCAATTGCTATTGGAGGTCCTGGTGCTACCTTCTGGATGATTTTGTGTGGATTACTTGGTATGTCATCAAAATTTGTTGAGTGTACCCTTGGTGTAAAATATAGAGATGTTGGTTCAGATGGAACTGTATATGGTGGGCCTATGTATTATCTTTCAAAAGGTTTAAAAGAGCGTGGTTTTGCCAAGTTAGGAAAAATCCTTGCAGTAATTTTTGCTATTCTATGTATCGGTGCATCTTTTGGTGGTGGAAATGCTGCTCAATCTAATCAAGCTGCACTTCAAATGGTTAGTCTTTTTGGTCTAAGTGGAGGATCTGCTAGAACAATTGTTGGAATTATAATGATGATTGTTGTTGGAATTATAATAATTGGAGGTATTAAAAGAATTGCTTCAGTTACTGAAAAAATAGTGCCTTTTATGGCAGGTATGTATTTAATAGCATGTTTATATATTATTTTTTCAAACTTATCATTTGTTGATGATGCATTTGCTATGATAGTTAATCAAGCTTTTGCACCTTCAGCTGCCGTAGGTGGTTTTATCGGAGTACTAGTGCAAGGTTTTAGAAGAGGTGCTTTTTCAAATGAGGCTGGTGCTGGATCTGCATCAATTGCTCACTCAGCTGTAATAACTAGTTACCCTGCTTCTGAAGGATTAGTTGCACTTCTTGAACCATTTATAGATACTGTTGTTATTTGTACTATGACTGCACTTGTAATAATTATCTTTAATGGTGACAACAGCTTATTTACATATGGAAACCTTGTAGAAGGTTCGTCAGCTGTTATGGTGAGAGGACAAGAACTTGAAGGTGCTGGTCTAACTTCAGCTGCATTTGCTGAATATATTTCTTTCTCTGGACCCTTCCTTGCAATTGCAGTAGTTCTTTTTGCTTTATCAACTATGATTTCTTGGTCATACTATGGTCTGCAGTCATGGATGTATGTTTTTGGTAAAGGAAAAATCTCTGATCTTACTTATAAAATATTATTCCTTGTATTTATTGTAATTGGTGCAGCAGGAGATATGTCATCTGTTTGGGCTTTTTCTGATGCGATGATACTTGCTTTAGTTTTTCCAAATATGATTGGCTTGTTTATATTATTTCCAAAAGTTAAAGAGGAACTTGCTAAGTATGTTGCTGCAATAAATGGTAAAAATTAATAAGCTTATTTAATACAATTAGTTATATTTGCGTGCGAAATTAATTTTATATGTTAATTATACCTATCAAAGACGGCGAAAACATTGATAAAGCTCTTAAGAGATTCAAGCGTAAGTTTGATAAAACTGGTGTTATGAGATCTCTCAGAGATAGAAAGCAATTTGTTAAACCATCAGTTGAACATAGAAGTAAAATTCTTAAAGCTCGTCATATTCAGAGACTTAAAGATCAAGAAAACATTTAAATTACTCAATATTTTCTCTAGACATCGTAATTTAGATGTGTAATGCTTATTGAAAAGTTTATTGAATACCTCAGAGTAGAAAAAAATTACTCAAATCATACAATTATCGCTTATAAGACTGACTTGAATAATTTCAATGATTTCTTAATCCAATCTGGTACTAAAACTAAAATTGAAAATATCGATTATAAAGTTATTAGATCTTGGATTGTTAAAATGGTAAATGATAACATATCTAATCGTACAATAAATAGAAAGATATCTAGTTTAAAATCATTCTATAAATTTCTAATAAAAACAGATACTATTAAGTCTTCACCTTTGATTGCTCATTCCCCTCTCAAACAATCAAAAAAGATTCAAGTACCATTCTCAAAAGAAGAGATTAATACTTTACTTGATAGTGATTATTTTAATAAAGACTACAATGGAACCCTTAAGAAGACAATAATTTTATTCTTTTATTTTACTGGTGTTAGAAGAATTGAGCTTATTTCAGTAAAATCATCAAATGTTAACCTTGAATCATCTACCTTAAAAGTTATAGGAAAAAGGAATAAAGAAAGGATAATCCCTATTCTTCCTAAGCTAAAGAAATCAATTATTTACTATCAAGAATTAAAATCTAAAAGTTTTAAAAATTTAGATTTAGATCTTCTGTTTATATCAAAGGGTGGAAAGCAGCTATCTGAGAAATTTGTTTATAGAACTGTTAACGAATATTTCAATCTTGTTTCACCTAAAGTAAAAAAAGCTCCACATGTTTTAAGGCATAGTTTTGCTACTCATTTAATCAACGAAGGAGCAGATATTAATTCTGTAAAAGAGCTCCTTGGTCATGCAAGTTTATCTACTACACAAGTTTATAGTCATACTAGCATGGAACGAATAAAAGAGGTCTTCCAGAACTCACATCCTAGGGCTAAATAATTTTTAAAAATTATTTCTTTTTACTTTGTTGTAGGTTAAAAAAGCATTTATTTTGCAACTGTTATATATCAAGCCGATATAGCTCAGCTGGCTAGAGCAGCTGATTTGTAATCAGCAGGTCGTGGGTTCGAGTCCCTCTATCGGCTCTTTGAAATCTTGAAATTGGGGAGATACTCAAGCGGTCAACGAGAGCAGTCTGTAAAACTGTTGGCTTCGCCTTCGTAGGTTCGAATCCTGCTCTCCCCACATAATAAGCGGGAGTAGCTCAGTTGGTAGAGCGTCAGCCTTCCAAGCTGAATGTCGCGAGTTCGACCCTCGTCTCCCGCTCTACTTTTTGCCGATATAGCTCAGGGGTAGAGCGTTTCCTTGGTAAGGAAAAGGTCCCGAGTTCAAATCTCGGTATTGGCTCATATTTATAAAAACCAAATCTTAAATGCTTATTGAAGTTTTAAAATCTAAAATCCACAGAATTAAGGTAACAGATGGAAATCTTGATTATATAGGTAGTCTAACACTTGACATTGATCTCATGGAAAAAGTAGGTCTTATCAGCGGAGAAAAAATACAAGTGCTTAATGTAAATAATGGCGAAAGATTAGAGACTTATGTAATTGAGGGACAAAGAGGTAAAGGAGATGTCATCGTTAATGGACCTGCGACTTATAAAATAAATAAAGGTGATATAATTATAATAAATAGCTTTGCCCTGGTAGATCATAAATCAGCAAAGAAATTTAAGCCTAAGCTTTTAATATTTGATTAATCTTTCTTTTTCCATGTTAAAGAAAAGCTGCCGAGTTCAAATCTCGGTGTTGGTGCAATTATAATGTAGTTTTAAAAATAATTTGATATATAAGTAAAAAAGTGCCTAAAATTGCACCTCCAACGTAGATTATCTTCATTAGCAAAATGAAATTCTTTCCAAGTATCTTTTCTTTTTCCCATCTTCTTACTATTATTATTGCAACAATAAAAAGTAGTATCGAAAATAATGTGCCAAACAAGTCAAAAATCATAAATTAGTAATTAGTATAATTGCAAATTTAGATTAGAATATTTTTTGATTAGCTCCTTTGATTGTTAAAAAAATGAGAAAAAATATCAAGTATATAATTATTTTTTTTGTTGTAATATTTATTGATATAATTATAAATATGGGTTTTCTTATATATTCGGGAGGTAGTCACAAATCTCAACTTTCATTTATAGATAAATTTTTATTAAAATTGATTGACTATTTCTAATTTAAACCTAAAATTTTGATATTAAAATTTTTTTTATCAATTTTATATATGAATATGTTTCTAAAGAAAATATACAATCGTATTTTTCACAACCGACTTACTCTTCGAGGTCGGGTTGCATAATTCCCTTTTGATATAGCTTCAATATGAAGTTAACTTACTTAATCCAATAAAATACAGAATTTGATAATAAAACTGGCTAATGCCGAACATACAGAATATAGTAAATTAATTAGCAAACTAATAGATGAGTCCGCTAAAATTAGGGGGACAGGAATTGCTAGAAGATCTCCTACATATATAAAAGAAAAAATTTTATCTGGAAATTCTGTCATCGCATTAGATGAAAATAATTTTGCTGGGTTCTGTTATATTGAAGCATGGGAGCATGGAGAGTATGTTGCTCATTCTGGATTAATAGTATCACCAAAATACAGAAATATGGGTATTGGAAAAAAGATTAAGAAGAAAGTACTAGAACTCTCGTTGAAAAAGTATCCAAAATCAAAGATTTTTGGAATAACAACTGGAATGCCAGTTATGAAAATAAATTATGAACTTGGATATAGGCCTGCTCATTTTAGCGAATTAACTGATGATCCAGAATTTTGGAAAGGCTGTAAGACATGTCAAAACTATGATATTCTCAAAAGAACTGAGTTTTCAATGTGTCTATGTACAGGTATGTTATATGATAAAAAATAATTATGAAAAATAAAACTATAGTTTTAGCTTACAGTGGAGGTCTCGATACTTCATTTTGTTTAAAGAGACTATCTATTGATGGCTTTGATGTTCACGCTATATTAGTGAATACTGGTGGCTTTAATAAATCAGAACTAATCAATATAAAAAAACAAGCGATTGAATTAGGTGCTTCAAAATTTATTTCAATTGATGCAAAGAAACCATTCTACGATAAAATAATTAAGTTTTTAATTTTTGGTAATGTTCTCAAGAATAATTCTTATCCTCTTTCAGTTAGTTCTGAAAGAATAATACAAGCAATTGAAATAATGAATTATTCAAAAAAAAATAATATAAATACTATTGCTCATGGATCAACTGGTGCAGGAAATGATCAAGTAAGATTTGATTCAATTTTTCAAATATTAAATCCAAATATTAATATAATTACTCCAATAAGAGACAATAATATTTCAAGGAAACAGGAAATATCGTACTTAAAAAAAATGGGTGTAAAGTTTAGATGGAATAACTCTAAGTACTCAATAAACAAAGGAATATGGGGTACTACAATCGGTGGTGATGAGACTTTAACCTCTTTTAAAACTCTTCCAAATAAGGCATTTACAAAAAAATTAATAGAAAAGAGAACAAAAGTATTAAATATAAAATTTATAAAAGGTGAAATAGTATCAATTAATAATAAAAGATCTAATCCCATTGATTTGATAGATTACCTTGAGGAAATATCCAGTAAATATGCTATTGGAAGGGATGTTCATGTTGGTGATTCTATAATTGGAATTAAAGGTAGAGTAGGTTTTGAAGCATCTGCAGCAAGAATTATAATTAAGGCTCATGAACTTTTGGAAAAGCATACTATGTCGAAATGGCAAATTTTTCAAAAAGAATCTATTTCAAAATTATATGGTATGTTAATTCATGAAGGGCAATACTTTGATCCAGTAATTGAAGATATTGAAGCATATTTTGAAAAAAGTCAAAGATATGTTACTGGAAATGTTTTTGTGGAATTAAGTCCATATAATTTTAAATTAAATGGAATTAAATCTAAACATGATTTAATGAATGATAATTCAGGAGTTTATGGAGAAGAAAATTTAAACTGGTCTTCTGATGACATTAAAGGATTTATTAAAATTTATTCAAATTCTTCAAGAATATTTAAACAAATAAATAAATAGTAATGAAAAAAATAGGAATAGTAGGGGGTTCAGGATTTACAGGGGGTGAGTTAATTAGAATATTACTGAATCACCCAAAGTTTAAAATAAAATTCATTTATTCTTCATCTCAAAATGGAAAAAATATTCATGAAATACATCCAGATTTGTTAGGGAAAACAGATATTATTTTTTCTGATCAAATTACTACGGACATTGATGTACTATTTCTATGTCTGGGACATGGAAAGTCCAAATTTTTTTTAGATAATTATAATTTTAAAAGTGACATGATTATAATTGATCTTAGTTCAGATTTTAGGTTAATCAATAATAACAAATATAAATCAAGAAATTTTCTATATAGTTTGCCGGAGTTCAATAGAGAAAAGATTAAACAAAGTAAATCAATTGCAAATCCTGGATGTTTTGCAACTGCTATTCAAATTGGTTTACTTCCATTAATGGTTAATAAATTAATAAAAAATGATATTCATGTTAATGCGATAACAGGAAGTACTGGTGCTGGTAAGATGAGTTCAGATACAAATAACTTCAACTGGAGAAATAATAACTTATCCATTTATAAACCTTTTAATCACCAACATTTAAATGAGATATATCAAACATTAAATATCTTGGGTAACGATTCTAAAATTTATTTTGTTCCATACAGAGGAAACTTTACTAGAGGAATTTTCACTTCGATTTATATGAAATTTGATCATGAGATTGAGGATATCAAGATTATTTATGAAGACTTCTATGAAAATCATCCTTTTACTTTTTTATCTAAAAATGATATAAACCTAAAAGAGGTAATTAATACTAATAATTGCCATTTGAAAATAGAATTCCATGAAAATATAATTCATATAACTACTGTTTTAGATAATCTTCTTAAAGGGGCATCAGGTCAAGCAGTACAAAACTTGAATATTATTTATGGTTATGAGGAAAGCTTAGGTCTAAATTTTAAAGGTTCAATTTATTAATATGAAAACATTTGACGTTTACAACCAATTTGATGTAGTTCCTGTAAAGGGAAAGGATGTATATATTTATGATGATTTTAATAATAAATATTTAGATTTATATGGAGGACATGCAGTAATCTCAATAGGTCATTCTGAAAAAAAATATGTTAAGAATATAACTAATCAACTTAAGAATCTAGGATTTTATTCAAATGCTGTAAGAAATCCATTACAGGATGAATTATCGAAAGAGATTAACTCACAAGCAGATTTAGATAATTATAAGCTGTTCATGTGTAACTCTGGTGCTGAGGCTGTAGAAAATGCTCTAAAGCTATCTTCTTTTAATACAGGAAAAAAGAGAATAATTGCTTTTAAAAATTCTTTTCATGGAAGAACATCAGCTGCCGTTGCAGTTACTGATAATAAATACATTAACTCTGAGCTGAACAAACAACATAATGTTAGTTTTATTGAATTTAATGACAATAAAAAGTTAGAAATAGAGTTAGATAAGGGAGACGTAAGTGCAATAATATTTGAATCAATTCAAGGGGTTGGAGGACTTGACCAACCTGACGAGGACTTTATTAATGGACTAGACTATTATCAAAAAAAATATCAGGTATCTATAATTGCAGATGAGGTTCAATCAGGATTTTGTCGTTCCGGTCAATTTTTTGCTTTTCAAAAATTTAATATTCAGCCTGATATAATTACAATCGCAAAAGGAATGGGAAATGGTTTTCCAGTAGGAGGAATTCTTGTAAATCCTAATATCCATCCTCAAAAAGGTATACTCGGGACTACATACGGTGGTAATCATCTAGCATGTGTTGCTTCTTTAAGTGTTCTTGAATTTTTGAAAAAAAATAACATTTGTAAAAAAGCTATAGAGTTAGAGAGCTATTTTAAAAATATTGCTTCAAAATTCAACTCCATAAAAAAGGTAAAGGGAAGAGGTTTGATGTTGGGAATAGAATTTGATTTTGATGTCTCAGAATTAAGATCAAAGTTAGTCTACGAACATAAAATTTTTACTGGTAGCAGCAGTAATAAAAATTTAATTAGAATTTTACCTCCATTGTCAATTAAAAAAAATCATTTTGATATTTTTTTCAATGCACTTAATAAATCACTATGAAAAATTTCTACAACCTCAATGATATAAAGGATATTAATCAATCAATTGATGAGATACTTGATATAAAAAATAATGTCGGAAAATATCAAAAGATCTTTGAGGATAAAATTATTGGCTTAATTTTCTTTAATCCTAGTCTAAGAACAAGAATGAGTACATACAAAGCATCCAGAAATCTTGGATTAGAGACCTTTTTTATAAATATCTCAAATAATATATGGTCTTTAGAATTTGAAGATGGTAAAATAATGGATTCCTCAAAGGTAGAACACATAAAAGATGCTGCTAGGGTGATTTCTAATTATTGTGATATTATTGGTGTAAGATCTTTCCCGTTATTAAAAAGTAAAGAAAAGGATGCGGAAGATCGTATTATAAAAAGTTTTATTAGATACTCAAATATTCCAGTATTTAATATGGAGAGTTCAATTGCCCACCCTCTTCAAGCACTTACTGATTTAGTTACAATTAAAGAAAATTCTAGGGTTAATAAACCAAAAGTATTGTTGACATGGGCTCCTCACATTAAACCTTTACCTCATGCTGTTCCTAATTCATTTGTTAGGGCAATGAAGAAAATGAACTTTGATATATCAATTACTAATCCTGAAGGTTTTAATCTTGATCCAACTATTTTGAAAGGAATAAAAACTAATAATAACCAGTTAGATGCATTTAAAGGTGTTGACTTTGTTTATGCGAAGAACTGGAGTTCTTTTGAGAATTATGGTGAGATAAATAATAACAACAATGATTGGATAATTGATGAAAAAAAGATGTCTATTACTAATAATGCAAAATTTATGCATTGCCTTCCCATTAGAAGAAATCTAGTTGCAACTGATAATGTTATTGATAGTGAACAATCACTTATTATTGACCAATCTGAAAATAGAATATATACTGCTCAGCACATCATAAAAAAATTATTAAAAAATGGATAAAATTTTAATTGTTAAAATTGGTGGAAAATTAATTAATGATAGTCATGTTTTACATAGATTTTTAAAATCTTTTGCTAAAATAAAAACGAAAAAAATATTAATTCACGGAGGAGGTAATCAAGTTACAAAAATGTGTAAAAAATTAAATTTAGATATCAAAATTAGAAATGGCAGAAGGATAACAAGTATTCAAGATCTTGAAGTTGCCACAATGATTTATGCTGGAAGTTTAAATAAAACTTTGGTGACGAAATTGCAATCATTTAATTGTAATTCAATCGGATTATCTGGAGCAGACGCTAATTTAATTGAGAGTGTTAAAAGACCTGTGAAGGAAATCGATTATGGTTTAGTCGGAGATATAAAAAAAATAAATTCTATTTTTTTAAAAAATTTGATAGATGAAAATCTTACTCCTGTTATATGTTCAATTACTCATGATAAAAATGGCCAATTACTCAATACTAATGCTGATACAATTTCCTCTGAAATAGCAATTTCACTATCAAAGTATTATATAGTTAATTTAATTTATTGTCATGAAAAAAATGGAGTTCTATCAAACCCTAATGATGATAATTCTACATTTGGTCAACTCAATGAAAAGGAGTTTAGTAATTACTTAAAGCTTAATATTATATCCAATGGAATGATTCCCAAATTAACAAATTCATTTTATGCATTAAATAATGGTGTGAAATCAGTAAAGATTGCAGGACAATCTCTAGATGAAATAAATATTAAATCAACAACAATAACCAATTAATATGATTGATAATCAATCGAAAGATGCCATTAAACTTCTAAAGAAAATTATTAAGACTCCTTCTTTCTCAAAAAAGGAGGAAGATGTTGTTAAAATTTTAGAGTCTTGGTTTAAAGAAAATGGAATAGATTATAAAAGACATTTAAATAATTTATGGGCGGGGAACAAGTATTTTAATAAAAAGAAACCTACAATTCTTCTAAATTCTCATCATGATACAGTCCAGCCAAATAAATCATTCACTATTGATCCATTCTATCCGACTGAAAAGAATGGAAAGATATTTGGATTAGGAAGTAACGATGCGGGAGGTGCTCTTGTATCACTTCTATACCTTTTTAAAAGCATATATTTAAGTCAAAATATGAACTATAATTTTATTATTGCTTGTACAGCTGAGGAAGAAATTGCAGGAACAAATGGAATTAAAAGTATTCTAAAAAAAATACCTAAAATTGATTTTGGAATTATTGGAGAGCCAACACAAATGAAGCTATCTATTGCTGAAAGAGGTCTAATTGTATTTGATGCAAAAATAAAAGGTAAACCAAGTCATGCAGCTCACGAAAATATCGATAATGCCATTGAAAAACTGCCAAAAATACTTAACTGGTTTAATCAAATAAAATTTGATAGGGTTTCAAAATTATTGGGACCAGTTAAAACAACAATAACTCAAATAAATGCTGGATTTCAACATAACGTAATACCTTCTGAAGTTGATATTGTTGTTGATGTAAGAATTAATGAACTTTATGATATCAATGAAATCAATGATTTCTTTGTTAGTAAATGTCCATGTGAAATAAAGGCTAGATCTTTGAATCTTAGGCCATCATCAATCAGTTCTAATCATAAAATTGTAAAGTCTGCAGACTCAATAGGAATAGAATCTTATGGATCTCCAACATTATCAGACCAGGCCTTACTTGATTTTCCATCAGTAAAAATTGGGCCCGGTAATTCAAAAAGATCCCATAGTGCAGATGAATATATATATGTTGATGAGGTTAAAGAGGGGATAGAAGTCTATAAAAATCTTTTAAATAAAATAATATAATATGAAACTATGGGATAAAAATAACTCAGGTAATGAAAAAATAATTGAATTTACAATTGGTCATGATAGGTTAAATGATATGCATTTAATTAAATATGATTTAAAAGCTTCTATTTCACATGCAAAAATGTTGTACAAATCCAATCTTTTATCAGAAATTGAATGTGATAGAATAATAAACATTCTTAATGAGATGCTAATTGAGGCCGAATCTGGAGAATTAAAAATTGAGAAGGAATTTGAAGATATGCACTCAAAAATTGAATATACACTTATAAGTAGACTAGGTGATATTGGAAAAAAAATTCACACTGCAAGATCAAGAAATGATCAAGTACTTGTCTCAATCCAGCTCTACCTTATTGATGAGTTAAATAATATAAAAACAGAAGTAAAATCTTTATTTGACTTATTGATTAAACTTGCCAATAAAAATAAGGATATTATTATGCCTGGATATACTCATATGAAAGCCGCAATGCCTTCCTCTTTTGGATTATGGTTTTCAGCATATGCTGAAACATTAATTGACGATATTATTAGCCTTAATAGCTCAATTGAAATAGTAAATCAAAACACATTAGGTAGTGCTGCTGGCTATGGAACATCATTTAATATTGATAGAGATTTTACAACAAAAGATTTAAATTTTAAAACATTAAAGTATAACTCCCTCGCATGTCAAATTAGTAGAAATAAAATTGAAAAAAACACCTTCGATGCTATAGGGAATATTGCCTTTACATTATCAAAAATTTCAATGGATATATGTTTATATTCTGGAGATGAGTTTCAATTTATTTCATTTCCTGAAAATATTACAACAGGATCTAGCATAATGCCACATAAAAAGAATCCTGATGTTTTTGAGATAATAAGAGGAAAATGTAATAGTATTCAAAATCTATCAAACTCTGTAAATTTATCATCAACTAACCTCCCAAGTGGATATCATAGGGATTTTCAACTAAATAAGGGAAAAATTATTAATGCTGTTAATGATATAAAAGAATGTATTCAAATTCTATCATATTGTTTATCTATGATAAGTGTCAATAAAAAAATACTTCAAAAATCAAATTATGAAAATATTTTTAGTGTAGAGTTAATCAATGAGATGGTTTTAAAAGGGATGCCTTTTAGAGATGCTTATCTTGAATTAAAAAGTAAATTAAAATCAGGTGAAATAAAGTTTCCAAAGACAGTTAACCATTCTCACATTGGAAGTATTGGAAATTTAGCTCTAGATAAAATAGTTCTCAAGATGAAGGATTACTATTAGATTTATTCATCCTATTAAGTAGTTAATTTACCTTTTAATATATTTGGTTAATGCATAAGTTAACAAAGTGGTCTTTAACTGCTGCCTTGGCAGGTTTTCTTTTTGGGTTTGATACAGTTGTAATATCAGGTGCCGATCAAAAGCTTCAAGAACTTTGGAACTCATCTGATATTTTTCATGGAAGTGTTGTAATGGCAATGGCTCTATGGGGGACTGTTGTGGGGGCTATTTTTGGTGGTTTCCCAACTAGAAAAATTGGTAGAAAGAAAACCTTACTTTGGATAGGTATCTTTTATACTCTATCAGCTGTAGGATCCGCATTAGCTAATGATCCGTTTACTTTCGCTGCATTCAGATTTTTAGGGGGTGTTGGAGTAGGGATATCAGGTATTGCTGCACCAGCATATATATCAGAAATTGCACCAGCTAAAAATAGAGGTAAACTAGTTGGATTATATCAATTTAATTTAGTCACAGGAATTTTAGTTGCATTTTTATCAAATTATCTCTTAAATGGACTTGGGGAGAATGATTGGAGATACATGATGGGTATTGAAGCTCTTCCAGCAATTATATATACTTTCTTGGTACTTACAATTCCTAAGAGTCCAAGGTGGCTATATCTCAATAATCAACAAAAAGAAGCTGAAAAAGTTATTAGAGACGCATATTCAAAGAAAGATGCTGATGGACTAATAGCTGAAATAATTCAAGATAAAGAGTTAAATGTTAACACTGAGTCAATTTTTCAAAAGAAATATAGCTTTATTTTAATGCTTGCTTTTTTAGTAGCAGCATTTAATCAGTTTTCGGGTATAAATGCCTTTCTATACTATGCTCCAAGAATTTTTGAGGCTGGTGGTATAGGACAAAGTGCAGCTCTTCTAAATAGTGTAGGGATTGGACTAACCAATGTAATATTTACATATATAGGAATAAGTTTAATTGACAAATTGGGAAGAAAAAGCCTTATGTATATTGGTTCAATAGGATATATAATATCTCTTACCCTAATTAGTCTATCATTTATTTTAGATTGGGGAGGAATATTACTTCCGATATTCTTATTCTTATTTATAGCTTCACATGCAATTGGACAGGGAGCAATAATTTGGGTATATATTTCTGAAATTTTTCCTAATAATATAAGAAGCTATGGCCAATCATTTGGAGTTTCTGCTCATTGGGTTCTTGCAGCTATTATACCATCTCTAATTCCATTTCTTTTTAGCTGGATTGGTCCAGGAATTGTATTTGTGTTCTTTGCATTCATGATGGTTCTTCAATTACTTTTTACTCATTTTGTTATGCCTGAAACTAAAGGTGTTTCGCTTGAAGATTTAAGTAAAAAACTTATTAAAAATTGAAAAAAATACTATGTTTTGGAGAAGTTCTTTGGGATGTTTATCCTGATAAAATTGAAATAGGAGGTGCACCATTTAATGTATATCATAGACTTCATTCATTTGGTCTTGATGTAAACTTTATTTCTTCAGTAGGAAAAGATAAGTTAGGTAATAATGTTATTAATTATTTTCAAAAAAATAATCTTAGCACTAACTTTCTCAATGTTGATAAAAATTATCAAACTGGTCAAGTCTTGATAAATCCTAAATCTGGTGAGCCTGACTATGATATATTAGAAAATGTTGCATGGGACTATATTCCTTTTAAAAAAAAATATTTAAAATATTCTGATGATTTTGATTGCATAGTATATGGTTCCCTTGGGATTAGAAATGATGTATCTTTTATGACACTAAAAAGACTTCTTAGTTTTTCAAAATTTAAAATTTTTGATTTAAATCTTAGACAAAATTTTTATTCTGAATCAAAGGTGAATTTTTTATTAAATGAGTCAGATTTTCTAAAAATAAATATGGAAGAACTACTCAAACTTGGTGTTATATTTAAATTTAAGTATTCTGATTTAAAAACATTAATTGAGTCAATTTATTTAAAGTTTAACTTAAAATTTATTTGTGTAACGAACGGTTCAATAAATTCATCAATTTATAATGGTAATAATTTATTTACAGTAGATTCTTTTAAAGTGAAATCAATTGATAATTTAGGTGCAGGCGATAATTTTTTAGCTTGTTTTATAAATGAGTTTTTTATTAAAAAAAATAGCATAAAAAATTCATTAAAAATAGCTTCTGCATATGGTGCTCTAGCTACTACAAAAATAGGTGCATCACCATCTATAAAACCCCATGAAATCAATAAAATTCTTAAAAACTAGAATTATCAACTTCATATTTTTTTATACTAAAAATTATCATTCATTAGTATTATCTATAGACTTTGTTAAGAAAATTTTAATTTTTATTGCAAAAAAATTTGATATTAATATTTGTGAGTCATATATTGCAGCATATTAACAAAAAATTAACAAATTAAACATATATGAAAAATTTACTTAATCTGTGCATTGCTTTAGCTTTTCTATTTAGTGGAGTTATAAATGCGCAACAAATCTCAGGTAGCGTTACAGATGATACAGGTCCTCTTCCCGGGGCATCAGTAGTTGTTGAAGGAACAACAACTGGAACTACTACCGACTTTGATGGTAATTTTACAATTGATGCAAGTAGTAATGCTGTACTGATTTTTAGTTACGTTGGTTATCAATCACAAACAGTATCTCTTAATGGTAGAACATCTCTTAATATTGTTTTACAAGAAGATGCAGCACTTCTTGATGAGGTAGTATTGATTGGATATGGAACAACTTCAGTTGATGATGCAACTGGTGCTGTTGCTTCAATTAGTGCAGAGGATTTTAACCAAGGTATTATTTCAACTCCTGAACAACTAATTCAAGGTAGAACAGCTGGTGTTCAAATTTCAACCCAGACTGGTGAGCCTGGCTCAGGTATTCAAGTTAGAATTAGAGGTACTAACTCAGTAAGATCAAATAATAACCCTTTATTTGTGGTTGATGGTATACCATTAACAGGTGGTTCATCGTCTATGGCAAATGTTCCTGATATAGGAGCTGGTTCCCAATCCCCAAAAAACCCATTATCATTTATTAATCCAAATGATATAGAAAGTATAAGTATTCTTAAAGATGCATCTGCAACTGCAATTTATGGTTCAAGAGGTGCAAATGGAGTAGTAATTGTAGAAACAAAATCAGGTAAAGGTGGTGATGGGCAGTTTGAATTTTCATCTACTGTTAATTTTTCATCTCCATCCACTAGTTATGATCTTTTAAATCCTTCAGAATTTAGAAGTGCAATTACTCAATTTGGAGGAGATTTGTCTGCAGTTGACGGTGGAGCATCTACAGATTGGTGGGATTTTATTACAAGAAGCACTGTATCAACACAGAATAATTTAAGTTATTCGGATTCTAATGATAGGGGTTCTTTTAGAGTTTCTTTAGGGCAACAAGATCAACAAGGTATAATAGAATCTTCTGAATTACAGAGATTAAGTGCTCGTCTTTCAGGTAATTATGATTTAACAGATAAACTATCTTTAGGTTTAACAGCAGTCTACTCAGAATTTAATGACACAGCACCACCAGTCAGTGGAAACGCTGGATATAGAGGAGATATAATTGGAGGTTCACTATCTGCAAATCCTACATGGCCTGTTGATGAGACATTTGAGCCTGGTGGAGTTATAAATCCTGCCAACATGTTAAATCATGTAAGAACTTTTTCAGATAACGAAACTATTTTGATGAATTTATCTGCAAATTATGCTTTAAGTGATAACATAAGTGCTAATCTTACATATGGTATTACAAGAAATGAAACACAAAGAAATACTATGGCTACAAAAAATGCTGGTGGTTATATGGAAAATTCAATTACTGGTAATGGAAGAGGTATAATACAAAATACTGGTAATGATGAGGATCTTTTAGAGTTTACACTTAATTACAATAAAGATTTTGGTAATTCAAATCTAGATGTTATTGCTGGTTATTCATATCAAGAAACGAGTTATCAAGGAAGATATGGGCTTGGATTTGGTTTTACCAATGAGAGTGTTCAAGGAATGGCAAATGAACTCTACAATGATATGGAATTGATAGAATCAGGTTTATCTGGTCAGTATCAGCAATTTGGTTATGATCGTGATGGGCTTTATGTAAATAGACTATTCCCGTCAATTTCACAAAATGAAGCTGTCTCTACACCATCAGGTGTAAGTTTGCAATCAGTAGCAGCAGATTATTGGGGATACTCAGATGAGATGCAATCCTTTTTTGCAAGAGTAAATTATTCGATTATGGATAAATACCTTCTAACAGCAACCCTTAGAGCTGACGGTTCATCAAGTTTTAGTAATGATAATCAATACGGATATTTTCCATCAGCTGCTTTAGCATGGAAAATTCATGAAGATTTAAATATTGATTCTATTGATAATTTAAAACTTAGATTAGGTTGGGGTATAACTGGTAACCAGCAAGGTCTGGGTTATGGTAACTTTATTAGAAGAGAAAGATTTGGTGGTATTGGTATTGCTAATGATAGTAATATTACTATGCCTAGTACTAATGTTATTTCATTCCCAAACCCTAATTTAAAGTGGGAGGAAACTACTTCAGTAGGTGTTGGAATTGATTTTGCATTTAACAACTATAGATTGACAGGGTCTTTAGATGTGTATAAAAAAGAAACAGATGGTTTATTATTAAGTGTTACTGCAGCTCAGCCAGCACCACAGCCGTTCTATTTTCAAAATTTAGATGCAACAGTTCTTAATCAAGGAGTTGAATTTTCTTTAAACTATCAAATTTTGAGAGGTTCTGAGTGGAATTGGGAAGCTGGTTTTAACGTAGCTTATAACGAGAATGAAGTTCAGAACTTTGCAGGTTTAATTAATGCCGGTACAATTTACGGTCAAGGTCTTACATCTGCTTTTGCTCAAATGCTAGCAGGTGGACAACCCTTATTTTCATATTTTTTAAGAGAATTTGAAGGATTTGATTCTGCTGGTCAGCCAATCGGAGATGTTCAGGATTTTATAGGAAAATCTGCATTACCTGATATAACAGGTGGTTTCAACACATCCCTTTCCAAAGGTAATTGGAACCTAAATATGTACTTTACAGGAATGTTTGGTCACTATGTATATAATAACACTGAAAATGCATTGTTCACTGCAGGTGCAATCTCAAATGCAAGGAATGTAACTAGAAATGTTCTTACAAGTGGTGAATCTGGAAAAGCAGAGGCTGCTGTATCGACTAGATTCCTTGAAAAAGGAGATTTTGTTAGGTTACAGAGTATGAGTATCTCATATAATGTTCCGCTTAGCACTGATTCTTTCCTAAATTCGATGAATGTATTTTTAAATGGACAAAACCTTTTATTATTTACTGATTACAGTGGTTTAGATCCAGAGGTAAGCTCAACCCCTGACCCTGGTGCCCTTCTTAACGGAATTCCAACTGCTGGTATAGATTGGAGTGCATATCCAAAACCAAGAACTGTTTCTCTTGGGTTAAATGTTAGGTTTTAAAAAATATGTATATTATGAAAAATTTTATTATAAATCTTACTATGAAAACAATTAAAAACAATTTTAAATTTATTGCAATTTTGGCTTCATCTGTTCTAGTTTTATCTTGTACAGATTTAGAAATTGAGGAAACAGATTCTGTTTTTTCACTGGATGCTGGTTCTGAATTTACAGGAGTCAGTGATCCTGCTGCTTCTTTAACAAGTTTAGCTCAGTCTACCTCGGGTATGCTTGGTAATCAAGAGGCTGTTTATGCTCTTCAGGAGGTAACCACAGATGCTCAATTAGTTCCAACAAGAGGAACTGACTGGGGAGATAATGGTGTCTGGAGGTCTTTACATAATCATTCTTGGACTGCTACTCACAGAGATGTTAATAACACCTGGGATCAATTGAATCAAAAAGTTTATCAAGCTTCTGAAATAATTGACTCTAGAAGTAATGCATCTGCAGAGATAGTTGCCCAAGCTAAGTTTTACAGAGCGTTTAACATGTACCTTGTAATGGATATGTATGGTCAAGTACCCTTCAGAAATGTTGGAGACGGACCTGATGTTATTCCATCAGTTTTATCTAGAACTGAAGCATATGATTTTGTTGAACAAGATTTAATCGAAGCCCTACAGGGTCTTCCTGATTTATCTGCTGGTGACACAGACTTAAAGAGAGGTACAAAGTCTGCAGCTCATTTTGCTTTAGCTAAATTATATTTAAATGCACATGTTTATAAAGGAACTGGTTCTGCTGATTCTGGAGATATGGCGAAAGTTATAGATCACGTTAATCAAATTAATCCTAGTTTTGCAGTTCATGATGGTTACTTTGAAATTTTTCAAAGTTCGCTTGATTCTGAAACAATATTTTATGCTGAAGACTTGAGTATTGGAAATAGAATATGGAATGGACTTCACTATAACACTGTTACTCCTGATAATGGAGGTGGGGGTTGGAATGGTTTTACAACTCTTGCTGAGTTTTATGATTCATTTGAAGGACCATCTGACACAAATGCACTTAACTCTGGACAGGAAGAAAGAAGAGGATGGGTTCCCGACGCAACTAACGCTAATGCAACAGATAACTGGGGAATGGCCTACGGATTCTGGATAGGTCAAGCATATGCTGCAGATGGCTCTAAAGTAAAAGATCGTTCAGGTAATGATTTAATATTTACAAGAGATCTTGCAGGTTTATATGGAAATGGAGAAAACGAAGGTATTAGAGCAATTAAATACCATCCTTACAATGGAACTCCTGGTCAATCGGAGTCATTCAGAAATCATATAATATTATATAGATATGCTGATGCTCATCTTATGAAAGCAGAAGCTAAAATGAGATCAGGTGATAATGCTGGTGCACTTGCCGATGTTAATCTTTTAAGATCAATTAGAAAAGCTTCACCATTATCTAGTCTTTCAGAAGATGATATGCTTGCAGAAAGAGGAAGAGAGCTATATATAGAAATGTCTAGAAGAACAGATTTAGTTAGATTTGATAAAATGACAAAAGATTGGTTGTACAAAAACCCATCATCTGTTGGTAATTCCATTTATAATGTTTTTCCAATTCCTTCAAAAGCACTTTTATCTAATCCGAATTTAGTTCAAAATGAAGGATATTAATTTAACTTATTGAATTATAAAAAAAAGGGGCTATTTGCCCCTTTTTTATTTTAATTTGTTAATTATTTTTATTTAAAATATTTAATCATTATTAATTTTGTATTGATGAAAAAATACATTGTAATATTCATTAATTTTTTGATTTTAATTTCATGTCAAAATCCAGAGGAAATTAAGTCAAATTCATCAGACACTTTATTTAAACTTCTTGATAATAGTGAATCTGGAATTGATTTTACAAATACTGTTATTAACCAAAAGGATTTTAACATTTTTAAATATAGAAACTACTACAATGGTGGAGGTGTTGCAATTGGTGATATAAATAATGATAGCTTACCTGATATTTACTTTACTTCAAATACTGGAAATAATAAGCTATACTTGAATAATGGTGATTTAGAATTTATTGATATTTCTTCAAAAGCAGGTGTTGAAGGTGATAAACCATGGTCTACAGGTGTTGTTATGGTTGATATTAATCATGATGGTTTTCTTGATATTTATGTAAGTAACGCTGGAAACATGGAAGGTGATAATCATGATAATGATCTTTACATTAATAATGGAGATTTAACTTTTACTGAAAGTGCTGAAAATTATAATATAGCCAAAACTGGATTTACGACTCACTCTAGTTTTTTTGATTATGATAAAGATGGAGATCTAGATCTGTACATACTTAATAATAGTAATATACCTGTTACAAGTTTGGGGTATTCAGAGCAAAGAGATTTAAGGGCCCAAGATTGGAAAAATGTACCCAAAATATTTAGAGGTGTTGGCGATATGTTGCTAAGAAATGATAACGGAAGATTTATTGATGTTAGTGAAAAAGCAGGTATTTATGGAAGTTTAATTGGTTTTGGTCTTGGTGTTATGACTAGTGATATAAATATGGATGGATATCCAGACATTTATGTTTCTAACGATTTTTATGAAAGAGATTATTTATATATAAATAATCAGGACGGGACTTTCACTGAGCAAATACAAAATTGGACATCACATTTATCCCTCTCAGCCATGGGAGTTGACATTGCTGATATAAATAATGATGGACTTGTTGATATCTTTGTAACAGATATGCTACCAGAGGAAGATTCAAGAGTAAAATCAGTAATGGAATTTGAAGGTTATAATGTATTTAAGCTTAAACAAAGTAAAGGTTTTTACCAACAATATATTCAAAATACACTGCAGTTAAATAATGGAAATAATACCTTTTCTGAAATTGCATATTTAAGTGGAGTAGCTGCGACTGATTGGAGTTGGGCTGGGTTAATTTTTGATATGGATAATGATGGGTTTCGTGATATTTTTGTCACAAATGGAATTGCTCATGACTTAACTGATATTGATTTTGTTAATTTTTTTGCAGATGAAATTATTCAGGATATGGCACTAACTGGAAGAAAACAAGCCATTGATTCGATAATTAATAAAATGCCAATAAAACCTCAATCAAATTATGCCTTTAAAAATAATAAAAATTTAAAATTTGATAATGCTAATGAAGAATGGGGTTTTACTGATAAAACTTTTTCTAATGGTGTTGCATATGGAGATTTGGATAATGATGGAGATTTAGATTTAGTAATCAACAATGTTAACATGCCTTCTATGATTTATGAAAATAAGTCAAATGAAAAAGGGAATAATTATATTCAATTTGATATTAGTGGAACAGGTAAAAATATAGATGCAATTGGTACAGTAATAAAACTTTACTTTAAAAACAGTGAAATTATTCAAGAATTAATTCCTTCAAGAGGCTTTCAATCATCTATGGACTATGTTCAAACTATTGGTCTTGGAAAAATTAATAAAATTGATTCAGTAAGAGTTATTTGGCCATCAAATAAATCCATTTTACTTAAAAATATTGTTGTAAATCAAAGATTATATTTAGATGAAAAAAACTCATACAAGTATACACATGAAAAGAATTTTAAAGTCAATTCTCTAGTCAATAAAATTGATAATATTAATTTTAATGAACATAAAGAAAATTCATTTTTAGATTTTGATTATGAAGGTCTAATATCAAAACTATTATCTCAAGAAGGACCTGCTTTTTCTATTGCAGATATTGATAATGACGGTCTTGACGATATTTTTATAGGTGGTGCTAAAAATCAGTACTCACATATTTATAAGAATCATGGAAATTATTTTAGTTTAATTGACCAAAAAATCTTCCAAAATAAAAACTTGTACGATCATACTGCATCTTCTTTTTTTGATGCTGATAACGATGGTGATTTTGATCTAATGATTGGTGTTGGTGGAAATGAAATTTGGGATTCTTTTTATTATTATACAAGACTATACTTAAATAATGGAAATGGAAAGTTTACAGAAAAAAAATTAAACATAAATACTGTAAACACTAATACTTCTGTAATAAAACCAATTGATTATGATAATGATGGTGATCTTGATGTTTTTATTGGTTCCAGAAGTGTTGCAGGAACATATGGTATTGATCCTAAGCACATTTTTTTAGAAAATATTGGTGAAGGTAATTTTGTTGATTCTACACAAAAAATTATATATGATATTTACAATGCTGGTATGATTACAGATGCTAAATGGGTTGATATTAACAATGATAATTATAAAGATTTGATAACAACCTCTGATTGGGGTTCTGTAAATATATATAAAAACGATGGCTATCAATTAAAAAATGTGCAGAGCAATTTAAGTACTTTTAAAGGTATTTGGGAGGCAATAGAATCATCAGATCTTGATGGAGACAATGACATGGATTTAATTCTTGGAAATCAAGGAGAAAATACATTATATAGAGCAACTAAATTAAATCCCATGAAAATGTGGATAAATGATTTTGATAACAATGGAACAATTGAACAGATAACAACCCACAATATAAATGGAGATGATTATCCAATTCACATGAAAAAAGAATTAACTAATCAAATAGTTAAACTTAAAAAAGAAAACTTAAAAGCTAAAGATTACTCCCAAAGAAAGATCTATGAGCTTTTTGATAATAAAGTAATTGATAATTCCATAATAAAGGAACTAAATTTTACAAAAACAATAATTGCAAAAAATAATGGCGATTTTCAGTTTGAAATTATTGAGCTACCGACTGAGATACAGTTTTCATGTATTTTAGATATAAAAATTGATGACTTAAATAATGATGGTTTGGATGATATTATTATGGGAGGAAATAATTTTGAATTTAAGCCACAATATTCTCGACAAGATTCAAATTATGGAAGCATACTTATTAATAAGGGTAATATGGAATTTATTTTGATGGATTATATTGAGAGTGGGTTTTTTATAAATAAAGAAGTAAAACACTTAGAGATAATCAAAGATAAATATGGCAGAAGAGTTATAATAGCTGCATTAAATGATGGAAAACCAATGCTTTTTAAAGTAAATGAGTAAGCATATTATTTTATTTATCACTTCAATACTTTTTTTTGGATGTAACAATGAAAAGGTATTTAAAATCATAAATCATAATAAAACTGGTGTTAATTTTATTAACACTGTCGTTGAATCTGATAGACTTAATATACTTGACTATTTGTATTTCTACAATGGTGGAGGTGTTTCTTTAGGGGATATAAATGATGATGATTTACTGGATATTTTTTTTACTGCAAACCAAGGATCTAATAAACTTTTTTTAAATAATGGTAATTTAAAGTTTACAGAAATTACTGAAACTGCAGGTGTTTCAGGAAACAGTTCTTGGTCAACAGGGTCAGTAATGGTTGATATAAATAATGATGGATTATTAGACATTTATGTATGTTCGGTTGTTGGGATAAATGGCTTTACTGGTTCTAACGAACTTTATATTAACAATGGAGATAATACATTTACAGAAAAATCAGCAGAATACGGTCTTGATTTTAAAACTTATAGCTCAGCTGCAGCTTTCCTTGACTATGACTTAGATGGGGATTTAGATATGTATTTATTAAATCACTCAATTCATACACCAGAATCTTTTGGAAATGTTAATTTGCGATATAAAAGAGACTTTATGACAGGTGATAAATTGTTAAAAAATGATAATGGAAAATTTATCGATGTAAGTGAAGAGGCAGGTATTTTTTCTGGAGTAAATGGTTATGGTTTAGGTATTTCTATTGCGGATTTTAACAATGATACTTATCCAGATATATATATTGGAAATGATTTTCATGAGGATGATTATTATTATATAAATAACGGGAATGGAACATTTACTGAAAGTTTAAGAGAGTTTTTTGATTATTCCTCAAGATTTTCAATGGGAAATGATAATGCTGATATAAATGGAGATGGATTTCCAGAAATTATATCTTTAGATATGCTTCCACAAGATGAAAAGATTTTAAAATCATCACAGGGTGATTTTGATTTTCAAATACAAAATTTAGTCAATAAGCAGTTTGGCTATCATTATCAGTTTTCAAGAAATATGCTATTTAAAAATAATAAAGATAAAATGTTTTCTGAAATTGGAATTTTATCTGGAGTATCTGCTACTGATTGGAGTTGGAGTTCATTATTTTCAGATTATGATCAAGATGGAAACATTGATTTATTCATATCAAATGGAATACCAAGAAGACCAAATAATTTAGATTTCATCAAGTTTGTATCAAGTGATGAGATTAGAAAAAAAATTAATAATACTCGATTAGTCGACCAAGAAGCCTTAAACTTAATGCCTGAAGGCTATGCTAATAATTACTTTTTTAAAGGAAATGATAATTTTATTTTTCAGGATAAATCCAATGAATGGGTAAATCAAAAAGAAACAGTATCTGGTGCATCAGCATATGGAGATTTAGACAATGATGGAGATTTAGATTTGGTTGTTAATAATTTTAACGATTATGCCAGCATTTATGTCAATACTACCGATCAGTCAAACAATTATCTTAAGGTTAAATTAGATTATAAGGATGGAAATGTTTTTGGAATAGGAACTAAAGTATTTGCTTTTTATAACTCCAAAACCAGTTATAGAGAATTATACACAGCTAGAGGTTTTCAGTCTAGTTCAGAACCTATAGTTCATTTTGGATTTGGAAAAACAAAATTAATCGATTCATTAAAAATCTTATGGCCTAACAATACAGTTAGTTTACTTAAAAATTTAGATGTAAACCAAACATTAAAGATTGGCTCAAATAATTCAATTTCTAATCAACTTTCAGATATTAAATCGTTAAGTTCAAAAATTTTTCAAAAAATTCCAAATATTGATTTAGGAATTAATTTCAAGCATGTTGAGGATAATTACAATGATTTTCTAAGACAAAAACTTATTCCATTTAAATTTTCTGATAGAGGTCCATCAATTAGTGTTGGAGATTTAAACAATGACGGTGATGATGATATATTTATTGGAGGCTCAAAATTTAAAAAGCCTAAAATATTTTTAAGAAAAGATAAATTTTTTATTGAAGATGAGATTTCTAATATCTATAATGATTCAATTTATGAAGATATCTCATCTGTTATTGCTGACTTTAATAATGATGGTTTGAATGATCTGATAGTTGGATCTGGTGGAGGAGATTATTTTAATAAAATGAGTCAATTGAATAACAGATTTTATATAGGTAACCAAGATGTTTTAATAAGGACTGAACTCTATGATTCTTTTGAAAATAATTCTATTATAATCGAGAGTGATTATGACTTAGATGGTGATTTAGACATATTTGTTGGAAACCATATGATAACTAATGATTATGGTCAAATTCCACAATCTTACATATTGGATAATATTGATGGTGAATTAAGATTATCAAAAAATAATAAAATTGGTAATATTGGTATGGTAACAGACGCTGTATGGTCTGATTACAATAATGATGGTTTTGAAGATTTAATCATTGTTGGTGAGTGGATGGAACCAGTTTTTTTAAAAAATATAAATGGAAAACTTTCGATTGATAAAAAAAATAGTATTGATTTATCTGGCTTATGGCAATCCATAATACCATTTGATATAGATAATGATGGTGATTTAGATTATGTTATTGGTAATTGGGGTGAAAACAGTAAGTTTAAGGCATCATATGACAAACCAATGAAAATGTATTATAATGATTTTGATAAAAATGGAATTACTGAAACAATCATTGTAATTAATAAAAATGGTGAATATTATACAATTGAAAATCTTGATAATTTAACTTCTCAAATTGAAATACTAAAGAAGAAGTTTAATTCATATGAAAGCTTTGCTGGTAAGAAAATCGATGAAATTTTTTCTTCAAGTCAAATTTCAAGTTCTAAAGAATTCTATGTCAATGAACTTAAATCAGGATATTTAATTAATGAAGATTCTGAGTTTAAATTTATTCCGTTTGACTCAAGATTACAAGTTTCACCTATTCTATCAATGATTTCCTATGATTTTGATAATGATAACGTTGATGAACTTTTATTAGGGGGTAATTATTTTGGAGTAACTCCATACCATGGAAGGCTCTCTGCAATGAATTCATTTTTAATTGAGTCAGATTCTCAAATTAAAGATGCATCTAATTTGGGATTAAATTTTTTAGGTAAATCAGTTAGAGACTTTAAAATTATTAATATTGTTGATAAAAAATTTCTAATAACAATTATTAATGATGAAGATCTAGAAATATATAAGTTATTGAATTATGATTAAACTTTTTAAAATTTTTCTTTTTTTTTCAGTTCTATTTGTTCTTTTAACTGTTTCTTGTTCTAATAAAGAGGAAATTAACATTACATCAAATGATTTTCATCTAGCAGTTGATCTAGCAACTAATGTAATGGTTCATGATATTTTTTCTCCACCAGTTGCTAGTAGAGTCTATGTTTACCCAAACATAGCTGCCTATGAAATAATTTCAAATTCATCAGATAACTTTAATTCCTTAAAAACTTTTATTAAAGATTTTCCTGATATTCCTCTTCCTGAAAGTGAAAACGTAAATTTAAGATTAGCAGCTCTTATTTCTCATTTAGAGCTTACTCGCCAGCTTGTTTTTTCAGAGCAATTAATTCTAGAATATAGTGATAGTTTATATTTAAAATTTAAAAAAACTAATAAAACAGAATTTAAAGAATCACAAAAATATGCATTAAGTGTTGTTGAGGTCATTTCAAATTGGATGAATAATGATAACTACAATGAAACAAGAACTATGTCAAAATTTATGGTTGATCCATACAAAATTGAAAGATGGCAACCTACTCCTCCATCCTATATGGACGGTGTTGAACCTCATTGGAATAAAATAAGAACTTTAGTGCTTGATTCATTAAGCCAATTTAAACCTAAACCTCCTCCAAAATATTCATTGGAAGAAAATTCAAAGTTCTATAATGAATTAATTGAAGTTTATGATTTAACAAATAAAATTACTGAGCTTGGAGATGAGTCAGAAGAAATTGCTATCGCTCAGTTTTGGGATTGTAACCCATATGTTTCCGTTACAAGAGGTCATATGATGTTTGCTACAAAAAAAATTAGTCCTGGAGCACATTGGATTGGAATTACAAAGATTGCATCTAACATATCAAAAAAAAACTTTGAGGAGACAATATATTCTTATACAAAAGTTTCAATTGGAATTTTTGATGCTTTTATAAGTAATTGGGATGAAAAGTATAGAAGTAATCTTGTTAGACCTGAAACATTAATCAATTCGTTTTTTGACTCTGAATGGAAACCAATTTTGCAGACTCCTCCTTTCCCAGAATATACAAGTGGACATTCTGTAATTTCAACTGTTTCTGGAGAGATATTAACTAATATTTTTGGTGATAACTTTTCATTTGCAGATAACACGGAAGTTGCTTACGGACTTCCTATAAGAAACTTTAAGTCTTTTAACCATGCTGCTAAAGAAGCTGCTATTAGTCGATTATATGGTGGGATACATTATAGATCTGCAATTGAAGAAGGTGTAAATCAGGGTAAAAAAATAGCTTATTTTATAATTAATAATCTAAAATTGAAAAATGAATAAAAATTTTTTAAAACTATTTTTTCTAATTATAATCTTGGTATTTTCTTTCATTTTTAAAGGCTTCAATTATAAATACAGTTTTACAATTGACCAAACTCCTAGTGTTATTTTTGATCATTTATCTAAATGGAATGGAATTGAAGGTGAAAAATCTTCTTTTATTGATGAATTTCAAAATTATGAATCCAAAACAATTCATAAAAAAATTAAAGTTAAAGATTCAATTTTTAATTTAAAATGGAAATTAAAACAAATTGGTGATTACAATACAAAGGTTATTATATATGCTAAAGATGAGTTGAATTTCTTAAAACAAAATTTTTTAGTTGTAAATAACAATAATCATTTTAGACAACAATCTGAGAAATATGTTAAAGAATTTGCTAAAAGTCTTATTCAAAATAAAAAAAATTACTTTTTATCAGAAATTGAAATTACAGATTTTCCCAATCAATTTTCGGCATATATAGAACTTGAAAGTAAAAAAGAAGATAAAGCTAAATTAATGAGGGAGAATATACATAAAGTTATGTATTACATTGAGGATAATAATATAGATATGATTGCTGCTCCGTTTGTTGAAGTAACAAATTGGAATTTTAAAAATGATTTGATTAAATTTAATTTTTCATTTCCTATTGTTGAAAGAAATTTTCAAAAAAACAATCAAGTCAAGTTCTCAAAAACTCCTCAACAAAAAGCATTAAAAATTGTTTTTAACGGAAACTATAAGATATCTGATATGGCTTGGCTGACATTAGTTGATTATGCGAATTATAACAATATACCTGTTAAATTGAAACCTATTGAAATTTATTTAGATGACCCCCATGGGGGAGGAAATGATCTAGAATGGGAAGCAAATGTATATCTTCCCCTAAAAAATTAAAATAATGAAAAAATCTATTTTAATATTTATTATCTCACTATTATTTTCATGTAATTCAAGTCAAGATTTTATTACATCACCAGATTCAAAAATTAAATTAAATATTTATAAAAAAAATGGTAGTTTATTTTACTCAATTGAAAAGAATAATAAAATGATCGTAAATAAGTCAATTTTAGGTATTCTTTTAAAGAATAATTTAGACTTTTCAAAGGATATAAAAATTAATAAAATTTCTAAATCTAAAAATTATAGTTCATGGTCACCCATGTATGGAGAAGAATCTATAATTAAAAATGAGTATAATGAAATATTAGTTTCATTATTAAAAGACGAATTGCAAGCTTCAGTAATATTTAGAGTATTTAATGATGGGGTTGCATTTAAATATATAATACCAAATCAAGATAATATTCTTAGTTATGATATAATTGATGAGAAGACTGAGTTTAATTTATCTCCAGATGATAAAGCTTGGTGGATTCCAGCTTTCTCATACAGAAGATATGAATTTCTTCATGCATTCTCATCTGTTGATAGTATTTCCAAGAAATATTTCTCCGAAAACGTTGAAGATATATCATATGATTCACTTGGTATAGGTGCTGCTCATACTCCTTTTACTTTAAAAAAGAAAAATGGATTCTATGTAAGTATTCATGAGGCTAATCTTATAAATTATTCTTCCATGACATTGGCACCAAGAGGAAATGGTTCGCTTCAAGCAGAACTTTATCCATGGTCAGATGGAACAAAAGTTAAATTAGAATCTGAAATTATATCTCCTTGGAGAACTATTCAAATAGCTGATAATAGTTCAGACTTGTTGTTATCTAATATGATTCTTAATCTTAATGATGATCCAGAAGAAGGATCTGACTTTTCATGGGTAAAACCTGGGAAGTATATGGGAGTTTGGTGGGAAATGATAGGAACAAATGAGTCAACATGGTGGCCTTCATCAAATCATGGTGCTAATAACAAAAAAGTAACTAAATATATTGACTTCGCTTCAGAGCATGGATTTGATGGACTTTTAGTTGAAGGTTGGAACGAAGGTTGGCATCCAGGTTGGTGCTGTTCAGGTAATGGAAATCCATTTAGTTTTACTAAAACTCAGAAAGATTTTAATCTACCATATTTATCAGAATATGCTCTTGTTAAAGGTACTAGACTTGTTGGTCATCATGAGACTGGAGGTCAAATTCAAAATTATGAAAATCAATTAGATGAAGCTTTTAGTCTATATCAAAAACATGGTATCAAATTTATTAAAACAGGTTATGTTAATGATGTTGGTAAAAACATAAAGAGAATTGATGAGAATGGAGAAACTGTATTTGAGTGGCATCATGGACAATATATGGTTAATCATATGCAAAGAGTTATAGAAAAAGCTGCTGAATATGAAATTAGTATTATTAAACACGAGCCAATTAAGGATACTGGTTTGAGAAGAAAATATCCAAATTTTATTTCAAGAGAGGGAGCAAAGGGACAAGAATTCAATGGCTTTTCTTCTAACGGAGTTAATCATATTACTATACTTCCATTTACTAGGATGTTAAGTGGCCCAATGGACTACACACCTGGTATATTTAAATTAAATAACTTTAGATATGTATCACCGGATAATACAGTTATTGATAAAAATGCAATTGTTCCATCTACAATTACAAAGGAATTAGCTCTTTATGTGGTTCTATATTCCCCAATGCAAATGGCTGCTGATCTTCCTGATCATTATTTAGCCCACCCAAAAGCTTTTGAATTCATAAAAGATGTTCCTGTTGACTGGTCTGAAAGAAAAATAATCGATAGTGAAATTGGAAGCCATTTAATAATTGCAAGAAAGGATAAATACTCTGAAAATTGGTATGTAGGGGGAATAACTAATGAAAATGAAAAAATTATATCATTTGATTTTAGTTTTCTGGATGAAAACAAAAACTATAAACTTGATCTATTTAGTGATTCTTTAAATACTCACTGGAAAGATAATCCAATGGAATATGAAATTTCTAATGAAGAAATAGATTCTAACTCCAAGCTTGAATTAAGAATGGCTCCTGGAGGAGGTTTTGCAATGGAAATAAGTTTACAAGATTAAATAACTTACAGTAGATTATTTCTTACCAAAACATTGCATATAAGAATGCTGTTATAAGTAAAACTCCAAATGCTGCAATGTTGAAAGTACTGTCTGTTGAAAATAATTTTTTTGTAAGATTTATTCCTTTAGGATCATTATTATTACCCTCCAAATAACTGATAATTGCAATAACAGCAATAGTAGCGATACAAGTATACCCCATTTGATGCATAAAAGGAAGATCTATAAAAATAGATGCATTACTCCATCCCTTTGGAGCAACCTTAAAATACATTGCAATAGGTATCGATAATATTGCCCCCCATATAGCAGCGTTATTAGTAGCTTTTTTATAGAATAATCCCATTAAGAATACTGCTAAAATTCCAGGACTAACAACTCCCGTATATTCTTGAATAAATATAAATACTTGACCTAAGCCTTCAAGTTGAGGTGCAATTAATATTGCAATTATTAAAGCAACAACAACAGTTATTCTACCAACAGATACCATTTTAGCGTCAGACGCGTTTTTATTAAAATGAGATTTATATATATCCATTGTGAAGATAGTTGAAGTTGAATTAAGCATTGATGCTAAAGATGATACAATAGCTGCAGCTAAAGCTGCAAGAATTAAACCTTTAACTCCGGCAGGAATAAAATTCTTAATTAACCATGGAGCGGCATTGTCATTTGCAAAGCTACCATCTGAATATACAAAACCTGGATCAACTGAGGCTGCGGTAAGCATACCTGTATCGTCTAAATTCATTACATAAGCAATAATACCTGGTAGAACAACAATTACAGGAATGATCAACTTCAAAAATGCAGCAAAAGCAATACCCTTTTGACCTTCTGCTAAACTCTTTGCTGCCAAAGTTCTTTGAATAATATATTGGTTAAAACCCCAATAATAAAGGTTTGCAACCCACATTCCACCAATTAAAACTGCAATACCTGGAAGGTCGAACCATGCGTCTCTTCCATTAGGAGTTATTATTTCACCTTTTGATAATATCATTGAAAATCTTTCAGGTGCCTTTTCAAATACGTGTTTTAATCCATCGATAACTCCTCCTGAATCTGTAACATTGGTAAGCGCAAAATAGGTCATTAAAAGTCCACCAAAAATTAAGATTACCACTTGAATTACATCTGTCCAAGCTACTGAAGCAAGACCTCCCCAGAGAGAGTATGCAAGTGCAAATAAACTTAATCCAATTATACTATTTAAAATAATTGACCCATCGCCAACACCAACAATAGTGTCTAATGCTTTACCTCCTAGAAATAAAACTGTTGTAAGGTTTACAAACACAAAAAGTGCTATCCAAAATACAGCAAGTATAGTTTTTAAATTAGTACTAAATCTTTTTTCAATAAACTCAGGTATAGTATAAAGCCCTTTTTCAATAAAAATTGGAAGAAAATACTTTCCAACAACTAACAGTGTAATTGCTGCCATCCATTCATAAGATGCTATTGCTAATCCTAGAGCAAAACCTGACCCTGACATTCCAATAAATTGCTCAGCAGATATGTTTGCTGCAATTAAAGAAGCTCCTACTGCCCACCATGGCAGGGACTTACTAGCTAAAAAATAATCTTCAGCATTTTTTTGTTTCCCTTTTTTATCCCTTGAAACCCATAATCCTATAGATAAAATTGTAACAGCATAAAGACCAAAAATTAAATAGTCTATCAATTCAAAACTTCCGCTCATAAATAAATTCTTAAGTAATATTTATAAAAAAGAGATGTTGATTCTTTTTAGATACTTATAAAATTAGAATTTTTGTTTAATTTAAAAAATAATACGATAAGAGATTATTAAGGAAAGGGATAAAAATAGTATAGCTGTTAAGATTGCTAAAAGAATATTACTCAGCTTTATAATTATAATTTTGGTTATGATGCTAATGTTTTTTATGCTTGGTATTTTTTAGTGATAAACTTTGTAAATTGAATTAATAATAAAAAATGGATATAAAGGAAATCAAATCAATTGAAGTAATGCCTGGTTTTAATGGTAGAATAATTCATGGCTCAGATTTTACTTGGGTTTACTGGGAAATAAAAAAAGGAGCAAGTCTTCAGGAACATAATCATATAAACGAACAACTGATGCATGTTATAGAGGGCGAATTTGAATTTACAATTCATGGAGAAAAAAATATCTGTAAAAAGGGGTCTACATTTTTGATTCCATCAAATGTTCCTCATTCTGGAAGAGCAATTACAGATTGTATTTTAATGGATGTGTTCAGCCCAAAAAGAGATGATTTAGGATGAAAATAGATTTAAGTGGAAAAAAAGCGCTAGTAGGTGGGAGTAGTAAGGGAATTGGCCTTGGAATTGCTAGACAGCTTGCAGAATCCGGTGCAAGCGTTTGTTTAATGGCAAGAAATGAATCGAGATTAAAAGAAATTGTTGATCAACTTCCCAATTCATTTAAGCATAGTTATTTAGTTGTAGATTTTTCAAAATTTGAAGAGTATAAAATTAAGATAGAAGAATATACTAAGAATAATCAGGTAGATATTTTAGTTAATAATACTCAGGGACCTGCAGCAGGAAATTCTTTATCAAAGAATATTGATTCTTATCAAGAAGCATTTGATTTATTATTCAAAAGTGTTGTTCATACTACTTCATTGGTCATTCCAAATATGCAAAAGAATAAATGGGGAAGAATTATTAATGTTACCTCAGTATCAGTTAAGGAGCCTCTCAACTATCTTGTTTTATCGAATAGTATTAGATCTGCAGTAGTTGCATGGGGAAAAAGTCTGTCAGTAGATCTTGGTTCTTATGGAATTACTGTTAATTCAATATTGACGGGCTATTTTGACACTGAGAGAATTAAAGAATTAAATAAAGAAAAATCTAAGTCACTAAATATTTCAGAAACTGAAATCCTTGATAAAATGAAATCATTAGTTCCTGCTTCGCGACTTGGTCAACCCAAGGAATATGGTTATTTGATTTCATTTCTCAGTTCAGATAATGCATCATATATCAATGGAGCTTCAATACCGATTGATGGAGGGTTATTAAAATCTTATTAAAACCCACTCATAGAGTGGGTTTTTAATTTTAGTTTTGAGAAGCGGCATAAGCAGCAGCTTCATTTTTTTCAGCATATTCACTGTAATAGGCCTGTAAGATCGCTATTTTGCCATCTTCCCATTTATAATCAAAATGACCTCTGTTAGAGTACTCTTCACCGGTTGTTTTACCAGTTCCTTTCCATGTAAACCATGCATTAGACCATATATCACCACTTGTAAAGTAATTTGTGTGAACATATAAGTCTTCTATAGTTATATTATCATATAATACATCATGATGAGCCTGAAATCCTTGCATTAAATTATCATAACCAGATATATCTAGATTATTAATTCTAGTAATCACATCATCAGTATAATAATCTGATACATCAAAATCATTTTCTACATATTTTTCAATAAGTAATTTAATATTCGAACTTAGTTCATCATCAACTTTAACAACTGCATGATTTGTCTCATTGCAGCTCATTAAGAGTATGCTGAACATAATTGTATATATATATTTCATTTTTATTGATTTAAGATTAATAATCTAAAATAATACAATCCTATTAAATATCATTATATCTTCCAGGAGCTAGTAGCCCACTTGCCAATCTAAAAACAGAATGAGGTATAATTTTAATTAAGAATACAATTATTTTCCATGTTTTTGTTGGAACAGATACTTTCTTTCCCCTCATCATTGCTTCTACTCCTTCTTCTGCAATTCTTTTTGCACTTTTTTTAAGAAAACTAGGAACGCTGTCCATTTCTGCTTGAACACCACTTGCTGTATGAAAATTTGTTACCGTATACCCTGGGCAAACTGCGGTTGATGTTATTCCATATTTATTGTAAAAGCTTAATGATTCACTAAATCTATTCATGAAAGTTTTAACAGGTCCATAAAGAGATTGAAGAGATGAAGCTGGTGCAAATGCAGCTACTGATGAGACAATCATAATCTTACCGCGCCTATTTGAGATCATATCATTTATGTATTTTTTAGTGAGTGCTATAACAGATGTGCCTAAAACTCTAAGACATTTTTCTTCATCTTCAATTGTATTTTTATGAAAAGCTTTTGGTAATGCATATCCAGCATTGTTGACTAGTATCTCTACATCATATTTTTTTTGACTTGTAAACTGATAAATTTCATCAGGTGAATCAATCAATGTTAAATCAGAGGAAAAATAATCACACTTTATATTAAATTCTTGACTCAAATCATTTGATGTCTGAACCAGTTTCTCTAATGTTCTTGCAACTAATATTAAATTAAAACCTCTTCTAGCAAGATCTTTTGAAATCTCGAGTCCTATTCCTGATGTTGCACCTGTTACAAGGGCGTAAGAATTTTTCATATCAGCAAATCTAACTAATTAGTTTAATTTTACCCTCGAAATGAAAATTGATATTAGAAGTCTCAGTGAGGATAAGCTATGTGAATTCTTCGAAAATAAAGGTTTTGAAAGTTACAGAGGCAAGCAAGTTTATGAGTGGATTTGGAAAAAGTCCTCACATACGTTTGATAATATGACAAATATTTCAAAAGAAGTAAGACTTATGCTTCATGAAAATTTTGTAATTAACCATATTGAAGTTGATAAGATTCAAAAAAGCTCAGATGGAACAATTAAAAATGCAGTTAAATTATTTGATGATTATACGGTTGAATCAGTTTTAATTCCAACTGAAGACAGAACTACTGCCTGTGTATCTTCTCAAGTAGGATGTAGTCTTGATTGTAATTTCTGTGCAACATCAAAGCTAAAAAGAATGAGAAATTTAAATCCTGATGAGATTTATGATCAAGTTGTAACAATTAATAAACAAAGTCTTCAATATTTTAATCGTCCACTTTCAAATATCGTATTTATGGGGATGGGTGAGCCATTAATGAATTATAACAATCTTGTTAAATCTATCGAAATGATTTCTTCTGACAAAGGATTAAATATTTCACAAAAAAGAATTGTTGTTTCAACATCTGGTATACCTAAGATGATTAAAAAACTAGCTGATGAAAATCTCAAAGTGAATCTTGCATTATCACTTCACTCAGCAATTGAGGTAACTAGAAATAAGATTATGCCATTTTCATCAAAATTTCCACTTGATGATATTAGTGAGTCACTTGAATATTGGTATACAAAAACAAAGAGAAAAATTACATTTGAATATATTGTTTGGAAAAATATTAATGACAGTATAGAGGATATTAATGCATTAGTAAATTATTGTAAATCTATACCATCAAAGGTTAATTTGATTGAGTATAATTCTATTGGAGACTCCCAATTTGAATCAGCAAGTAATAATATGATAAACCTATACAAGAGTATTTTAGAAAAAAATAGAATTACAGTTACAGTAAGAAGATCTAGAGGAAAAGATATTGATGCTGCATGTGGCCAGTTAGCAAATAAGCAATAAGCTATTTTCTCCTGCTTTTGGAAGCTAGAATCAATGCATTATATGCATTTATTAATTTTCCAGACTTAGAATATTCGTTAAAATTCTTTTTATCTCCAAGATTTCCAATTTCTAAATCTATATCTATACCAGATTCTAAAATAATCTCTTTGACTTTTTTAGCAGATAATCGTGGAAAGTATGACATTATAAGTGAGGCAATCCCAGCTACTACTGGTGAAGCCATTGAAGTTCCATCTCGAAATTTATATTTATTATTTGGCATGGAAGAATAAATATCAACACCAGGAGCAAAAATATCTACATTAATTTTTCCATAGTTAGAAAAATATGCTGTAAAATTTTCATCTAAATTAATGCTTGATGCTCCAACTTTAATAAAGGTTTCAGAGAATTCATCTTTGTTATAGTATTGATCATTTGGATAGTTGTCGTTAGATAATGAATCTAGGTCTTTAGATTCATTTCCAGCACCAGCAATAAATAAAACATCATTCTCTGAAGCATATCTAATCGCATCAATTACCCATTCCGGGTTGGATGAGAAGTATTTACCAAAACTACCATTTATTATTTTTGCGCCATTATCAACAGCATATCTAATGGCTAATGCAACATCCTTATCATATTCGTCTCCATTTGGTACAGCTCTTAGCACCATAATTTCAGCTAAATTATTAATCCCCTTGTTACCATCTTCAATTTTTCTATTTCCAGATATAATTCCTGATACATGAGTAGAATGAGATTCACTTTCTTTTGTGTTGTTAATGTTGTTATCTCCATAATTTCTATCATTAATATCATATATATCATCATTTGTTGTTCTGCCATTGAATTCCACATTAAAGTGATAATTAATGAAATCATTGTATTGGTCAATACCCTCATTTAAATACTCTTTGGTATATCCATAAAAGTCGAAGTCTTTATAAATATTTTTAGCTCTATTTAATTTTGGATCGACTGTTTCAATGCTATTAACATCCTGAATACTAAAATTATCATTATCAAGATAATCTGACAGAAGCTCTTTTGATTCATCAAGAATTTGAATGTAATAATTCAAAATATTTAATTGTTCTTTGGAATTTTTTATTTCTTTTTGGATTTCCTCTTCTACAAGATTGTATTTTCTGTTATTAATCTTGTTATCTCTTAATATTCTTGTCATATCTCTAGTCTCATTATATGAAGATCCTAAATAATTCCAGCCGTGTATGTCATCAATATATCCATTATTATCATCATCTTTTCCATTTACTTTTTCATCCTTATTTATCCATATATTTTCAGATAGACTTATATGATCAATATCTAAACCAGTATCAATAACTGCTACTATTACTTTTTTACCTTTTAGGTCATTAAGAAGTTCATTATAGGCTCTTTCAACACTAGTTCCAGGAACTGAGTCCTTTTCAATATCAAGATTATGCCAGTTTTTTTTATCAATTTTGCTAAGTGAACTTTTGATTTCTTGATTTGATGAGGTTATATAATCATAATCAAGTTTGATAGCATTACATGAAACAAATATTATTGAGAATGCAAGTAAAAGTGCTTTATTCATTATCGATCAGTATGATGTAGTTTATCCTTTAATTTATTTAGCTTAATCTTTCTCCACTAAACTTTATTTTCTTCTTCTTGAGACTCAGCTATATGTATCTTCTTGTTAAGTTTATTTATTTTCTTTTGAAGGTATGACTTATCGATCTTTTTCATAACTATAAGTGATGAAAAATCAATTATTTTGACTTTCTGTTTTCTATGAAACTTCTTACAAATGCAATCATTGCAAGTAAAGAAGTTGAAATCATAGCAATTACTCTAAATAAACCAACACCTCCCCTTTCAACAACACCTGGCAAGACTTGTATAATTAATGCCAGTAATATTAATAAAGTAAATAAGACTAATAAGTGAGCGGATAATTTTACAAGCTTTTCATTTGTGAGCATTGTTCCAAGAATAAATAATAGAACTCCAAAAAAAGCGGGAATTAGAGCTGTGAATGAATTAGTGTCAATATACCCCCAAGCTGACATTGAGATAAGTGCAATTGAGTTAATTAAATTAAATTTTTGAATACTTCTTATTTCCATTTTTTATAATTTATTGATTTGCCCAAATATATTATATATCACAATTGCTGTAAAATCATTTAACAGATTTTTTTGAAGAGTATGCTATGATTAAACAACTGGCTAGCATTACTGATGCGGGCATAGATTTAATAAGTTCATCCCCTACATTAATGTGCATATAAACCGCAACAAGCATCATAATGCCAATACCTGAAGAGGCGAAAAAGCTCAGTTTCTTAAAATATAAACTCAAAAGAAGCATAATTGCAAGAGAAACTTTAATAATTCCAATAATTAAAAAATAATCTTCAAGTCCATAAACTTGAAATTCTTCCAAAAGACTGGCTGCATCACCGCCTCTGTAAGAAGTTGACCTGTTGGATCTAAAAAGCCAAACATTGATGACTGTTAATCCAACAACTACTGATAAAATTTTTGATAATACTTTCATTTTCTTTTTTTAGCTATATGAATTTAATAATAATTTTTTTGATGCTTTTATTGCTTCAATTTTTCTCATCATCTCAAGTCTAAATAATGAAAATTGTGCTAAAGAAAGCTTGTATGGAAAATCTTTTAAAAAGGAATTAAAAACATTAGTAAAATTTAATGAACTAATAGCTGTTTTTCCAAGGCATAAACTATTTAAAAATTTTCTTCTTTTCATATTTCTGAATACACAGTAAATACTCAAAATAGCATTTTTTTTAGATTATAAAAAAAAAAAGATAAATAGGTTATTTTTTTAGAAAAAAATTATAAATTTGCACCTCGTAAAAAAAACAAGAAAAATATACTGTTATGGCTAAAGAAAATTTTGATAGATCGAAACCCCATTTAAATATTGGTACTATCGGTCACGTTGATCACGGAAAAACTACTCTTACTGCAGCAATTACAAAGGTATTAGCTGACGCTGGTTTGTCAGAAGCTAGAAGTTTTGATTCAATTGATAATGCACCTGAGGAAAAAGAACGTGGTATTACAATTAACACATCGCATGTAGAATATCAAACAGCTAACCGTCACTACGCTCACGTAGATTGTCCAGGTCATGCTGATTATGTAAAGAACATGGTTACTGGTGCCGCTCAAATGGATGGTGCAATTTTAGTTGTTGCTGCAACTGATGGACCTATGCCACAAACAAGAGAGCACATATTACTAGGAAGACAAGTTGGTGTTCCAAGAATTGTTACCTTTTTAAATAAGGCAGACATGGTAGATGATGAAGAACTTCTTGAATTAGTTGAAATGGAAGTTAGAGATCTGTTATCATTTTATGATTACGACGGTGATAACACTCCTATAGTTCTTGGATCTGCTCTTGGTGCTCTTAATGGAGAGCAAAATTGGGTTGACAGCGTGATGAAATTGATGGAATCTGTTGACGCATGGATAGAGCTTCCAAAAAGAGATATTGATAAAGATTTTTTAATGCCTATTGAAGATGTATTCTCTATTACTGGTAGAGGAACAGTTGCTACTGGTAGAATTGAATCTGGTATTGCTAATTCTGGTGATGAAGTAGATATCATTGGTATGGGTGCTGAAAAGCTAAAATCAACAATTACAGGTATTGAGATGTTTAGAAAAATTCTTGACAAAGGTGAAGCTGGAGATAATGCAGGAATTCTTCTAAGAGGTATCGAAAAAACTGATATTTCAAGAGGTATGGTTATTTGTAAGCCAGGATCAGTTACTCCTCACTCTAAGTTTAAGGCTGAGGTGTATATCTTGAAAAAAGAAGAAGGTGGTCGTCATACTCCATTCCACAACAATTATCGCCCTCAGTTCTATGTAAGAACTACTGATGTTACAGGTAATATTGTGCTTCCTAGTGGTGTAGAGATGGTGATGCCAGGTGATAACTTAACAATTGATGTTGAGTTAATTTCACCTATAGCTCTAAACGTTGGTCTAAGATTTGCTATCCGTGAAGGTGGAAGAACCGTCGGTGCAGGTCAGGTGACAGAACTTTTAGATTAGTAAAACAAAGTTTAATTAACTCTAAAGGTGTCTTGCTTAAAGCATGATACCTTTTGTGTAAAATATAAACGGGTTTAGCTCAGTTGGTAGAGCACTGGTCTCCAAAACCAGGTGTCGGGAGTTCGAGTCTCTCAACCCGTGCACAAATAAGATGACGTCGATTATAAACTTTATTAAGGAATCTGTAACAGAACTGAGGGATAATGTTAAATGGACACCCCGTTCAGAGTTGCTAAACCTATCTGCTTTGGTGATAGTTTTTTCAGTGATTTTCTCTTTAGCTATATGGGGTGCCGATTCAATATTATCAAGAGCAGTAAAATTATACTTTAATCTAATAGGATAAATGGTGGAAGTAGCTGAAAAAAAGTGGTATGTAATAAGAGCGGTAACTGGTCAAGAGGTTAAGATAAAAGATTACATATTGACTGAAGTTACAAGAGTTGGCTTGGATAAACAAATCGAAGACATGATTGTACCTACTGAAAAAGTTGTACAAATAAGAAAAGGAAAGAAAGTTTCAAAAGAAAAAACATATTTTCCTGGTTATATTATGATGAAGGCTGATATATCAGGTGAGATTTTACATGTGATTAAATCTATTTCAAATGTTCTAGGATTTCTTGGTGAGACAAAGGGAGGTGAACCAATTCCCCTAAGACAGTCTGAGGTAAATAGAATGCTTGGTAAGGTAGATGAGTTAGCAATTTCGGGTGAACAAATTAATATTCCATTTACTGTTGGTGAAATTGTAAAAGTTATAGATGGACCATTTAATGGATTTACAGGTTCAATTGATGTTGTAAATGAAGAAAAAAGAAAGTTAGAGGTAATGGTTAAGATTTTTGGAAGAAAGACTCCTCTTGAATTAAGTTACATGCAAGTTGAAAAATTATAATTATGGCAAAGGAAGTAGATAAGGTATTAAAATTACAAATTAGAGGAGGTGCAGCAAATCCATCTCCACCTGTTGGACCTGCATTAGGTGCTGCTGGTGTTAACATTATGGATTTCTGTCAGCAATTCAACTCAAGAAGTCAAGACAAACCTGGTAAGATTTTACCTGTTGTCGTTAACGTATTTAAAGACAAAAGTTTTGAGTTTGTTATCAAGACTCCTCCTGCTGCTGTTCAACTTTTAGAAGCATCAAAAGTAAAAAAAGGATCTGGGGAACCTAATAGAGAAAAGGTTGCAACAGTATCATGGGATCAAATAAAAAAAATCGCTGAGGATAAAATGGTAGATTTGAACGCATTTACAGTTAACTCAGCTATGAAGATGGTTGCAGGAACAGCAAGGTCAATGGGTATTAAAGTTAATGGTGGTGAACCTCCAACAGAATAATTATGGCAAAGCTTACTAAAAACAGAAAAATTTCAATAGAGAAGGTAGATTCAGACAAGTCATATAGTTTAGAAGAGGCTTCTTCTTTAGTAAAAGAAATTACAACAACTAAATTTGACTCTTCAATTGATCTTGCTATTAGACTTGGTGTTGATCCAAGAAAAGCTAATGAAATGGTAAGAGGTGTTGTATCTCTTCCACATGGTACAGGTAAATCATTAAAATTATTAGCCTTAGTAACACCAGATAAAGAAGACGAAGCTAAGAAAGCTGGTGCTGATTTAGTTGGTCTTGATGACTACATTGAAAAAATTAAAAAGGGGTGGGTTGATATTGATGTAATTGTAACTATGCCAAGTGTTATGGGTAAACTAGGACCTTTAGGTAAAGTTTTAGGTCCAAGAGGGCTTATGCCTAACCCTAAGACTGGAACTGTTACAATGGATATAGCCAAAGCTGTTTCCGATATTAAAGGTGGTAAGATTGACTTTAAAGTTGATAAAACAGGTATAGTCCACGCATCTGTTGGTAAGGTTTCTTTCACTGCAGATAAAATAAAAGATAATGCAAATGAGTTAATAAAGACAATTGTTAAGCTTAAACCATCATCTGCAAAAGGGACATATATTAAAAGTATTTCAATGTCTAGCACTATGAGTCCGGGGATTGCAATTGATTCTAAATTTGAATAATAATGAATAAAGAAGAAAAAGTTAAAGTTGTTGAAGAACTTAAGGGCCAGTTAAATGATTATAAATCAATCTATTTAACAGATATAGCTGGACTTGACGCAATGCAGACCTCTAAACTTAGACGAGAGTGCTTTAACTCCAACGTAAAACTTTCTGTTGTAAAAAATACTTTCTTGGAAAGAGCAATGTCTGAGTCTGAAACTGATTTTGGAGAGTTTAAGGACTTGCTTAAAGGTAACACTACTATAATGTTATCTGAATCTGGAAATAGTCCAGCAAAGGTTATCAAGAAATTTAGAAAAGATGGTGAAAAACCAATCTTAAAAGGTGCATTTGTTGACGAGGCGATTTACATTGGTGATGATCAAATTGAAGCTCTATTTAACCTTAAATCAAAAGAAGAAGTTTTAGGTGAGATTATTACTCTTCTTCAGTCACCAGCTAAAAATGTTATTTCTGCTCTTAAGTCAAGTAGTGGAAAAATTGCTGGTCTTGTTAAAACATTAAGTGAAAATCCGATAGAGGGTGAAAAAGCAGAGGAACCTATAGAAGAAGAAGCTAGGGCAGAGGAGCCTGCAGCAGAAGAAAATAAATCAGAGGAACAAACCTCTGAAGACGAATCAAATGATGAGTCTAAATAAAAGTTAAGTATAATTAATAATTTAAAACTCTAATAATGGCAGATCTAAAAAAAGTCGCAGAACAGTTAGTCGGTTTAACAGTTAAGGAAGTTAACGAACTTGCTGATATTCTTAAAGATGAATATGGTATTGAACCTGCAGCAGCAGCAGCAGTAGCGGTAGCATCAGGTCCTGCTGCTGGTGGGGATGATTCAGGTGATGCAAAATCAGAATTTGATGTTGTATTAAAATCACCTGGTGGTTCAAAACTTGCGGTAGTAAAGTTGGTTAAGGAGTTAACAGGTCTTGGGTTAAAAGAAGCCAAAGATCTTGTTGACAACACTCCAAGCTCAATCAAAGAAGCAGTATCTAAAGATGATGCTGAAGGACTAAAGAAATCACTTGAAGAAGCTGGAGCCGAGGTTGAACTTAAGTAAATTAAAATAACCTCATTATTAGGCTTTTAGACAAATTCTAAAGGCCTATGCTTGTTTGAACTAAACTCTAAACTATGACTAATAATAAACTGAGAACAAATTTTTCAAATTCAAAAAATCCAAATATTGAGACTGACTTTTTGGATATTCAAGTAAAATCATTTCAAGATTTTTTTCAACTTGAAACTAAGTCCGATGAAAGGGTTGAAGAAGGACTATTTAATACCTTTAAGGAGAACTTTCCCATTACTGATGCAAGAAATCAGTTTGTATTGGAATTTCTTGATTATTTTATTGATCCACCCAGATACTCTATGCATGAGTGTATTCAAAGAGGCCTTAGTTATTCTGTTCCTTTAAAAGCTAGGTTAAAGCTTTATTGTACTGATGTAGAACATGAGGATTTCGAAACCATAGTTCAAGATGTTTTTCTTGGCTCTATTCCATATATGACTCCAAGTGGAACATTTATTATTAATGGTGCTGAAAGAGTAGTTGTATCTCAGCTTCATAGATCTCCTGGAGTTTTCTTTGGACAATCTTTTCATGCAAATGGAACTAAATTATATTCTGCAAGAGTAATTCCATTCAAAGGATCTTGGATTGAATTTGCAACAGATATAAATAATGTAATGTATGCATACATTGACAGAAAGAAAAAGTTACCCGTTACTACACTCTTTAGAGCAATTGGTTATCAGGGTGATAAAGAAATTTTAGAAATTTTTGATCTTGCAGAAGAGATAAAAGTTACAAAAACTGGTCTTAAAAAGATTTTAAATAGAAAATTAGCAGCAAGAGTTCTTAGAACATGGCATGAAGATTTTGTTGATGAAGATACAGGTGAAGTTATTTCTATTGAAAGAAATGAGATTGTTCTCGATAGGGATACTGAAATTGAAGAGCAACATATTCAACAGATATTAGATTCAGATGTCAAAACTGTATTGCTTCATAAGCAAGATTCCCAAAATTCTGATTATGCAATCATCTACAATACACTTCAAAAAGATCAAACAAATACTGAAAAAGAGGCCGTTGAGTATATATATAGACAGTTAAGAAATGCCGAGCCACCAGATGAAGAAACTGCTAGAGGTATTATTGATAAATTATTTTTCTCCGATCAAAGATATAACCTAGGTGAAGTTGGAAGATATAGAATGAATAAGAAGCTTAATTTAGAAGTTGACATGGATGAAAGGACATTAACTCGTCATGATATTACTACAATTATCAAGTATCTTATTGAACTTATTAATTCAAAAGCAGAGATAGATGATATAGACCATTTATCTAACAGAAGAGTTAGAACTGTTGGAGAACAGTTATCCTCTCAGTTTGGAGTTGGTTTAGCACGAATGGCTAGAACAATCAGGGAAAGAATGAACGTAAGGGATAATGAAGTATTTACTCCAATTGATCTGATCAATGCCAAAACATTATCTTCGGTTATAAACACATTCTTTGGTACAAATCAGTTATCTCAGTTTATGGATCAAACAAATCCTCTTGCAGAGTTAACTCATAAAAGACGTTTATCTGCATTAGGGCCAGGGGGTCTTTCTAGAGAAAGAGCTGGTTTTGAGGTAAGAGATGTTCATTACACTCACTATGGGAGGCTTTGCCCAATTGAGACACCTGAAGGTCCAAATATTGGTTTAATCTCCTCATTGTCCGTATATGCAAGAGTAAATAATCTTGGTTTTATAGAAACGCCTTACAGAGAAGTAAAAGATGGTAAAATCAACTTAAATAAAGTAACATACTTAACTGCAGAGGAAGAAGAAAATAAATTAATAGCTCAGGCAAACATTGATTATGATAAAACTGGAAAGATAACATCAGAAAAGGTTATTGCTAGAGACCAGGCAGATTTTCCAGTTGTAACACCAGATACAATAAACTATACTGATGTTGCTCCTAATCAAATAGCATCAATATCTGCATCTTTAATACCTTTCCTTGAACATGATGATGCTAACCGAGCATTAATGGGTTCAAATATGATGCGTCAAGCTGTACCGCTTTTGAGACCAGATTCACCTATTGTAGGTACAGGCCTAGAAAATTCAGTTGCTTCTGACTCAAGAGTCTTATTAAATGCAGAAAGAGCTGGTGTTGTTGACTTCGTTGATTCTAAGAAAATCATTATTAAATATAATCTTTCTAAAGAAGAAAAACTTTTGAGTTTTGATGAAGATAGAAAAATATATAACCTTATTAAGTTTCAGAAAACGAATCAAGGGACATGTATAAACCTTAAGCCAATTGTTAAAAAAGGTGACCAAGTTGCTAAGGGTCAAGTACTCTGTGAAGGTTATGCAACTCAAAATGGTGAACTTGCATTGGGAAGTAATCTTAAAGTTGCATTTATGCCCTGGAAAGGTTACAATTTTGAAGATGCAATTGTGATTTCTGAGAAAGTTGTAAGAGATGATGTTTTCACATCAATTCATATTGATGAATATGCCATTGATGTAAGGGATACTAAACTAGGTTCAGAGGAGCTTACTGATGATATTCCAAATGTTAGCGAGGAAGCTACAAAAGAACTGGATGAAAATGGAATGATAAGAGTTGGTGCAGATGTCAAACCAGGTGATATATTAATTGGAAAAATCACACCTAAGGGTGAGTCTGATCCAACTCCAGAAGAAAAACTTTTACGAGCAATATTTGGTGATAAAGCAGGAGATGTTAAAGATGCATCTTTGAAGGCACCCCCTTCTTTGAATGGAGTTGTAATTGATAAAAAACTATTTGTAAGATCATTTAAGGATAAAAGAAGAAGATCACAAGATAAGGTTGATCTTGAAATTTTAGAAACTAAGTTTGACAAAATTCTTGATGATCACAGATTAAAACTTGTTGATAAACTTTCATCAATTGTTAGTGGTAAGACTTGTCAAGGTGTATTTAATGATCTTGGGGAGGAAGTTTTACCAAAAGGCAAAAAGTTTTCTACAAAAATGTTAGCTAATGTCGAGGATTATACTCACCTGACTAAAGGAGTGTGGACTACATCTGACACTACTAATAATTTAATAAGCTCTCTTCTTCATAATTACAGAATTAAAGAAAACGATATTCAGGGAGCATTAAGAAGAGAAAAGTTCACGATTAGTGTAGGTGATGAATTGCCACCAGGCATAAAAAAATTGGCGAAAGTTTATATAGCCAAGAAAAGAAAACTTAAAGTTGGTGATAAAATGGCTGGTAGACATGGTAATAAGGGTATTGTTGCTCGAATTGTTAGACAAGAAGACATGCCATTTCTTGAGGATGGAACACCTGTTGATATTGTTTTAAATCCATTAGGTGTTCCTTCTAGAATGAATATTGGTCAAATATATGAAACAGTATTAGGATGGGCAGGTAAGAATCTTGGTAGAAAATTTTCAACTCCAATTTTTGATGGAGCGACATTAGATGAAATAAATAAATTAACTGATGAGGCAAATGTTCCAAGGTTTGGTCATACATATTTATACGATGGTGGAACAGGAGAAAAATTTGATCAACCAGCAACTGTGGGTGTAATTTATATGCTTAAGCTAGGGCATATGGTTGATGATAAGATGCACTCAAGATCAATTGGACCTTACAGCTTAATTACTCAGCAACCATTAGGTGGTAAAGCTCAGTTTGGTGGTCAAAGATTTGGGGAAATGGAAGTTTGGGCTTTAGAAGCTTACGGAGCATCTAGCGCACTCCAAGAAATTTTAACAATTAAATCAGATGATGTTATTGGTAGAGCCAAGGCATACGAATCTATTGTTAAGGGAGAAAATCTCCCTGAAGCTGGTCTTCCAGAGTCATTTAATGTTTTAATGCATGAACTTAAAGGACTTGGATTAGATATTAGATTAGAAGAAAAATAAAATTAAATATAAAGATGTCAAAAAATAACGAATTAATTACTCAAAAAAAATTTAATACTATTTCAATAGGACTTGCATCTCCAGAGGTTATCCTCGGTAACTCAAGAGGTGAAGTTCTTAAGCCAGAAACTATTAATTATAGAACTCATAAACCTGAGAGAGATGGATTGTTTTGTGAAAGAATTTTTGGTCCTGTTAAAGACTATGAGTGTGCTTGTGGTAAATATAAAAGGATTAGGTATAAAGGTATAGTATGTGATAGATGTGGAGTTGAGGTTACTGAAAAAAAGGTAAGAAGAGACAGAGTAGGACACATAAACCTAGTTGTTCCAGTTGCTCATATTTGGTATTTTAAGTCTCTTCCAAATAAGATTGGATATCTTTTGGGTTTACCATCTAAAAAACTTGATATGATTATCTACTATGAAAGATATGTAGTTATTCAACCTGGTGAAGCAAAGAGTGAAGAAGGAGAAGCAGTAAATAAAATGGACTTTTTGACTGAGGAAGAATATTTATCTATCATGGAATCACTACCTGCTGATAATCAATTTCTTGAAGACAGTGATGAGAGAAAATTTATTGCTAAGATGGGCGCTGAATGTTTAATTGAACTTCTATCACGCATTGACTTAGAGTCTCTTTCATATGAATTAAGACATAAAGCCAATAATGAAACCTCTAAACAAAGAAAAACAGAAGCTTTAAAAAGGCTTCAGGTAGTAGAGTCCTTTAGAGAAGGTAACGAGAGAAAGGAGAACCTGCCAGAGTGGATGGTTGTTAAAGTAATTCCTGTTATACCACCCGAGTTAAGACCCCTAGTCCCTTTAGATGGTGGTAGATTTGCTACTTCTGATCTTAATGATTTGTATAGAAGGGTTATAATTAGAAATAATAGGCTAAAAAGGTTAGTTGAAATTAAAGCGCCTGAGGTAATATTAAGAAATGAAAAAAGGATGCTTCAAGAATCTGTTGATTCATTATTTGATAATACAAGAAAAGCTTCTGCAGTCAAAACAGAATCTAATAGACCTCTTAAATCTTTATCAGACTCATTAAAGGGTAAACAAGGTAGATTTAGACAAAACTTACTTGGTAAAAGGGTCGATTACTCTGCAAGATCAGTAATAGTTGTTGGTCCAGAGCTAAAATTGTATGAATGTGGACTACCTAAAGATATGGCTGCAGAGCTATATAAACCATTTATAATTAGAAAACTTATTGAACGAGGTATTGTAAAAACTGTTAAGTCAGCAAAAAAAATTATTGACAAGAGAGAGCCAGTTGTTTGGGATATACTGGAAAATGTACTTAAAGGTCATCCTGTTCTTCTTAACAGAGCACCCACTCTTCATAGGCTTGGTATACAATCTTTTCAACCAAAGCTTATTGAGGGTAAAGCAATACAACTTCATCCATTAACATGTACTGCATTTAATGCAGATTTTGATGGCGATCAGATGGCAGTTCACCTTCCATTAGGCCCTGAAGCAATATTGGAAGCTCAACTACTTATGCTAGGATCGCATAATATTCTTAATCCTGCTAACGGGTCTCCGATTACTGTTCCATCTCAGGATATGGTTTTAGGACTATATTATATGACTAAGTCAAGAAGATCATCAGATAATTTAAAGTTAAAAGGAGAGGGCTCAATTTTCTTTTCTCCTGAAGAAGTAACAATGGCCTATAATGAGAAAAAAGTTGATCTAAATGCCATAATTAAGTGTAGAGTTAAAACATCTGACATAGAAAATTCTTATGAAATTATTGAAACTACCCCTGGTAGAGTATTTTTTAATGAAGTAGTTCCTTCCAAAGCTGGTTACTTTAATGAAGTTCTTACGAAGAAAAATTTGAGAGAAATTATTGGTAAAATTCTTCAAAACACAAGTGTTCCTGAGACTGCTGAATTCCTTGATAAAATAAAAGATCTTGGTTATTCATTTGCTTTCAAAGGTGGATTGTCTTTTAGTTTAGGTGACATTATTATTCCTCAACAAAAGCAAAATTTAATTGATGATGCCAACAATCAAGTTGATACAATTATAAGTAATTATAATATGGGGCTAATTACAAATAATGAGAGGTATAATCAGGTAATTGATGTATGGACATCTGCAAATGCAACCCTTACTGAGCTTGCAATGAAGCAAATAAGTGAAGATCAACAAGGATTTAATTCTGTCTATATGATGCTTGACTCTGGAGCAAGAGGTTCAAAAGAACAAATTAGACAACTTACTGGTATGAGAGGTTTGATGGCAAAACCTAAAAAATCTAATGTAGGTGGAGGAGAAATTATTGAAAATCCTATACTTTCAAACTTCAAAGAAGGTCTTTCAATTTTAGAATATTTCATTTCAACTCATGGAGCAAGAAAAGGTTTAGCTGATACTGCACTTAAAACTGCAGATGCTGGATATCTAACAAGGAGATTAGTTGATGTGTCACAAGATGTAATTGTAAATGAACAAGATTGTGGAACATTAAGAGGTGTTGAAGTTACCGCTCTAAAGAAAAATGAAGAAATTGTTGAAACTCTAGGTGAAAGAATTTTAGGTAGAGTTGCTCTGAATAATATAATTGACCCATCTTCAAATGAAATTATCTTAGAAGGTGGAAAGCTAATTGATGAGGAGATTGTTTCCAAGATTGAAAATACCTTAATTGACTCCGTTGAAGTAAGATCTCCTTTAACATGTGAATCTAAAAAAGGTATATGCGTAAATTGTTACGGTAGAAACCTTGCCACTGGAAAAGCAGTTCAAATTGGAGAAGCTGTTGGTGTTGTCGCAGCTCAGTCTATTGGGGAGCCTGGCACTCAATTAACTTTAAGAACGTTTCATGTTGGAGGTGTTGCTGGAAATATTTCTGAGGAAAACTCATTGATAGCCAAATTTGATGGAACTGCAGAAATTGAAGATTTAAAATTAGTTAAGTCTAAAGATAGCGATGGTAATAGCTCTAATATAGTTATTTCTCGTACAACTGAAATTAAAATTCTTGACTCCAAAACTAAAAATGTTTTAAGTACAAATAATATACCGTATGGTTCTTATTTAAATATTAAGAATGATCAAAAAGTATCTAAAGGTGATATTATATGTCAATGGGATCCATTCAATGGTGTTATTGTGTCAGAATTTGCTGGTAAAATTGTTTATGAGAATATTGAAGTTGGTAAAACTTATAAGATTGAAATTGATGAACAAACTGGTTTTAAAGAAAAAGTTATAACGGACACTAGAGATAAAAAACTTATCCCAACACTTTTAATACAAGACAAAAAAGGAGTTACACTAAGATCCTATAATTTACCTGTGGGAGCTCATATTATGGTTGAAGAAAATGAGACAATTGATAAAGGAAAAATTTTAATAAAAATTCCAAGAAAATCCGCTAAATCAGGTGATATTACGGGAGGTCTTCCTCGTGTAACAGAACTATTTGAAGCAAGAAATCCATCAAACCCTGCTGTAGTATCAGAGATTGATGGAGTTGTATCTTTTGGAAAAATTAAAAGAGGTAACAGGGAAATTATTGTTGAATCAAAATTTGGAGATATTAAAAAGTATCTCGTAAAACTTTCTAATCAAATTCTTGTTCAAGAGAATGATTTCATTAAAGCTGGGATGCCTCTATCAGATGGTTCTATTACACCAAATGATATCCTAAATATTAAAGGTCCATCTGCTGTTCAGAAGTATTTGGTTAATGAAGTTCAAGAAGTTTATAGACTCCAGGGTGTTAAAATTAATGATAAGCATTTTGAAGTTGTAGTTAGACAAATGATGAGAAAAGTCAAAGTTATTGATCCAGGTGATACATTATTTCTTGAAGATCATTTAGCTTATAAAGATGATTTTATTTCTGAAAATGATAAGCTTTATGGAATGAAAGTCATCGAAGAGGCAGGTGACAGCGAAAATTTAAAAGTTGGACAACTTGTTTCAGCAAGACAACTTCGCGACGAAAATTCGATTCTTAAAAGGGATGATAAAAATCTGGTTGAAGCTAGAGATGCTAAACCTGCAACTGCATCTACTCAGCTACAAGGTATTACTAGAGCATCTCTTCAAACTAAATCTTTCATTTCAGCTGCGTCTTTCCAAGAAACTACTAAAGTTTTAAATGAAGCAGCAGTTAATGCTAAGAATGATCATCTTGGAGGTCTCAAAGAAAATGTTATCGTAGGACATAAAATTCCTGCTGGAACAGGTATTAGAGAATACGATGATATTATTGTTGGTCCAAAAGATGAGTATAACAGTTTGCTTATAAGCAAAGAAGAAGAATTAAACTTTTAATTGGCAATATGTCAAAAGAGAATGTAATTCTTGTTGATGAAAAGGATAATCAAGTTGGTTTAATGCCAAAGCTTGAGGCTCATGAAAAAGGTCTTCTTCATAGAGCATTCTCTATTTTTATTTTTAATAACAAATATCAACTTTTGCTTCAAAAACGAGCCATTTCCAAGTACCATTCAGGCGGATTATGGACAAATACTTGTTGTAGTCATCCAAAAGAAGGTGAAGATACATTAAGTGCTGCCAATAGGAGACTTAATGAAGAAATGGGTATAAATACAAGTTTAAGAAAAGTTTATGATTTCATATACAAAGCAGAGGTTGGTAATAGTTTAATTGAACATGAGTTTGATCATGTGTTTTATGGTATCTATGACAGTGATCCAGTTTTAAATAATGAAGAAGCTGATGACTATAAGTGGATTGACATGGAAACACTTAAAAACGATATTGATAACAATCCAGATCAATATACTGTATGGTTTAAAATAGCTTTTGACTATTTTTATAATTATTTAAAAAAATGAAAGTCACAGTAAGTAGAAGAGCTCATTTTAATGCAGCTCATAAATTATATAGACCTGATTGGACAGATGAGAAAAATCATGAAGTATTTGGAAAATGTGCTAATAAAAATTTTCATGGTCATAATTATGAGTTAATTGTAAGTCTTACAGGAGAAATTGATGAGGAAACTGGCTATGTTTATGATCTTGGAAAGTTAAAAGGTATAATTAAATCTGAAGTTGAAGATTACTTAGATCACAAAAATCTTAATTTAGATATCGATGATTTTAAGAATTTAAATCCGTCTGCAGAAAACATAGCTGTATTAATCTACAATAGATTAATTAAATATTTTGATGACTCATACAAGTTAAAAATTACTTTATACGAGACTCCAAGAAATTTCGTAGAGTATAGCGGTTAATCTAGTGTTAATGTCTGTAGAATCTTACCGTATTTAGAGTTTTTTATTTTTTCAGGTAAAGTATCATAAAGCTTTAAGAGGAACTCTTGATTCGCATCTGCAATTTGGCTGACTGCTATATAAGGAGATATTTCAAATTCTGAATTATTTGTTGCAAAATTTAGAGTATATAGGTACTTTCTTTTTATTAGATTTTCAATCTGTATGTTAACTGAGTCAATCTTTGTTTGATTATTTTCAATTTGTGCTTTATAGAATATTTCAAGCAAGTCTAGATTTTGAAGACTAAACTTCCTTTTAATAGAAAAATATTCTTGAAGAAGCTCGGTATTTTTTGATCCAGAAATTTCATAACTCGAATCAAAATTTTTAAGACTGGTTTCTATATTAATTTTTCCACTATTGCCAAAAAAAGTAATTATATCATTTAATGAATCGCCATCATTCTTATCAAGGTATAAGTAGTAAATGTCAGGTTCATTAATTTCAGTCTCTAACTTAAAATTACTATTTCCTTCTACAAAAATTGAATCAATTGATACTATGATAGAATCTTGTTGCTTTTGAAGATATAAAGTGCCCTTTTTTAGCCCCTCGATATTTCCTGACACAGTCATCTTTGCTTCATCCGTTGAGCAACTAAAAGTTAAAATCAAAAGGTTAAATATTAAAAATTCTTTTTTCATTTTTTAAATGTTAAACCAGTATGTTAGCTTTAAATTAATAGATCTAAATCTGGGCAAAATTGAGTTTGAAGCGTAGTAATTATCATTATATACCAAATATAAGTCAGATAAAGGTGCAAATCTAAATTGTAGTCTAGAATTTATCCCAAGATCTTCTGATTGTGAGGAATATTGAATATAAGTTGTCCAAAAAGTCTTTTTTGAAAATGTAAATTCAAACTTTGGACTAATTAACCATATATCTTTAGAAGAATAAGGACTTGGTAGTTTTATAGAGTCAAAATTAAATTTTAATGATGTATTAAATATTGGTTGTCTTCTAAAAGCTAATTCATTATAAAATGAAAATTTATTCCCATTAAAAAAACCTCCATATGAAACACTTGAATCAATATTAAAAATATTTCTTGAGGAAGATTTATATGAAAAAATATAATCGACATAATCATAAAAATTATTCTTGGGTAAAGGCTTCCCATTTAAGGATCTTGTTGGATCAAAATCGTAATATAAATATGTCTTTGATTGCCTTCGTTGAAAACTCAATCTACTTGTACTTAAATAATTTAATTGAATCTGAGAATAATGAATATTTCCTTCATATTTATTTTCTAATTCCGTCCTAAAGACCCATGCAGCATAATGAGACAATTCAATCTCTTGAATTTTTGGATTATTTGGATAAATACGAAATCTATAATTAGGTTCAAACTTATACATGCCATATCTTCTGTAATAACCTAAGTCTGATCTAAAATCATCACCTACGTAAGCGGAATAAAACATAATTAAACTTTTGTTGGTATTTCTAGTAATCATTATACCTGATGATATATTTTGTTTATTATTAATTTCAGAAGGTCTAAAAGATTTATGAACAAAAGCTTTACCAAACCACTTTCCATCTCCAGAGGCTAAATTATATTCTCCACCTAATACTCTATTATATTTTTCTTTATTATTCAAAAATGAATATTCTTTAACAGACTCTCTGTTTAAGAAAAAAAATGAAAAATTTGATCCATTAAAAACATTCTTTCTAAAAGTCAAAAGTGTATTATTATTTTGTGCTATTTCATTTTCTATATCATCATCAGTGAGAATATTAAGCAAGCCTATTCTTGTCTTATCATTTATCTTTCCACTTAATTTTATACCAGATATAATTTTATTCTCAATTAATTCTCCATCTTTATTTGAAGAAATACCAATCCTTCTCGAGAAAAAAGGTTGAGCATCCCTACTTGTACCAAAGTCAGAAAATAAATCTGAATTTTGAGTAAAAAACTGTCTCTTTTCTGGAAGTTTAATTTCCCATTGAGATGTATTTACAATTCTGTCATCAACCTCAACTTGAGAAAAATCAGGATTTAATGTAAAATCTAAGTTAAGTGAATTTGCAATTGGTATTTTAATATCAACTCCAGCTTGATTTCTTTTTACTATGTTATTATGTATAAATTCTTTACCGTTTAAAACATTTATATATGGAATTAATACAAAGGGTTTCTTTTGTTTACCCAAAGGTTCTTCAAAAATCAAATTACCCATAAATGCCAGATTTCCAATACTTTGATTTTGAGGTACTTTAGACCAAACTGAATGTTCTTGACCATTAGTATCACTTCTATACATATTAAATCTCCATTTTTTTGAGTTGTTTCCATAATACAATTGATCTAAAGGAATTTTTAACTCAGTTAAAAAGAAATCATTATATAATTTAGACTCAACATACCAGATTGCATCCCAGGATTTATTCCTATCAAGCCTTGGATCTCTATTACCGTTAGATACCAAAAGATCACCTTTCAAGCCGATATGATTAGTTTGAAATTGGAATGCATTTGTAGCATCACTAAACGTATCAAAAATTAATTGAACATAATCAGCACTTGCGGTTTCGAAATCTCTTTTTAAAGAGTATACAGTGAACTTATTGCCACTTATATTTGATTTAATTAAAAAGTATAGGTTCTCATCATCGTATAAAGCTTTAAAATTAGTTTGATTTTTAGCTTTTATTGAGTCACTAGGCCTCCATTGCCAATAATCAGAACTTCCATTTACTTCAGACCATAATTTATCTTCAACCCCATCAATCTCTATTTCTGTATTTATATATTTTATAAAATAATTCTGAGAAAATGAATAACTTAGGGAAAAACAAATAATAAATAGAATTAATTTATTTTTCAAAAAAGGCTTTTTTAAAAGTAATATTTCAAAACTAAATAAATAATACTTTACAGTATATTATATTTGATAAATTTTTTAATGTGTTGATGAGACTTATCATAATATATCTTATTGGAACTCTTTCATTTTTAAATTGGGGATCAACTGGTCACAGGGCTTTGGCTGAAGTTGCTTCATTTTATTTAACTGAAAATGCAAAGAAAAAAATAAATGAAATCCTAGATGGAGAAACTATTGTAACTGCATCTACGTATGCAGATGATATTAAATCAGATAGTAGATACGATGAATATTACAACTGGCACTTTATCAACATGGAATTAGATGAAGACTATGAGGATACTGTTCCCTCAGAAAAAGGAGATGTTTTCATTGCAATAAATAAATGTCTTGATATCCTCGAAAGTGATTCAGTTACAGATTCAGAAAAATCATTTTACTTGAAACTACTTATCCACTTTATAGGAGATCTTCATCAACCAATGCACATCGGTAGGTATGAAGATAGGGGTGGAAATAGAGTTTATGTAAAATGGTTCGGAAGAAATTCAAATTTACATAGAGTATGGGATTCTGAGATGATAAATGGATATAATATGAGCTATAGTGAACTTGCTAAAAACTTACCTACTCCTGAAAAACTCGAAATAGAATTTGAACGAGATGATGTAATCGGTTGGGTCAACGAAATCCATTCTTACACACGAAATATATATAAAGATGTTTCAAGTGGAGACAATTTGGGATACGAATACCAATATAAGAACTTTCCAACTGTAAAAGATCTAATCCTTAAGGGTGGCTTAAGGCTAGCTGCACTTCTTAATTACCTATTTGATTAAATCTATACTTCTATTTATAAATTCAGTAAGATCCTTTCCAGTAAGATTGTTCTGAGAAAGTTTTGCTAAATCAATTGATTGTTTTATCAAACTACTTCTCTTTTTTTCAGTTCTTGTATTCAAAATTTTATCAACTAATTCATGATTTGTATTTACAATCAATGAATACATATCTGGCAAGTTACCCATTGCTCCACCACCAGTTTGTTGCATTTCCTTCATTCTTCTCATAAATTCAGGTTGAGCAAGCATAAAAGGCATGCTATTACTATCTAAGGCCTCTAACTGAACAGTATATTTTTCATTTTCAACCGCAGTCTCAATCATTGGTTTTAACTTCTCTTTTTCTTCATCAGTCAACTTTGAAATTACTTCTTCATCTTTCTTTATTAAGTTCTCTAAAGTATCAGAATCAACTCTAGAAAATTTAATTTTTTCTTTCTTTGATTCAAGCTTCTGCATTAAATGAGGAATTATGGGAGAGTCTAAAAGAAGAACTTCATAACCTTTTTCTTTTGCAGATTCAATGTAAGTATACTGCTCATCTTTATTTTGAGCGTAAAGAATAATTAAATTCCCATCTTTATCTGTTTGAAGCTTTTTAATTTTTTTCTCTAATTCTTCGTAAGTAAAATATTTATCATCTACTGTTGGATAAAGGTTAAATGATTCGGCTTTATCATAAAACTTATCTTCAGTGAGCATACCATATTCAATCACAACTTTTATATCATTCCATTTACTTTCTAAATTCTCTCTTTCATTTTTAAATATTGAGTTTAATTTATCTGCAACTTTTCTGGTGATATAATTAGTAATCTTTTTTACAGACGCATCAGACTGCAGATAGCTTCTTGATACATTAAGTGGTATATCAGGAGAATCTATTACACCCTTGAGAAGTCCTAAAAATTCAGGCACAATACCTTCAACATTATCAGTTACAAATACTTGATTTTGGTAAAGTTGAATCCTGTCTTTTTGTAGATTAAGATCATTTGATATTTTAGGAAAATATAAAATACCTGTAAGGTTAAAAGGATAATCTACATTTAAATGAATATGAAATAATGGTTCCTCAAATTGATAGGGGTAAAGCTCTCTGTAAAATTGCTTGTAGTCTTCATCTATGAGATCTGCAGGAGGCTTAGTCCATGCAGGATTAGGATTATTTATTATATTATCTACAGTTACTTTTTCTTCTTTTTCACCTTCTTTTCCAGGAATAGTCTCTTCTTTTGTGCCAAATTTAATTGGGTGAGGCATAAACTTATTATACTTATTAAGTAACTCTGAAATCTTACTTTCCTCAAGATAATCCTTAGAATCCTTAGATATATGTAAAATTATCTCTGTACCCCTTTCTTCTTTCTCAGATTTCTCTAGGCTATATTCTGGTGACCCATCACATATCCAATGAGCAGCTGGCTCATCCTTATAAGATTTTGTAATAATTTCAACTTTATCTGAGACCATGAATGAGGAGTAAAAACCAAGTCCAAAATGTCCGATTATACCTGTCTCTTTTGAAGTTTCTTTATATTTTTCGAGAAATTCTTCAGCTCCTGAAAAAGCCACATCGTTTATGTATTTTTTAACTTCATCTAGAGTCATTCCTACACCATTGTCAATAATGTGAAGTTTTTTTGCCTTTTTGTCAATTTTTAATTTAACACCAAGATCACCAATCTCACCTTTAACCTCTCCAATACTTGATAAATGTTGAATTTTTGTTAACGCATCTGTTGCATTTGAAATAAGCTCTCTTAAAAATATTTCTTGATCACTGTATAGAAACTTTTTTATAAGTGGGAATATATTCTCAACTGAAACATTAATTTTTCCTTTTGTCATAACTTTTTTAATTAATATTTATCAAAAAAAATACCAATGTTTTTTTATGACATTTTGGCATTATTTTCTAATTAAGTAAAGTCCAACAAAATTAAGGAGACCATTGAAAGGCAAAAGCTCATATCCTATTGAATAACCTCCTAGCATTTCTTTAGGAAGATTTCCAATTACTATAATTATAAGAATATTGATAATTACAACAATAAATACCTTTTTGTCATCTATTTTATACTTAGTAAATATCCCAAAAGCAAAAAGACCTAGAAGAGGCCCATAGGTGTATTGAGCAACTGTTAATAGTGAATCAATCACATTTTTATCCAAAACATATCTGTAGATTATAACAACTATGATTAAGAGTATGCTCATCAATACATGAATAATCTTTCTAGTTTTTATAGATGATTCTTTAGAGCTATCGATTTTTAATATATCAACACAGAATGAAGTAGTTAAGGATGTTAAAGCACTATCTGCACTACTATATGCAGCAGCAATAAGGCCTAAAATAAATACAATACCTAAAAATTCTCCTAATCCTGACCTTAAAGCAATTTCTGGAAATAATAAATCTGTCCTTGTTGAGTTATCAAGTAAGGGAATGCCAACTCCTTTTTGATTTGCATAAATAAATAATAATGCACCTAAAACAATAAATAAAAATGTAACTGTAGTAAGAATAAAGCTAAATACTATCATATTCTTTTTTGCCTCATTAATGTTCTTACAAGTCAAATTCTTCTGCATCATGTCCTGATCTAATCCAGTCATACATATAGTAATGAAAGCCCCGCCAATTATTGATTTTAGGAAATAACTACGATCCATGAAGCTATCAGTAACAAAGATTTTACTGTATTCATTAAATTCTGGGGATGATAAAAAATCATTAAAGTTCCAGCCTAGGTTATCATTTATATAATATATTGATAGTATCACAGCCAGTATCATCAATGTAGTTTGAATTGTATCAGTCCAAACAATTGTCTTTATGCCACCTCTTCTGGTGTATAGCCAAATTAGTAGAATTGATATGATAACAGTAATTTCAAATGGAATTCCAAGATCATTAAAAACAAATTCTTGAAGAACAATTGCAACAAGGAATAATCTAAAAGAAGCACCTAATATTCTTGAAATCAAAAATGAAATAGAACCTACATAATGGGAATTTTTACCAAATCTTGATAGTAAATACTCATATATAGATGTTAATCCAAGCTTGTAATATAATGGCAATAAAATATTAGCTACAATTAGATATCCAATTAAATAACCAATAACTACTTGAAAATAAGTAAATTGAGAGTCACCAACCCATCCTGGGACTGATATAAATGTTACTCCAGAAAGAGATGCCCCTACCATCCCAAATGCAACTACTGCCCAATTAGAGCTTCTTTTTGCATTGAAAAAAACATCATTATTATCTTCTTTTCCAGTAAAGTAAGAAATGGCAGTTAGGACCACAAAGTAGGATATAATTGCAATTAAAATTATTTGTGGAGATAACATTTTGTAAATATACAAAAGAACTTAAATGATTATTTTTAAATTTGTTCAATGGAATTTCCTTCTAAACTTCTTGAGGATTTAGTGTATAATATTTCCCAATTATCTGGAATTGGAAAAAGGTCAGCGTTAAGAATTGCTCTTGAAATTTTAAGAAAACCAAAAGAATATTCGAGAGATCTTTCAGAGAGTATTTATGATTTTAAAACCCAAATTAAATTTTGTTCACAGTGTCATAATATATCTGATAAAGATGTTTGTGATATCTGCCTAAATCCATCAAGAGATCAGTCATTAATTTGCATAGTTGAAGATATTAGAGATGTAATTGCAATAGAAAACACTAACCTATATACGGGAGTTTACCATGTACTTGGTGGTGTGATTTCTCCAATAGAGGGAATAGGTCCTGAGGATCTTAACATTTCAACTCTCGAAAAAAAAATATCTGAAAAAAATATAGTTGAGGTCATTTTTGCACTTAGTGCTACTATTGAGGCAGATACCACAAGCTTTTATATTTTTAAAACTTTGAAAAACCTTGATGTTAAAGTATCTGTTCTTGCCAGAGGAATCCCTGTTGGTGACCAACTTGAATATACTGATGAAGTTACATTGGCAAGAAGTATTCAGAATAGACGCCCTTATGAAAGTAATCTTTCAAATCATTAATCATTAATATTGTAAATTTGCAAATACTTAAGTAATGGGAAAATATCTATTAAAACTTCCAAAAATGGGAGAGAGTATTGCTGAGGCTTCTATAACTAAATGGTTGAAAGAGGTTGGAGATATAGTTGAAGCTGACGAATCAATTGTTGAGATTGCCACAGATAAAGTAGATTCAGATGTCCCTTCTGAATTTAAAGGAAAGTTAATTAAGAAGAATTTTGAGGTTAATGATATTGTAAAAGTTGGTGATACAATTGCAGAGATTGAAACTGATTCAATTGAAAATGATGATGAAGTGATAGATAATTCTCCAAAAAAACAAGAAGATATTTTAGTTGAAAACCAGAATGTAGATGAGTTAGAATCTAATATTCCTGAACTTGAAATACCTTCAATTGAACTGCTTGATGATTCGAAAAAAATTGAATCAGAAAATAAAATAAATAAAAGTGATAGATTTTATTCACCATTAGTAAAAAGTATTGCAAAAAAGGAAAATATAAGTTTAAAGGAACTAGATCAGATATCTGGGTCAGGAAAAGATGGCAGAGTAACCAAACAGGATATATTAAATTATATAAAAGGTGATATAAAATCTGGAATTACTAATGATAGTTATGCTCCAACACAATCCTCAGTTGGTGATCAGATTATAGAACTAGACAGGATGGGTAAGATTATTTTCAACCATATGTCAGATTCTAAGAAAATATCTGCTCATGTCCAATCATTTGTTGAGGTTGATGTATCAAACGTTTGGGACTGGAGAGAAAAATATAAAACATCATTTCAAGAAAATGAAGGACAGAAGCTTACATTCACTCCTATATTCATTAGCGCAGTAGTCAAGTCATTAAAGGATTTTCCAATTTTAAACAGTTCTGTAGTTGATGATAAAATTGTTATTAAAAGATCAATAAATATCGGAATGGCAACTGCTGTGGATAATGGTAATTTAATTGTTCCAGTTATAAAAAATGCTGATCATCTGAACCTAAAAGGACTTACAATAGCCGTTAATGATCTTTCAAAAAGGGCTAGGTCAAATTCATTAAAACCTGAGGAAATTTCAGATGGCACATATACCGTTACAAATGTTGGTAATTTTGGATCAATAATGGGTACACCGATTATAAATCAGCCACAAGTTGGAATAATTGCAATAGGAGTAATAAGAAAGCTTCCATCTGTAATAGAAACTGATAAAGGAGATTTTGTTGGAATTAGAAAAAAACTAATACTCTCACATACTTATGACCATAGAATTATTAATGGATCAATAGGAGGGAGCTTTGTAAAAAGAGTTGCTGAATATCTTGAAGAATGGGATATGAATCAAACAATCTAAAATGAAAATAAACCTAGATAGACCAATTTGTTTTTTTGATCTTGAAACAACTGGTGCTAAAGTTGGTAAAGATAGAATTGTTGAAATAGCAATTCTTAAAGTAGATGTTGATAAATCTGAGTTACAGAAGGTTTGGAGAATAAATCCTGAAATGGAGATCTCATTCCAGGCTACTAATGTTCACGGTATAACAAATGAAATGGTTAAGGATAAGCCAAATTTTAAGCATTATGCAAAAGAAATTTATGAGTTTATCAAAGGATGTGATTTGGCTGGATTTAATTCAATTAAATTTGATGTCCCAATACTTGTAGAGGAGCTAATTAGGGCAGAAATAGAATTTGATTTTACAAAAATTAAATTAATTGACAGTCAAGTAATATATCATAAGAAGGAGCCAAGAAATCTTACGGCAGCTTTAAAATTTTATTGTGATAAAGATCTAGAAAATGCTCATTCGGCAATGGATGACACAATAGCAACATATGAAGTTTTTAAAGCTCAAATAGAAAAATATGATGATCTTAAACCAAATATTGATTTCCTGAGTGAGTTCACAAAGAGAAATGATAATTTAGATTTTGCTGGAAAAATAAGGATAGACTCTGATAATGACGCAGTATTTGCTTTTGGTAAATATACTGGTCAAAAAGTTGTTGATGTATTTAAAACTGATACAGGTTATTACTCATGGATAATGAATGGTGATTTCCCTGAGTATACAAAGAAAATTTTTACACAATTAAAACTTAGTTTATTAAATTCAAAATAAAGTGAAAATAATTTGCATAGGAAGAAATTATTCCGATCATATAAAAGAATTATCTAATGAAAGACCAAAAGAACCTATTGTTTTTATTAAACCAGATTCGTCAATAATAGCTAAAAATCAAAACTTTATAATACCCGAGTTTTCAGATGAGATACATCATGAAGTTGAATTAGTTGTAAAGATTAATAAAGTTGGTAAATATATAGATGAATCATTCTCAAATAATTACTACAATCAAATTGGTCTAGGAATAGATTTTACTGCCAGAGATATACAGAATAAATTAAAAGATAAAGGTCATCCTAGGGAAAAATCTAAGGCTTTTGATAACTCCTGTATGGTTGGAGATTTTATTAATGTTGAAGAAATTGAAAATATCTCAAATATAAATTTTGAGCTCAAAAAAAATAGTAGCATTGTTCAATCAGGAAATTCTTCTAATATGCTGTGGAAAATAGATGAGATTATTTCATATGTCTCTCAATATTTTACATTAAAGATTGGTGATTTGATCTTTACTGGAACGCCATCTGGAGTCTCCCAAGTGATAAGTGGGGATTTTCTAGAAGGGTTTATTAATTCCAAAAAAATGTTTTCACTAAAAATTAAGTGACAATGGTTAATGAGATTTTTAATTTTTTAAATAAAACAAATAAAACAATTTCATTTGCAGAAAGTTGCACTGGTGGGACCTTATCATCTTCTTTAACAATGATACCAGGTGCTTCTAAAGTTTTTCTTGGCTCAATAGTTAGTTACAGTACTTATTCCAAACAAAAATTATTAAATATTGACAAATCGGATTTAGACAAATTTTCTCCTGTAAGTGAAAGAGTTGCAATAACTATGGCTGAGAATGTAAAAAAACAATTTAAATCTGACTACTCTATTTCTATTACTGGTAATGCTGGACCCTCAACTGATGGGGAAAAATCAAAAGTTGGTGATTGCTTTATAGCTATTTCATCAGAAAATGAAATTTTCTGTGAAAAATTCAAAATAAATAAGTCAAGAGAAGATTTTATTGAAGCAGTTAAAAATATCTCATTTCAACTGTTCTATGATAAAATTATTATACAATAATTATTTTTTTTTTAAAGTTAAATACATTAGTTTTGCACGTCATAAAATTTAGTATGTCATGTCTAAAACTTGCGAAATTACTGGAAAGAAGGTCATGTTTGGAAACAATGTTTCAAAGTCTCTAAACAGAACTAAAAGAAGGTTTGATGTAAATCTTATTAAGAAACGTTTTTTTATTCCAGATGAGAATAAGTGGATAACACTTAAAATCTCTGCTTCTGCTTTAAAGACTATAAATAAGAAGGGTATTTCTGAAGTTTTGAAAGAGGCAAGAAAACAAGGAAAAATTAAGTAATCATGGCAAAAAAGGGTAATAGAGTTCAGGTAATTTTAGAGTGTACAGAACACAAAGATTCTGGTATGCCTGGTACTTCTAGATATATTACTACTAAAAACAAAAAGAATTCTCCAGATAGACTTGAAATTAAAAAATTCAATCCTATTTTGAAGAAGATGACTGTTCACAAAGAAATTAAATAAGATGGCAAAAAAAGCTGTTGCTAGTTTACAAACTGGCTCGAAAAAACTTACGAAAGCAATTAGAATGATTAAAAAAGATGGTTCTGATTCATATTCCTTTGATGAAAAAATATTACCTCAAGATCTTGTTAATGATTGGCTTTCTGGAAAACCAATCGTAAAAGAACAACCTATACCTGAAAAGCCAGCTGCAGAAGAAGTAAAGGCTGAAGAGCCAGCTGCAGAAGAAGCAAAGGCTGAAGAGCCAGCTGCAGAAGAAGCAAAGGCTGAAGAGCCAGCTGCAGACGATAAACCTGAGTAATTCAGATTTCTCACGACTTTTCTCAACTTACCGATGCAGAAAGTAAAGCTTTGATGTATTCTAATTCAACGCACCAATACTAATACTCCAAAGTTCCTTATTATATTTGGGAATATTGACTTGATTTATTTGATCTATTTCTTTTTTTTAGTTCAACCCATTTTTCATCATGAGACTTAAGTGACTTGAGAATTCCTCCACTTACATTTGGTATATCTCCTTTGATTTCATCAAGAATAAAAAGATAATCTGCTAAAAATTTGTTAGGAAAATTCTCTACATCATCATATGCTTTAGACATTCTCTGCATCATTTTTTTATCCCAGTTATCCATCAATTCAAGTAATTTTTTACCATTTTCTTTAACTTCTGGATTTTCATCTAATTCTCTCACTAGAACATCTAACTTATCCATAAGTTTTTTATTGCTATTTATATATTTAGCCATCTCGTTAAAATTACTCTCCATATGAGTAGCATATTTATCAAGATCTAAATAGTCCTCATCAGAAACACTAAAATTGGGATTCTTTAAAATTTCAAACTCAGAGTTATATGATGTCTCATCAACTACTAATGTTAGCTTATATTTTCCTGGAATTGCCTTATGTCCTCTAAAGCTACCTTCAATATATGCATATGGGACTCCACTTAAAGGAGAATGTCTAGAATCCCATACAAATCTATTTAATCCAGCTTTATTTGATAATACAGGTTCTCTTGAAGGTCCTCCGTTATATGAAATAAAACTTTTGTCAGGTTGACTAGTAATTTCCCTTACAAGTTTATTATTCTGATCATAAATCTTCATTGAAACTTTTTTGCCACTATCTTCTATTCCAATGTTATAATATATAACAACACCATTAGCTGGATTAACTCCATTAAATGACGAAGTACCATCTGAATAATTTGAATTAAGTTGACTATACCAGTTTCCGATTGTTGAATTCTCAGGATCATATAATTTTGTATCAATATCACCATCCAGCTGCCTTATAAGTCCCATATCGTCAAGTATCCAAAAAGACCTTCCATGTGTTGCTACGATTAAATCATCATGCTTAATCATTAGATCAGTAACACCAAGTACTGGCATGTTAAGATTAAATAATTCCCATTTTTTACCATCATTAAATGATATATAAACCCCTAACTCAGTTCCTGCAACAAGAAGTCCCTTTCTTTTATCATCCTCTCTAACAACTCTAGTATAGGCACCATAAGGAATATCACCTGTAATATCCTTCCAAGATTTACCATAGTTTGTAGACTTATAAAGTCCAGGTGTCTTATCATTAAACTTATACCTTGTCGTTGCAATATATACCGTTGCTTTGTCATGAGGTGAAACATCAATAGCATTAATTATTGTTTCAGGAAGACCTTTAGGTGTAATATCAATCCATGATTCACCACCATCTTGAGTAATATGAACTAATCCATCATCAGATCCAACATAAATTGTGTTTGGTTCATGAGGAGATTCAACTACATAACTAATGGTTCCATAATTCTCAGCACCAACAGCTTCGTTTGTATATGGACCACCACCATTTCCTTGTTTTTCATCTTCATCTCTTGTCAAATCTGGAGAAACTACTTTCCAAGATTTACCTTGATCATTTGTCTTAAATAGATGTTGAGCTGCATGATAAAAAGTATTTGGTTCATGTTGAGACCAAATAATAGGTGCATTCCAATTGAACCTATATTTCATGTCTCTTGAAGCTCTTCCAATATAATTTATTGGTTCAATCATAACTTTTTTTCTAGCATTAGCTTTTGTATCATATATGTTAACACTCCCAAGATAACTACCACCCATTACAATATTTGGATTATCCGGGTCGAAAGCAAGAAATGCACTTTCTCCTCCAGCAGATGCTGACCAATCTCTTTCAGAAATACCTCCTCTAGATCCTATGCTTGAAATTTTAACAGTCGAATTATCTTGTTGACCACCATAAAGGTTATATGGAAATAAATTATCAACATTGACTCTATAAAATTGAGCAGTCGGCATATTGTAGATACTAGACCAAGTACTTCCATTATCAAATGTTATTTCACCACCTCCATCATCAGAAATTATCATATTTTTAGAATTATCCGGATTTATCCATAGGTCATGATAATCCCCATGACCGCTATATATTCTTTTCCATGTTTTACCTCCATCTATTGATCTAAAAGCTTTAGCACTTAACACATAAACTGTATCCTCATCATTAGGATCGGCAAAAACTTCAATATAGTACCATGCCCTTGAAGTTAGTTCTGCATAAGAGCTAACTTGAACCCAGCTTTCACCAGCATTATTTGACACAAATAAACCTCCAGACCTTTTGTTTGAATTACCTTCAGCTAGAAGAAATACCTTATCAGAGTTAGCTCTAGATACTGATATAGCCATTTTACCTAACTCAGATGGTAAACCATTTTCAATTTTAAACCAGCTATCTCCTCCATCAACAGATTTATATACCCCGTCACCTTTTCCTCCACTAATAACCTTCCAAGGAAGCCTTTGATGCTTCCACATAGTAGCGTATAATACTTTAGGATTGTTATAATCTATTGAAAGTTCAGAGGCACCTGTTAATTCATTTATAAAAAGAACATTACTCCAAGTTTTACCACCATCAATTGATTTATATATACCTCTATCTTTTGTTGGCCCATTAACGGCTCCTTGAGCAGCGACAAAAACTATGTTTGGATTATCTGGGTGAATTATAATTCTTGAAATTTGTTGAGTATCTTTCAAACCCATATGCTCCCATGTTTTTCCTGCATCAGTTGACTTATATACCCCATCACCATAGGAAGTCATTACTCCTCTTGGAGCATGCTCTCCCATACCAACGTAAATTATTCTACTATCACTATCAGCAACTGAAATTGCTCCAACTGAAGACGTTTTGAAGTAATCGTCAGAAATGTTAAACCAATTAACACCAGCATTAGTTGTTTTCCATAAACCTCCTCCTACAGTCCCCATATAGTATGTAAGTGGATCCCCTATAACCCCAACTGATGATACTGATCTACCACCACGAAAAGGTCCTATATTTCTATACTTTACCTCATCAAGTTTTTCCTCTAAGTTTTGAGAGTAGGAAAGGGGTGAAATTATTATTAAAACAAAAAGTAATCTTAAATTCTTCATCAATTTGATAGTTTATACTTAGATCTACTAAGTTACATCCAATTTTGAAAAATTCAGATATATTTACAAAAATTAAGTGATGAGAAGTCAAACAATCCAAAGAGATTCTAAACTCATTGAAGATGAACTTATTGAAAAATTTATTTCACAAGATAAAAAGGTGTTGAAATATATCGATTCCTTTTATAGTAATGAGAGCATAAAAAAACACTCAGAAAATAAAAGTAAAAACTTCACTAAAGAACAAAGACAAATTTTAGTCAAATCCCTGAAAAGTCAATATTCTAATATTGATATTTCAAAAAAAACTTCTGAAAACATAAGCTCCCTTTCAGAATCTAACACTTTTTGTATTACCACTGGTCACCAGCTTAATTTATTTACCGGTCCTTTAATGGTGATCTTTAAAATTGCTCAAGTAATTAGTATAAGCAATCAGTTAAACTTAGATTCTAAAAACTTTAAATATGTTCCAGTTCTTTGGATAGCTTCTGAAGATCATGATTTTGAAGAAATTTCAGAGGTTAACTTAAATCAAAAAAACATTAAATGGGAAATCAATTCAAATAATTTGCCTGTTGGTGAAATTGAGATTAATAACTTCAAGAATGTGTTGAAAGATTATAAGGACTCAATAATTGATTATGAATTTAAAGAAAAAATTGAAGAAATTATTGATTTTTCCTATAAAGAAGGAGATGCCCTATCTATCTCAACTATAAAATTTATAAATTCTTTATTCTCAGAACATGGATTAATAATAATAGATGCTAATAAAAAGGATTTAAAGTCATTATTTATAGATCAATTAAAAAATGAAATAGATAATTTTTCATGTAAAGAGAATACAACTTATCAAATATCTGAACTTAAAAAAGACTTTGAATCATATAAGATCCAGGTTAACCCATCTGATATTAATTTTTTTAAACTTACTGATAAAGGAAGAAAAAGGATTAGATATGATAAAAATTTATTCAATGTAGATGATGAGAATTCTTACAATAAAGATGAGATACTGAATTTAATTGATAGAAGTCCAGAGTTATTCTCTCCAAATTCAATTATGAGGCCTTTATATCAGGAAATTGTATTGCCTAATGTCTGTTATGTTGGAGGTCCAAATGAATTGAGATATTGGATGCAGTTAAAAACTTATTTTGATGACAACAAAGTTCAATTTCCAATTCTTAAATTAAGGAATAGTGCATATATAATTGATTCTAAGACTTCAAAAAAAATTAAAAACTCTGGAATTGAAATCAAGTATTTTACTGGAGAACTTAATGAACTAATAAAATATAAAATAGACAGTAACTCTGGCTTTAAGATTAACTTTGATTCTTTAAGATCAAATTTATCATCACAATTTGATGAGTTAAGAAAGGTTTCACTTGAAACAGACAAGTCATTTATTGGTGCCCTTAATGCTCAAGAAAAAAAACAAAAAAAGGGAATTGATGATCTTGAAAAAAAACTGAATAAAGCTGAAAAGAAAAATAATGAAGCTGAAATAGAATCAATAAGGTCTATTTACAATTATCTTAACCCTCGTAATATTAATCAAGAGAGATACTTAAATTTTGGAAATTTCTACTCATGTAAGGGACCTTCATTTATTAATTACATAGTTGAGAAAATCTCAATAATGGACGATAAAATATTAATAATAGATCTTGAAGATTAATTTATAGTTGTATTTTTGTCCATGCAAAATAAAGTCTTAATTGTTGATTTTGGCTCTCAGTACACTCAATTAATTGCAAGAAGAATTAGAGAGCTTTTTATTTACTGTGAGATTTCACCATTTAACAACCTCCCAGAAGATTTAAACCAATATAAGGCTATTGTGCTTTCTGGTTCTCCTTTTTCAGTTAATCAAAAAAATGCTCCTGAAATTAATCTTAAAGGTATTTTAGGTAATAAACCCGTAATTGCAATTTGTTACGGAGCACAACTAATTGCAAAATCACTTAATGGAAAAGTTGAAAACTCAAACTCAAGAGAGTATGGAAGAGCTAATCTGTCATTTATTGAAAAAAATTGTAAGCTTTTCAATAACATAAAAATCAATAATCAAGTATGGATGAGTCATGGAGATACAATTACAGCTTTACCCGATGGTGCATCAGTTATTGCTAGTACAGACTCTGTAAAAAATGCTGCTTACTCAATTGACTCTCTTAATTTATATGCTCTACAATTTCATCCTGAGGTTTTTCATACAGATAATGGTCTAAAAATATTTGAAAACTTTTTCATAGAGGAATTAAAATTTATTAAAGAGTGGAATCCTGAATCTTTTATTGACAGGACAGTTAAAGAGTTGAAATCTGCAGTATTAGATGAAAAAGTAATTTTAGGACTCTCAGGTGGAGTAGACTCTAGTGTAGCTGCTATTCTACTTGATAGAGCAATAGGTAAGAATTTACATTGCATTTTTGTAAATAATGGTCTTTTAAGAAAAAATGAATATGATGAAGTATTAGATCAATATATTGGAATGGGCCTAAATGTCAAAGGTGTTGACGCATCAGATCAATTTATTAATGGTCTTAAAGGTGTGACTGATCCTGAGAGGAAAAGGAAGATAATTGGTAATACATTTATTGATGTTTTTGATGAAGAATCAAAAAAAATATCCAATGCAAAATGGCTTGCACAAGGAACTATCTATCCAGATGTAATTGAATCAATATCAGTAAAGGGGCCCTCTGCTACTATTAAATCTCATCATAACGTTGGAGGACTTCCTGAAAAAAAATGAATCTTAAAGTTATTGAGCCTCTTAAGATGTTATTTAAAGATGAAGTAAGAAAAATTGGCACCTCTCTAAAAATGCCTCAAGAGATACTATCTAGACATCCTTTTCCAGGTCCAGGTCTTGGAATAAGAATTCTTGGCGAAGTTGACTATGAAAGTATAGGGCTTATTCAGGAAGCTGATAAAATATATATTGATGCTTTAAAAAAATGGAATCTCTACAATAAAATTTGGCAAGCTGGATCTATACTCTTGCCAGTTAAAAGTGTTGGTGTGATGGGAGACGAAAGAACTTATGAAAGATGTGTTGCATTAAGGGCGGTAGTTTCAACTGATGGAATGACTGCAGATTGGTATGAATTTCCAAATGATTTCTTGAAAGAAGTTTCCAATAATATTATAAATAAAGTTAAAGGAATAAATAGAGTTGTTTATGATATAAGTTCTAAACCTCCTGCCACAATTGAGTGGGAATAAAATAAAAATGGAAGAACTTCATAATTCATTTAAACCGATGTTGACTCCAAAACAAATGCTATACAAGGGTATATTTGGAGGTACATATTTTAATCAACTTGTTGATTACAGAATTTTTCCAAAAGATTGGTTCAAGGATCTTGATGAATCCTATTACCTATCAAAAAAATATTTAGTAAAAATTAATTTATTTAAAATTAAATCAGGACAAACTCAACAAGAGTGGGAGGAAAAAGGATGGATTCATCAAGATGATCCAAGAGGCTGGTTTGAATGGTATTGTAAGTACTACATTGGAAGACGTCACGAAGATGACATTAGACAGATAAAAAGATGGCTAGCTTTTTGTGGTCCTAAAGGTAGATTTAGAAATGCTATTTATAATAAAATTTTCAAATCAGGTTTAAAAATTGAAAATTCAAAAGATATTTCACCTAGAATTCAACAGTCTTTATTACATTGGTCATATATAGTTAATAATCAGGACTATGAAAGCTGGAAACTTGAAAAGCAAAAATAAATGAGAAGTTTTATACTAATAATATTCCTTTTATCAAGTACTTCAATATTTTCTCAAAATATTGTTTCAGATACAATTTTTCATAAGGTTGAAAGAAAAGAAACTCTTTTTTCAATTTCTCAGAAATATAAAATAACTATCAATGATTTATTAAGTTTTAATCCAGAGCTTAGAGATTCAAGACTTAGAAGAAGATCAACTATACTTGTTCCTATATTTAAATCTTCAGAGGATTTAAATTTAAAAGTTGTAGAAAACGAATTGATCGAAACAGAATTAACCTCTCTAGACTCTATTTACATTCAAAAGAAAAGAAAAAATGATGAATTGAATGTATCTGTACTTTTACCATTTAGATCATCTGAAGTTAATTTTGATTCAATTCAAGAGGTTGAATCACTTTTTGAAGATAGAAATCTTTATACCATTGCTTTAGATTTTTACTCCGGAATTCTTTATGCAATTAATGATATAAGGAAAATGGGTGTCTCAATTAATTTAAATGTTTTTGATACGGAAAACTCATTAAATAAAATTTTTGAGATATCTAATAACGAAAAAATTATTAACTCTGATATAATAATTGGACCTCTTATTCCAAGGAATTTTGAGACTTTTTCTAATCTTGATTTCCTGGAAGCAATACCAAAAGTTTTTCCCCTTTCTACAATCCCAATAAAAATATTAAAAGGAGTTGTACAGACTGTTACTCCTAAGAATCTTTTGAGGGAAAAAATGCTAGAATACTTAAATACTAACTTAAACAGAGATGAAAATATTGTCATAATAGCAGATTCACTTAATGTAGATATTGAAAATAGGCTTACAAGTATTTTTCCTAATGCAACGAAAATTAAACCTGAGTTTGAAGGCTACATTTTACCAGAGCTACTCGATTCTCTCTTAGTTGATACACTTCCTAATAAAGTAGTTGTTGAATCTGAAATATTTACTCTTATCTCCAGTGTAATATCTCAATTAAACTCTCAAATTACTTCTGAGAGAGATGTTAGACTCTACACAACTTATAGGGGAAATCAATATGACGACCCTAGTATAAATATCAAGGATCTTGGTAATTTAAGATTCACATATGCCTCTATTTCAAGAAAAATTAATCAGGATTCAATAACAGATTTTGAAAGTAATTATATAAACCTATTTGGTAGCTTTCCAAACAAAGATATTGCTAGAGGTTATGATGTTACAAGGGATATTCTTCTGAGAAAACTACTTGATAATAATTTAAATAGAACTATAAAATATGATGAACAGACTTACAATGAATCTAAATTTCTTTATAAAAAAGATACATTAGGTGGTTTATTTAATTCATCTATTTTTCTTTTAAAGCATGTTGACTATAGTATTGAAGAGATTAATGAATAATAAATTATATAATACCTTATTATTTTGTAAATTTGAGTCCGGAAATGTTATTATATCCGGATGAATAAGCCTAAATATATTTTTGTTACTGGTGGTGTTACATCATCCCTCGGAAAGGGTATTGTATCTGCTTCTTTAGCACGTCTCCTCCAAGCTCAGGGCTTAAATGTCGCTATTCAAAAATTAGACCCCTATATAAATGTTGATCCAGGAACTCTAAATCCATATGAGCATGGAGAATGTTATGTAACAGATGATGGGGCTGAAACCGATCTTGATTTAGGCCATTACGAAAGATTTTTAAGTAGAAATACCTCACAGAGAAACAATATTACTACAGGAAAAATATATCAAAATGTAATTGAAAAGGAAAGGAAAGGAGAGTTTTTGGGTAAAACAGTTCAGGTTATACCTCATATAACAAATGAGATTAAAGAAAATATAAGAAATCTTGACTATAAAAATAATCTAGATATTATTATTACAGAAATAGGAGGTACTGTAGGTGATATTGAATCTTTACCATTTATAGAGGCAGTTAGACAGGTTATTTATGAAGAAGGCCCTGAAAATTCTATGGTAATTCACTTAACTTTAATTCCATACTTATCTGCAACAGGTGAACTTAAAACTAAACCTACTCAACATTCAGTAAAAACCTTGATGGAGCTTGGTCTAAAAGCAGATGTTTTAGTTTGTAGATCAGAAAGAGATCTCTCAGATGAAGTCAAGAATAAACTTGCACTTTTCTGTAATGTAAAACTAGATTGTGTAATTCAGTCTATTGATGTTGAAACTATTTATGATGTTCCTATAAAGATGAGAGATGAAGGCCTTGATAAAGTAACTCTTCAAAAATTGAAAATTAAAGAATCTGAACCAGACTTAGATAAATGGAAAAACTTTTTACATAAACTAAAAAACCCTACTCATCAGATTAATATTGGTTTAGTTGGGAAATACGTTGAGTTGAATGATTCATATAAATCAATTCTTGAGTCATTAATTCATGCTGGAACTGAAAATGAAGTAAAAGTCAATGTTAAGTCTATTCACTCTGAATATCTTGATAAAGAAAATATTAATAAAAAGTTAATTGATCTCGATGGGATAATTGTTGCTCCAGGTTTTGGCCAAAGAGGGTTAGATGGTAAAATATTAGCTGTAGAATATGCTAGAGTAAATAAAATTCCTTTCCTAGGGATATGTTTAGGTATGCAAATGGCAGTAATCGAATATGCTAGAAATGTAAAAAAAATAAGGTACGCTAATTCAACAGAAATTTCAGAAAAATGTAAAGATCCAGTTATTGATTTAATGACATCGCAAAAAAAAATAATTAATAAGGGAGGTACAATGAGATTAGGGGCTTGGGACTGTGAAATTCTTAAGAATACAATTTCTAATAAAATTTACAGTAAAAAAGTAGTTTCCGAAAGACATAGGCACAGATTCGAGTTTAATGATGAATATTCAAAAAAAATTTTTGATGAAAACTTTATTGTTGCTGGTAAAAATCCAGAGACTAATCTAGTTGAAATTGTTGAAAATAAAGACCATCCATGGTTTGTTGGTGTTCAATTTCATCCTGAATATAAAAGTAGTGTATACAATCCTCATCCAATTTTTGTAAACTTTGTAAAAGCTAGTTTAAAAAACTACCTAAAAAAATAATTATGGAAGAAAACAGGTTTGACCCCCTTCAGTTTATAGGATTTTTATTAATATCAGGAATACTAATGTTTTGGTTTTATGATAATCAATCAAATATGATTGAAAATCAAGAGGAAATAGTTGATGATAGCCAAATTGAAGTAGTTGAGCAGCCTTCGAATATTGTTAATTCATCTTACAATGACTATGAAGATAATGATGAATTTAATGAGGAAATTATTGTTCTTGAAAACTCAAACATTTTATTAGAAATAAGTACAAAGGGAGCTGAAATTAAGAAACTTTTACTCAAAGATTTTTATAACTATAACGATGATCCTCTATTTTTAATTGACGACAATAAGTCAATTTTTAGCTTCAATATTCCTGTTGGAAGAAATTCAAAGATTAATTCACAAGATCTAAATTATACTGCAGAAATAATTGATGAAAATTTATCTGTAAAACTAAAAGCTGAAATTGATTCTAGGAGTGAACTCGAGCTGTCATTTTTTTTATCAGATAATTCTAGCATAGTTGATTTTGAATTAGATATAATTGATAATACAAATTCAAATTATGAAAATGTCGAGTTGATATGGGGTAGAGATTCATTTAGAAATTCAAAAAGTATAGACTATGAAAACAGATACACAGCATTATCTTATGGTTTTGAAAACAATAAAGATTCTTACTTATCCGTTGCTGGTATTACAAATAAGGTAATAGACAACGTTAATTGGGTGTCTTTTAGAGAACATTTCTTTAGTTCTATATTAATTTTAAATAATGAATCTAATCAAGTTGAAATTAGCTCAGAGGATCTTTCAGGAAATGATGCTTTGGATAAAAAATTTACAAAAAGATTTCTTGCAAATATTCCACTAAGTCTTGACTCAAATAGTCAGCTAAGTTTTAGCATGTATTATGGCCCAACTGATTATGAAACTTTAAAGGAGTATAATTTAAATCTTGAAAACTCAGTTCCAATAGGATGGGGTATTTTTGGCTGGTTAAATAGATTCATCTTCTTTCCACTATTTTCATTTTTAACAAATTATTTTTCCTATGGAATATCAATAATTTTAATGACAATAATTGTTAAGGTTGCTATATCTCCTCTAACATATAAGTCATATTTATCTCAGATTAAAATGAAGATTTTAAAACCTGAACTTGAAATTATTAATGAAAAGTTTGGGGATGATCCAATGAAGAAGCAACAGGAAACTATGAACCTTTATACTAAATCTGGAGCTAATCCGATGTCTGGTTGTTTGCCAGCATTTCTTCAAATGCCAATTTTCTTTGCACTATTTACATTTTTCCCCGTAGCTTTCTCCCTAAGACAAAAAAGCTTTTTATGGGCTGATGACTTATCATCTTATGATTCAATTCTAGACCTTGGATTTTACATACCTTTATATGGAGATCATATTAGTTTATTCCCAATTTTAGCATCTGTAGCAATCTTCTTTTATACAAAAATGACGACTGGTCAGCAAATGATGTCTCCTTCTCAAACAGGTGGTGTTAATATGAAGGTAATAATGTATATGATGCCTATAATGATGCTATTTTTCTTTAACAATTATGCTAGTGGTCTAAGTCTTTATTACTTCATCTCGAATTTGTTAACCATTATACTAATGCTAGTTATCAAAAACTTTATTATTGATGATCAAAAAGTATTATCAGAAATCGAAGAAAATAAAAAGAAGCCATTAAAAGTTGGTGGATTTAGAGCTAGGCTACAAAAGGCTCTTGAAGAAGCAGAGAAACAAAAGAAAAGTAGAGGTAAATAGTCTCAATGAAAACAAATAAAGTAGTTATAGCCTTGTCTGGAGGAGTAGACTCAAGTGTTGCAGCCTTTTTATTAAAAAAGAAAGGCTACGATTTGATAGGTTTATTTATGAAGAATTGGCATGATGAAAATGTAACTATCTCTGATGAATGTCCTTGGTTAGAAGATAGTAATGATGCAATGCTTGTTGCAGAAAAATTAAATATACCATTCCAAACAGTTGATTTAAGTAAAGAGTACAAAGAAAGAATTATTGACTATATGTTTGATGAGTATTCAAGAGGAAATACACCAAATCCTGACATTTTATGCAACAGAGAAATAAAGTTTGATGTGTTCATGGATATTGCTATTTCACTAGGTGCGGATTATGTTGCAACAGGTCACTATTGTAGAGTAATTGAGGAAAATAATAATGAAAATGTTACTTACCAACTTCATGCTGGTATTGATAATCTTAAAGATCAATCATATTTTTTATGTCAACTTAATCAAAGTCAATTAAAAAAAATAATTTTTCCAATAGGTGGTCTAAGTAAAACAGAAGTAAGAAAGATTGCTAGAGAAAATAATTTAATTACAGCTGAGAAAAAAGACTCACAGGGACTTTGTTTTGTCGGAAAGGTAAGTCTTCCTGATTTTTTACAACAGAAATTAAATAAAAGAACAGGTGATGTTATTGAGATATCCTCGGATTCAGATTTATATAAAAATGATATAAATCAACTTGACAAATATGAAGAACTAGAGTTTCTCTCAACTAGAATTTCCTATAAAAAAAATGATGGAAGAATAATTGGTCAACACCAAGGAGCTCATTTTTTTACAATTGGGCAGAGAAAAGGTTTGTCAATAGGTGGTTACAAAGATCCATTGTTTGTTATCTCTACAAATACATCTTCAAATGAAATTTATGTTGGTGAAGGAAAAAGTCACCCTGGATTGCTTAAAAAAGTATTAAAAATAAAATACTCTGAGATTAATTGGGTAAATAATACATATAACTACTTGATTTTAAAGGATTTAAAATTGAAAGCAAGGATAAGGTACAGACAAAAACTTCAAGATATAAATGTTGAAAAATTTGAAGACTTTCTTTATGTTAAATTTAAAGAATTTCAATCTGCTATAACTCCAGGTCAATTTGTAGCTATTTACCAGAAAAATCAATTAATTGCCTCTGGTGTAATTCTTTAACTTTTATTATTGTTTTTTTTAAAAAAAACATGTAATAATACGTACAATAACCAAAAAAAAATTTTAAATTTGCACGCTTTAATACGGAATTTAATAATTATTGTATGCCAACAATTTCGCAATTAGTTAGAAAAGGAAGGACTTCACAGTCAAAAAAGAGTAAGTCTGCTGCACTTGATAAATCGCCTCAAAAAAGAGGAGTTTGTACAAGGGTATATACTACTACTCCAAAAAAGCCAAATTCTGCCATGAGAAAAGTAGCAAGGGTTAGGCTTACTAATGGAAAAGAAGTCAATGCATACATACCAGGTGAAGGTCACAACCTTCAAGAACACTCTATTGTTTTGGTAAGAGGGGGTAGAGTTAAAGATCTTCCTGGAGTTAGATACCATATTGTCAGAGGAGCATTAGACACTGCTGGTGTAGAAGGGAGACTGCAACGAAGGTCCAAGTATGGTGGTAAAAAACCAAAAAAATAAACCATAATGAGAAAGAAACAATCCAAGAAAAGAGACCTTATTCCTGATCCAAAGTTTAATGAACAATTGGTAACAAGGTTTGTCAATAACCTTATGCAGCAGGGAAAAAAATCTACAGCATATAAGATTTTCTATGATGCGATAGATATTATTGAAAGTAAAAAAGAAGATAAAGAAAAGACCTCTCTTGAATTGTGGAAAGATGCTCTTTCAAATGTTATGCCGCAAGTTGAAGTTAGAAGTAGAAGAGTAGGAGGAGCTACATTTCAAATACCTACACCTATAAGACCTGACAGAAAAATTTCATTAGCTATGAAGTGGCTTATAGCATCTTCAAGAAAAAGAAATGAAAAGTCAATGGCTGTAAAACTTGCACAAGAAATATTAGCAGCTGCTAAAGAAGAAGGTGCTGCTGTTAAAAAGCGTGTTGATACTCACAAAATGGCTGAGGCTAATAAAGCATTCTCACACTTCAGATTTTAATAAATTACTATGGCAAGAGATTTAAGATTTACAAGAAATATTGGTATTGCAGCTCACATTGATGCTGGTAAAACTACCACTACTGAGAGAATTTTATTCTACACTGGAGTAAGTCACAAAATTGGTGAGGTTCATGATGGTGCCGCAACTATGGATTGGATGGAACAGGAGCAAGAAAGAGGTATTACAATAACATCTGCAGCCACAACATGTAATTGGAATTTCCCAACTGATCAAGGAAAATCTATTGACTCAACCAAATCATATCATTTCAACATCATAGATACCCCAGGTCACGTTGATTTTACAGTAGAGGTAAATAGATCATTAAGAGTTCTTGATGGTCTTGTTTTTTTATTTTCAGCTGTTGATGGTGTTGAGCCTCAGTCTGAGACAAACTGGAGGCTAGCTGATAATTATAAAGTTCCGAGAATAGGCTTTGTTAACAAAATGGATAGACAAGGTTCAAACTTTTTAGGTGTTTGTAATCAAGTAATTGAAAAGTTAGGTTCTAAAGCAGTACCAATTGTTCTTAATATCGGTGATGAAGAGGATTTTAAGGGCATTGTTGACCTTGTAAAGAATGTTGCAATGATTTGGCATGAGGACAATTTTGGATCAACATTTGATGTTGTTGACATTCCAGACGATTTAAAAGAAGAAGCTGAAAGACTTAGAGGCGAACTGATTGAAGCTGTTGCTGAATATGATGAAAATTTACTTGAGAAATATTTCGATGATCCTGATTCTATTACTGAAGATGAAGTTCACAATGCACTTAGAGCTGCTACACAAGATATTAGTATAATCCCTATGATCTGTGGTTCAGCATTTAAAAACAAAGGTGTTCAGTTTCTTTTGGATGCTGTGTGTAGATATTTGCCTTCTCCTGAAGATAAAGATGCAATTGTTGGGACTAAGCCAGATTCTGAAGAGGAAATTTCTAGATTACCAAACGTTTCAGAACCATTTTCTGCTTTAGCATTCAAAATTGCCACTGATCCATTTGTAGGAAGACTTGCTTTCTTTAGAGTTTATTCTGGAAGACTTGATGCAGGTTCTTATGTCTTAAATAACAGATCAGGTAATAGAGAAAGAATTTCAAGAATCTACCAAATGCACTCTAATAAGCAAAATGCTATTGACTTTATTGAAGCAGGAGATATTGGCGCGGCAGTCGGATTTAAAGATATTAAAACAGGTGATACTCTTTCATCTGAAAAAGCCCCAATTATTCTTGAAAGTATGGTATTTCCTGATCCCGTAATTGGTGTTGCTGTTGAACCAAAAACAAAAGCTGATGTTGATAAGCTTGGGTTGGCCCTTTCAAAACTTGCTGAGGAGGATCCAACATTCCAAGTAAAAACTGATGAAGCTTCTGGTCAGACTGTTATTTCAGGTATGGGTGAGTTACACCTAGATATCATTGTTGACAGACTTAGACGAGAATTTAAAGTAGAAGTTAATCAAGGTCAACCTCAAGTTGAGTACAAAGAGGCTCTAACTCAATCTGCAAGCCACAGGGAAGTTTATAAAAAGCAAACTGGAGGGCGTGGTAAGTTTGCTGATATTGTATTTACAATTGAACCAGGTGAACAGGGTAAATCTGGTCTTGAATTTGTAAACCTAATTAAAGGTGGAAATATCCCTAGAGAGTATGTTCCATCTGTTGAAAAAGGATTTAAGGATTCAATGAAAAATGGTCCTCTTGCTGGATTTGAAGTTGATTCTATGAAGGTAACTCTTGAGGATGGTTCTTTCCACCCTGTAGATTCTGATTCACTTTCTTTTGAACTTGCTGCAAAACTTGCATTTAAGGTAGCAGCTAAAGCTGCAAAAGCGGTTATTATGGAGCCTATAATGAAATTAGAAGTTATTACTCCAGAAGAAAATATGGGTGATATTGTAGGAGATTTAAATAGGAGAAGAGGTCAGGTTAATTCTATGGATGATAGAGCAGGAGCAAAAGTTGTGAAAGGTGATGTTCCATTATCTGAAATGTTTGGATATGTTACATCATTAAGAACACTATCATCAGGTAGAGCAACTTCAACAATGGAATTTTCTCATTATGCAGAAACTCCTTCTAATATATCAGAAACTGTTATTTCTGAAATAAGAGGAAATACAACAGAATAAAAAATAAATTATGAGTCAGAAAATTAGAATAAAATTAAAATCTTACGACTACAACTTAGTTGACAAGTCTGCTGACAAGATTGTGAAGACGGTTAAGAATACAGGTGCTATTGTTACTGGCCCTATACCTCTTCCAACTCACAAAAAGATTTTTACCGTTCTTAGATCTCCTCATGTAAATAAAAAATCAAGAGAGCAATTTAAACTGTGTTCTTATAAAAGGCTATTAGATATATATAGTTCTTCATCAAAAACTGTTGATGCTCTAATGAAGTTAGAGCTACCTAGTGGAGTTGAAGTTGAAATTAAAGTGTAATCAGTATGTCAGGTATAATTGGAAAAAAAATAGGAATGACTAGTATTTACGACGAGAGTGGTAAGAACATTCCTTGTACTATACTTCAGGTAGGACCTTGTACTATTACCCAGATTAAAACTGATGATAAAGATGGCTATTCTTCTTTTCAGCTTGGATTTGATGAAAAAATTAAAAATACTACCAAGTCATATGAAGGTCACTTCAAGAAAAGCAAATCTAAACCTATGAACAAACTTGTCGAGTTCAAGGGATTCAATGGTGACTATAAATTGGGAGATAAGATAACTGTTGATCATTTTGTTGAAGGAGAATTTGTAGATATTTCTGGTATAACAAAGGGTAAAGGTTTTCAAGGTGTTGTTAAAAGACACGGATTTGCTGGTGTAGGTGATTCAACACATGGGCAGCATAACAGGATGAGAGCTCCAGGTTCTATTGGTGCTGGTTCTGATCCTTCAAGAGTATTTAAAGGAATGAGAATGGCTGGTCAAACGGGAAATTCAAAAGTTAAGGTATTGAATTTAAAAGTTGTTAAAGTAATGTCGGAGGATAATATTTTAATTGTAAAAGGAAGTGTTCCTGGTCACAACAATTCATATATAACAGTTAGAAAATAATGGAGCTTAAAGTACATAACATAAAGGGTAAAGAAACTGATAAAAAAATTAAGCTTAATAAAGCTATATTTGGTATTGAGCCAAATGATCATGCTATTTATCTTGATGTTAAACAATATCTTGCAAACAATAGAAAAGGTCTTCATAAGTCAAAGGAAAGAGCTGAGATTGCAGGTAGTACTAGAAAGATAAAAAAGCAAAAAGGTACAGGTACTGCTAGGGCTGGAAGTATTAAAAACCCATTATTTAGAGGAGGTGGTACAATATTTGGTCCAAGACCTAGATCTTATGATCAAAAAATAAATAAAAAGGTAAAAAAGCTTGCTAGAAAATCTGCATTAGCCTATAAGGCAAAAAATAATGAGATATTAATATTAGAGGATTTCAAGCTGTCAAATCCAAGAACTTCTGATTATTTGAAAATTATCAAAGCATTTGGATTAGAATCAAAAAAGACATTATTGGTAATAAATGAACTTAGCAATAACATTTATTTATCATCAAGAAACATTAAAAATTCTAAAGTTATAATTAACTCAGAATTAAACACTTATGAAATTACTGATGCAAATAACATCTTGATTTTAGAAAGTGCGGTTGAAGGAATAGAATCAACCTTGAAATAAATTATATTATGGATATACTTATAAAACCAATATTAACTGAAAAAGCAACTAACGAGAGTGAACTAAGAAATACTTATACTTTTCTTGTGTCTAAGAATGCTAATAAAGTTGAAATTAAAAAAGCAGTTGAATCTTCTTATGGAGTTTCAGTAAAGAAAGTAAGAACCATGATATATGGAGCAGAGTCTAGAACTAGATATACCAAAAGAGGTATTCAAAATAGTAAGAAAGGTTCATACAAGAAAGCGGTAGTAAAAATATCTGAAGGAGATAGAATTGACTTCTTCGCTAATCTATAATTATGCCTGTAAGAAAATTAAAACCAGTAACACCCTCGCAGAGATTCAGAATTGTAAATGGATTTGATGCCATCACAACTGATAAGCCTGAAAAGTCCTTATTAACTACAAAAAAGAGAACTGGTGGTAGAAATAACCATGGTAAAATGACAAGTAAGTACCGTGGTGGTGGTCATAAAAGAAGATACAGAATTATTGATTTCAAAAGAGATAAGTTTGATGTAACTGCTGAAGTTAAATCTATTGAATATGATCCTAATAGAACTGCATTTATTTCTTTATTAGAATATAAAGATGGTGAGAAGAGATATATTATTGCTCAAAATGGTTTAAAAGTTGGGCAAAGTGTTATTTCTGGTGATAAAGCAACACCTGAAATTGGTAACGCAATGCCTGTAAGTAAAATTCCTCTAGGTACAATAATTTCATGTATAGAGCTTAATCCAGGGAAAGGTGCTAGCATTTCTAGAAGTGCTGGATCATTTGCCCAGTTAATGGCAAAAGACGGTAAGTATGTTACAATCAAGTTGCCTTCTGGAGAGACAAGGATGATATTAAATACATGTTATGCCACTATAGGCGCTGTATCTAATTCAGACAATCAGTTAATATCATCAGGAAAAGCAGGTAGAAAGAGATGGTTGGGTATTAGACCAAGAACTAGACCTGTTGCTATGAACCCTGTTGACCATCCAATGGGTGGAGGTGAAGGAAAAGCATCCGGTGGTCATCCTAGGTCTAAAAAAGGTATTCCTGCAAAAGGATATAGAACAAGATCGAAGAAGAAAGCATCTTCTAAATTTATAATTGAAAGAAGAAAAAAATAAAAAAATATGTCTAGATCATTAAAAAAAGGACCATATGTACATCTTAGCCTTCTAAAGAAGGTAAATAAGAATTTAGAGGATAATAAAAAAACTGTTATTAAAACATGGTCAAGATCTTCTATGATTATTCCTGACTTTGTCGGACAGACTATTGCTGTTCATAATGGTAGACAATTTATTCCTGTTTATATAACAGAAAATATGGTTGGTCATAAACTAGGAGAGTTTTCTCCAACAAGATTGTTTAGAGGACACTCTGGAAATAAAAGATAATGGGTTCAAGAAAAAGAAATACCGCTGAGAAAATAAAAGAAGCAAAGAAAGATTTAGCATTTGCTAAACTTAATAATTGCCCTACTTCTCCAAGAAAGATGCGATTAGTTGCTGATCAAATTAGAGGTGAAGATATCTCAAGCGCACTATCCATTTTAAAATTTAGTCCTAAGGAGGCTTCAAGAAGATTAGAAAAGCTTCTAGTTTCAGCAATTTCTAATTGGCAATCTAAGAATGAAAATGATGATATAGACTCGGCTCAGTTATTTGTTAAAGAGATAAGAGTTGATAGTGCAGGTATGCTTAAAAGAATAAGAACAGCTCCTCAGGGCAGAGCTCATAGAATTAGAAAAAGATCTAATCATGTAACATTAATACTTTCATCAAAAACAATAAATTAAATGGGACAAAAAACAAATCCAATAGGAAATAGATTAGGTATTATCAGAGGCTGGGATTCTAACTGGTATGGTGGAAGAGATTATGGAGATAAGCTTGCAGAAGATGATAAGATTAGAAAGTATATTTATGCAAGACTTTCACGTGCTAGTGTTTCAAGCATAATAATTGAAAGAACACTTAAGTTAATTATCATTACTATTACTACAGCTAGACCTGGAATTATAATTGGTAAAGGTGGTCAAGAAGTTGATAAACTAAAAGAGGAATTAAAAAAGATTACCTCAAAAGACATTCAGCTTAACATACATGAAATTAAAAGGCCTGAATTAGACTCCTTCCTTGTAGGTAACAGTATTGCAAGACAGATAGAGAATAGAATTTCCTATCGAAGAGCAATAAAAATGGCTATTGCAGCAGCAATGAGGATGAATGCTGAAGGTATTAAAATACAAATTTCAGGAAGACTCAATGGTGCAGAAATGGCTAGGTCAGAATCATATAAAGAAGGTCGAATTCCACTTTCTACTTTTAGGGCAGATATTGACTATGCAATAGTTGAAGCTCATACAACATATGGTAGACTTGGAATTAAGGTTTGGATAATGAAAGGTGAAGTATATGGTAAAAGAGAATTATCTCCATTAGTTGGAATGAAAAAGTCTTCTGGTAATGCTAAGAAGAATAATAGACAAAGAGAAAGAAAAAGTTAATTAGATATGTTAACACCTAAAAGAACTAAATACAGAAAAGCCCAGAAAGGCCGTATGAAAGGTTTGTCCCAAAGAGGACATAGACTATCTAATGGTATGTTTGGAATTAAATCTTTAGAGTCTAAGTTTTTAACTTCAAGACAGATAGAGGCAGCTAGGATTGCAGCTACGAGGTATATGAAAAGAGAAGGTATGCTGTGGATTAAAATTTTTCCAGATAAACCAATTACAAAAAAACCTCTTGAGGTTAGAATGGGTAAAGGTAAAGGTGCTCCTGAATATTTTGTTGCAGTTGTAAAGCCAGGAAGAATTCTTTTTGAAGTTTCTGGTGTACCAATTGCAGTTGCTAAAGAGGCATTAAGGTTAGCTGCACAAAAGTTACCTGTTACAACTAAGTTTATAGTAGCAAGAGATTTTGAAGGATAATTATGAAAATAACTGAAATTAGAAATATGACCATTGACGAGTTAAACGAAAAGTTGACTGATACATCAAAAAAATTATCACAACTTAAGTTTAACAACTCAGTTCAAACTATTGAAAATCCTCTTGAAATTAAAACGTTAAGAAGGCAAATAGCTATGTTAAAAACAATATTAAACGAAAAAAAACAAGATTAAATGTCAACTAGAAGTTTAAGAAAAGAAAGAATTGGAATTGTTTCATCTGATAAAATGGATAAGTCTGTTATTGTTTCAGAGGTTAAAAAAGTAAAGCATCCTGTCTATGGAAAGTTTGTCTTAAAAACCAAAAAGTATGTTGCACACGATGAAAAGAATGACTGTAATGAAGGAGATACTGTAAAAATTATGGAGACTAGACCAATGAGTAAGACAAAAAAGTGGAGAATTGTAGAAATAATAGAAAGAGCAAAATAAAATGGTACAACAAGAATCAAGACTTAAGGTAGCAGATAATACTGGAGCAAAAGAAGTTCTAACTATAAGAGTTTTAGGTGGAACAAAAAGAAGGTATGCCAGATTAGGTGATAAAATTGTTGTAACTGTTAAAGATGCAACTCCTAATGGTACTGTAAAGAAAGGTCAAGTTTCAATTGCAGTGGTTGTTAGAACAAAAAAAGAAGTTAGAAGAAATGATGGATCTTATATTAGATTTGATGAAAATGCTTGTGTTTTATTATCTCAAACAGGAGAGATGAGAGGAACAAGAGTATTCGGTCCTGTGGCTAGAGAATTAAGAGATAAGCAATTTATGAAAATAGTATCTCTTGCACCTGAAGTTTTATAATATTGAATGTGATGAATAAAATAAAAATTAAAAAAGGAGATCAAGTATTAGTTATTGCCGGAGAGAATAAAGGAGCGAAAGGTACAGTCCTTAAAATTCTTTATAACTCAAATAAAGCAATTGTCGAAGGCGTTAATACAGTTAAAAGACATACTAAGCCAAACTCTGAGAATCCTAAAGGTGGCATAGTTGAGAAACAGCTACCTATTAATATTTCTAATTTATCATTAATGACTAAGGATGGTGAGAAAACTAGGGTAGGTTACAAAGTTGAGGATGGAAAAAAAGTTAGAATATCTAAAAAATCTAAAGAAATAATCTAAAAATGAGCTACACACCAAGACTTAAAGAAGATTACTCTAACAAGATTGTTAATGAATTAAAAGACAAACTTCAGTTGGATAATATAATGCAGGTTCCAGTTTTAGAAAAAATTGTTATTTCTAGAGGAGTTGGTGCTGCAGTTAGTGATAAAAAACTTGTAGATCATGCTGTTGAGGAATTAACACTTATCTCAGGTCAAAAAGCTATTGCAACTCTGTCAAAGAAGGATGTTGCGTCATTTAAACTACGTAAAGGGTCTCCAATTGGAGCTAAAGTAACATTAAGAGGTGAGAGAATGTATGAATTTCTTGATAGGCTTATTACGATTGCTCTTCCTAGGGTTAGAGATTTCCAAGGTATAAATCCAAAAGGATTTGACGGGAGAGGAAATTACAATCTTGGAATTAGAGAACAAATTATATTCCCTGAGATAAATATCGATAAAGTAAATAATATTGCAGGTATGGATATAACTTTTGTAACAAGTACAAACTCTGACAAAGAGGCTCAAGCATTATTAACAGATTTAGGATTACCATTTAAAAAATAAGAATTATGGCAAAAGAATCAATGAAAGCTAGGGAAAGAAAAAGACAACGTATAGTTGCAAAATATGCTGCAAAAAGGCAAGCATTAAAAGATGCAAAAGATTATGTTGGTCTTCAAAAACTTCCTAAAAATGCGTCACCAATTAGATTACATAACCGATGTAAACTTACTGGGAGACCAAAAGGATATATAAGGCAATTTGGGATTTCTAGAGTTATGTTTAGAGAAATGGCTAATAAAGGTTTAATCCCAGGAGTAACTAAAGCAAGTTGGTAAATTAAAGATTATGTATACAGACACTATTGCAGATTATTTAACTAGAATTAGAAATGCCAGCATGGCAGGTCATAAAGTTGTTGACATACCTTCATCTAATATCAAGAAGGATATCACAAAAATACTTTTTGATCAAGGTTATATTCTTAGTTATAAGTTTGAGGAAACAAAAAACAACCAAGGCAGTATAAAAATTGCTTTGAAGTATGATTCAACTTCTAAAGAGCCTGTAATTAAAGAAATTCAAAGAATTAGTAAACCTGGTTTAAGAAAGTACTCAAACTCCCAAGAATTCCCAAGAATTTTAAATGGTTTGGGAATATCAATAGTTTCTACATCTAAAGGTGTTATGACAGGGAAGCAAGCTGCAAGCCAGAATATTGGTGGTGAATTAATCTGTTATGTATTTTAAAAAATAAGTTATGTCAAGAATAGGAAATAATCCAATAAGTATTCCAGAAGGTGTTTCAGTAAACGTTAATAATAATGTTATTACTGTTAATGGTAAAAATGGTGAAATGTCTCAAGCTTTTGATGGAGTTAGTTTTGACATATCAGATAATACAATTCTAGTAAAAAGAAATTCTGAATCTAAGGATCACAAATCAAAGCACGGATTATACAGATCATTAGTTTCAAATATGGTATTAGGAGTTTCAGAAGGTTTTACTAAAGAACTTGAACTAGTTGGGGTTGGATACAGAGCAAGCAATTCTGGTCAAAAATTAGATCTTTCATTGGGATTCTCTCACACGATTGTATTGGATATAGCTCCAGAGGTTAAAGTCGAAGCTATTAATGAAAAAGGACAAAATCCAATTATTAAACTTACATCAATGGACAAGCAACTAGTAGGTCATGTTGCTGCTAAAATTCGTTCTTTTAGAAAGCCAGAGCCTTACAAAGGAAAAGGAATTAAGTTCGTGGGTGAGCAAATAAGGAGAAAAGCAGGTAAATCAGCTTAATATGGGAAATACTAAAACATATAGAAGAAATAGAATTAGACAAAGAATAAAGAAAGTTATTTCAGGCACATCAGATTCTCCTAGATTATCTGTGTTCAGAAGTAACAAAGAAATTTATTGCCAGTTAATCGATGATGTTAGTGGAAAGACCTTGATTCAATCTTCTTCTCGTGACAAGTCTATTACTGATTTAAAATTAAAGACTAACATGGAAGTTTCATTTAATGTCGGAAAGATTCTTGCTGAAAAAGCTGTCAAAAAAGGTATTGAAAAAATAAAATTTGATAGAGGTGGTTACCTTTATCATGGTAGAGTTAAATCACTTGCTGAAGGTGCAAGGGAAGGTGGACTTAAATTTTAATTATGTATAAAAATTATAAAAACGTCGAACTTGTAAAACCTGCTGGATTAGATCTTAAAGATAGGCTTGTAGGTATTCAAAGAGTAACTAAGGTGACTAAAGGTGGTAGAGCTTTTGGTTTCTCTGCTATTGTTGTAGTGGGTGATGAAAATGGTGTTGTTGGACATGGTCTTGGAAAAGCAAAAGAAGTTACAATTGCAATTTCTAAAGCTGTTGAAGATGCAAAGAAAAATTTAGTAAGGATTCCAATTGATAATGGAACGCTTCCACATGAGCAAAAAGGTAAATTTGGAGGTGCTAAAGTATTTATTAAGCCTGCAACTGAAGGTACAGGGGTAATTGCTGGAGGTGCAGTTAGAACAGTTTTAGAAGCTGTTGGTGTTCAAAATGTACTTTCTAAATCTCAGGGATCTTCAAATCCACATAATGTTGTAAAAGCTACTTTTGACGCACTACTTAATTTAAGAAGTCCATTAATGATTTCAAAACAAAGAGGCATTTCTCTTGACAAAGTATTTAAAGGATGAGCATGAAAGTTAGAATTAAACAAGTAAGAAGTACGATCAAAAGACTAGAGTCTCAAAAGAGAACTCTTAGAGCTTTAGGTTTAAGAAAAATTGGAATGGAAGTTGAACATGAGTTAAGTCCATCAATTTCTGGTATGATTGATAAAGTTAAACATCTTGTAGAGATTAATTCTGTAAACAAATAATTATGAGCTTAAATAATTTACAGCCTGCTAAAGGTTCGAATAAGACAAGTGGTAAAAGGCTTGGTAGAGGTCAAGGTTCTGGAAAAGGTGGTACCTCGACAAAAGGTCATAAAGGTGCTCAATCAAGATCTGGTTATTCTAGAAAAATTGGTTTTGAAGGTGGGCAGATGCCACTTCAAAGAAGGATTCCAAAGTTTGGTTTCAACAACATTAATAGAATTGAATATAAAACCATTAATGTAGATGATATACAGACTTTAGTTGAAGATAAAAAAATTAAAAAAGATTTAACCTTTGAAAAAATGATTGAGTTAAGAATTGCTAAAAAAGGTGATCTTGTTAAAGTTCTTGGCAGAGGAAAAATTGATGTTTCTGTAAATGTTGCTGCTCATAAATTTTCTGCATCAGCTGAAAAGTTAATTGAAAAAGCTGGTGGTAAAATAACTAAAATATAAAGTGAATAAATTAGTAGACATAATAAAAAACATATATGGAATTAAGGAGTTAAGAGATAGAATTCTTTTCACTTTAGGTTTGCTATTGGTCTACAGATTAGGTGCGCAGGTTGTGCTTCCTGGTGTTGATTCCCTTGCTCTGTCTGATCTTTCAACAAGATCTGATGGTGGAGGATTACTAGGTATTTTAAATGCATTTACTGGTGGTGCATTCGCAAATGCATCCATATTTGCACTTGGTATTATGCCATACATTTCAGCAGCTATTGTTGTTCAATTAATGGGTGTAGCTCTTCCATATCTTCAAAAACTTCAGAAAGAAGGAGAGAGTGGTAGAAAAAAAATTACACAAATTACCAGATGGTTAACAATTTTTATATGTGTTGTTCAAGCACCTGCATATTTATATGGATTAAGTGCACTTGGTGTTCCAGAGAGTGCATTTATTTTTGGCAGAACACCGATGTTTGTTCTTTCATCAATAATTATTCTAGTTACTGGTACAATTTTTGCCATGTGGCTAGGTGAAAAAATAACAGACAAAGGGATTGGAAATGGAATATCACTTCTTATTACTGTTGGAATAGTAGCTACTTTACCACTCTCTTTTACCCAAAACTTAGTTTCAAGAGTTTCAGAAAGTAATGGTGGTCTAATAATGGTAGTTATTGAGCTTGCAGTATGGTTAGTCATTATTATATTATCTATACTATTAGTTATGGCTGTTAGACAAATACCAGTTCAATATGCAAGAAGAAACTCTGTACCTGGATCTCAATCTCCTGGTATGGCTACAAGACAATATATACCCCTAAAGCTCAATGCTTCAGGTGTTAT
>CACHVZ010000002.1 GCA_902583445.1 uncultured Bacteroidota bacterium | reverse complement strand
TTAAAAATAATCCATCAATCATTGATGAATATTATTCATATTTTATATACAATAATATTCTCAAAATAAATTCATTTGTATATTCTAATATAAACATACCTATAGGTGAGATTTTATATATAATTCTTGTTATAATTCTTATTTATCTTGTTTATAGAGTTTTTTCTTTCAAACTAAATGATTCAATTAACCTTCTGGCATTTATTTCATTAGTTTACTTTATTTTTTATTCTTTTTGGGGATTAAATTATTTCAAAACCTCAATCTCTGATGAATTACATATCAAAAATGATTATGAATTTGAAGAGTTAGATAATACCTTGAATATTATTATCACAAAGATAAACGAAGAAGTTCCATTACTCGAGGATTATAATGAAATAGATTTTTTTGAAATAACTAACATGACTAATTTAAATGTGAAACAGTCTTTAGTACCTAGTATTCTTCTTTTTCAAACAGTATCTGGGCACTTTATTCCATTTACATCAGAATCAGTAGTAAATGTTAATATTCCCAAAGTGGATTTACCTGTGGTTATTTTTCATGAATATGCTCATCAAATGGGATATTCAGATGAAGCTGAAGCGAGTTTTATTGCATTTATGAAAGCAGTTGAAAGCAATAATGCAAATGTTAGATATTCTGGCTATTTTAATGCGCTTTTAAATCTTCTTAACGAGATTAATAAGAATCATAAAGAAAAATTAGAAGACTACACCTCAAAACTCAATGATAGGGTTATATCTGACATTAATTATAACATGGAATTCTGGAGTAAATATTACAATAACTTTTTTGATAGAGTTGCAAACTATGTGTATGACTTTTATTTAAAGTCTAATAAACAAGAACATGGTATTCTGTCTTACAATAAAGTTTCCAATTTTATAATTGATTATTATCAAAGAGAAGTATTATCAGATTTCTTTAATTGATTTACTATATTAGCAAACTATCCCTATCATTTAGGGTCAAATAAAAAACTAATAAAATGAAAAGATTCTTCCTATTATCCTTTTTCTTATCATTTGGACTCTACAGTCAGGACTACTTTATTGTTAATGATGGAGTTAAAACTAAAGAATATGGAAATACAGCATTTACAAATGCCAATATATATACTGATAAAGGTGTAATTAGCAACTCTACTTTAATTATAAATGATGGAAAAATAATTAATTACGGAAGAAACATTGATATACCTAAAAATACTGTTATATATGACATTGGTGGAAGATACATATACCCATCCTTTGTTGAGACTTTCTCAAATTTTGGTACAGAAAAATATAGTAGATCTGATTTTTCAAGGAGCTCTCAATACGAGCCTAGTCGAAAAGGTTATTATTGGAATGATCACATTTTAAGTGATTATAATGCTTTTGATAATTATATATATAACAAATCTGATGCTGACAAAATGAGAAAGATGGGTTTTGGTGTTGTTAATTCGAATAGTAATGATGGAGTGCATAGAGGAACAAGTTTTACAGTAGCTCTAATAGACGACAAGAATGAATCATACAGGTTAATTCAAGATAAATCCTCTGAATACTATTCCTTTTCTAAGAGTTCTCGGTATAATCAATCATATCCTAATTCAACAATGGGAGCGATCGCTTTAATTAGACAACTATTTCATGATGCTAATTGGTACTCTCAAGGAGTATCAAACACAAAAGACTTGGCACTTGAAGCACTAATAGAAAATAAAGATTTACCAAAATTTTTTGATGCAGGAGAGAAATTAAATGTAATTAGGGCTGCTAAACTCTCAAATGAATTCAATTTAAATTTTGTGATCAAGGGGTCTGGAAAGGAGTATGAAAACATTAGGGAACTTAAAAAATTTGACAATACAATAATAGTTCCAATAAATTTCCCTAAAGCATACGATGTATCTAATCCACTATTAAATAAAAAACTAACAATAAACCAGCTAAGATATTGGAATCAAGCACCTGCTAATCTAAAAATATTAGACGAAAATAACATTGAATTCATAGTTACCTCCTCTGGAATAAATAGAACTGACGATTTTCTAGAAAATTTAAGAACAGCTGTTAAGCACGGACTTAACATAAAAAAAGCAATTGAATCTCTAACTATTGTTCCTGCAAGATCTCTAAATCTTGGTGATAAATTAGGAAAAATTGAAAAAAACTTTCTTGCAAATTTTATAATTACATCCGGACCATTATTTGATGATGAAACTGAAATTGATGAAAATTGGGTAAAAGGGAATAGACATATAATAAATCCTCTCAATACAGTTAATTTTGATGGAGAATATGAGATTAACATAAATGGCAATAATTATAATTTAATAATTTCTAATAGTCAAGACAATATCAACACCAGAGTAAAAAAAGATTCAATTAATCTGAAATCAAAAACTTCACTTCAGGATGATTGGCTGTATTTGACTATTTTTGATGAATACAAAAGTAAAGCTTCTTATGCGCAATTATCTGCCAAAATAATTTCAGAAAATACAATTAGTGGTTTAGGAATTGACTTTAATAATGATGAATTTAAATTCAAGACTACAAGTAACCGTAAATTAAAAAAATCAAAGGGAGAAGATTTAAGACTTGAAGCACAAAAAGTTTCAAAGTTGACATACCCAAATGTTGGTTTTGGATTAACTGAAGTCCCAAAAAGTAAATCAATACATTTTAAGAATGCAACTTTATGGACTAATGAAGATCTAGGAATAGTTGAGAATTATGATATTTTGATCAGTAGAGGTAAAATTGTTGAAATTGGTAAAGATATTAATACACCTCCAGGATATGAAGTTGTTGATGCAACCGGAAAACATATTACTTCAGGTATAATTGATGAGCATTCTCACATGGCTGCTTCTAGTATAAATGAAGGAGGGCATAATTCATCTGCAGAAGTATCAATTATGGATGTAATCAACCCAGATGATGTTAACATCTATAGAAATCTTGCAGGTGGAGTAACAACAGTTCAAATTCTTCATGGGTCAGCAAACCCTATTGGCGGTCAATCTGCAATAATAAAATTAAAATGGGGTTCAGAGATAGAAGATATGTTTTTTGAAGGAGCAGCACCTTTCATAAAATTTGCTTTGGGGGAAAATGTAAAACAATCAAATTGGGGAGGCTCAAGGTTTCCTCAAACAAGGATGGGAGTTGAACAAGTTTTTATTGATCACTTTGATAGAGCATCTGAATACGCAAATAATTGGACAGAATACAATTCTTTAAATAAGAGGGAAAAGTCACGAACACCGAAACCCAGATTTGATGAAGAGCTTGAAACATTATGGGAAATAATGAAAGGTGAAAGATTTATTTCTAGCCATTCATATGTTCAAAGTGAGATAAATATGTTAATGAAGGTTGCTGAAAAGTATAATTTTAGAATTAATACTTTTACTCATATACTTGAAGGTTACAAAGTTGCTGATAAGATGAGAGAACATGGCGTTGCTGCTTCAACTTTTTCTGATTGGTGGGGATATAAATATGAAGTTAATGACGCGATTCCATATAATGCGTCCATAATGCACAATGCTGGAGTTCTTGTAGCCTTAAATTCTGATAGCTCTGAATTATCCAGAAGACTCAACTTGGAGGCTGCAAAAGCTGTTAAGTATGGTGGAGTGTCAGAAACCGAAGCATGGAAGTTTGTCACACTAAACCCAGCTAAAATGTTGCATTTAGATCATAAAGTTGGGAGTCTTAAAGAAGGTAAAGATGCTGATATAGTTTTATGGAGTGGTCATCCAATGTCACTATACTCAAGGGCAGAAATGACATTTATAGAAGGAGCATTATACTTTGATGAAAATGATCATGAAAGAAGGATTTCAGAAATTAAAAATGAAAAGTCTGAGTTAATTAGTTTAATGTTTAGGGAAATTCAAGCTGAAAGAGAAAAGAATTTAAAAGAGATTTTTGAGGATAATACTTCGGATGGAAATCAAAAATTTCCGATTCCTGATAACATTTTAATGTCTGGTGCTGAAATTATATCTTTTCCTGAATTAGAAGTTAATTGTGAAACTATTGAAATACATTAATATGAAAAAGTTTATTTTTTTTAACATACTATTTTTAAACCTATTATTTGCCCAGCAAACACCTGCTCCTGAACAATCAAAATCAATACTAATATATGGTGCAACAACACATGTAGGTAATGGGGAACTTATTAAAAATAGTGTAATTGGATTTACAAATGGAGAATTTGATTTGATTAGTTCAACAAATGAAATACCAAATAATCAGCAGCTTGAGAATTTTTTAAATATAAATAAAACAAAATACGATACGATTATTAATGCTACTAATCATCATATTTATCCTGGAATTATAGCTCTTAACTCTAATTTAGGGCTAGTTGAGGTAGATGCTGTGAAAGCGTCTGTGGATGACGATGAATCCGGTACATTTCTACCAAATGTAAGAAGTATAATAGCATACAATGCAGAGTCAAAAGCAGTCGAAAGTATGAGACCTAATGGAGTTCTTATTGCACAAATTACACCTAATGGTGGGATTATATCAGGTAGTTCATCAGTAGTTCAGTTGGACGCGTGGAATTGGGAGGACGCTACAATTAAGTATGATCAAGGCATTCATCTTAACTGGCCAAGCCCATATACATTTGGAAGATGGTGGTTAGGAGAAGATAGAGGTTTAAAGAGAAACATGAATTATAGTTCACAAATTGAAAATGTAAGAGATTTTTTTGACAAGTCATTTGCAAACATGAATACTAAAAAATCAATGAACTTGAAAAGCAAAGCAATGAAGGGGGTTTTTGAGGGAACAACAACTGTCTACCTTAATGCAGATGATGAGAAAGAGATTGTTGATGGAGTAAGTTTTCTAAAAGATTACGGAATTGACAAAATTGTTATTGTTGGTGGAACTGGTTCAAAGGATCAAATAAATTTTATTAAAGAAAATAAAATTCCAGTTATTCTAAAACAGCCATATAGACTACCCTCTTCTGAAGATGCTGATCCAAGAAACACATTTAGACTTGCAAAAGAATTACTAGACAACAACATACTTGTAAGCATAGACCCTACAGGGACAGCTTCTGATAGGGTATTAACAAGAAATTTACCATTTTATGCAGGAAGTTTTTCTAGCTATGGCATTAACAAAGAGAAAGCCCTTAGTTTAATAACTATTAATCCTGCCAAAATTCTTGGTATAGACGATGAATTTGGTTCTATTGAAATTGGTAAAAGTGCTACCTTATTTATATCCAAGGGAGATGCATTAGATATTGTATCTAATAATGTTACTCATGCATTTATTTCTGGAAGAAATATAAGCTTAGAAACACATCAAACAAGACTTTGGAGAAGGTATTCAAATAAATATTCGAGCTCTCAGTAAAATATAAGCTTTAAATCAAGAATTATTATTTGTAAATTTAAGTAGCAAAAATTTACAAGTGTTAGTTGATAATAAAATACTGCCTAAAGAAATAAATGAATTATTTGATGATATTATTGATAGTAGTTATCAAAAAATAACATCTAAAGAAAAAAAAATAATTCATGAATCCTTAGTTATTGCATTTAATGGTCATGATGGTCAGGATAGAAAGTCTGGAGAACCCTACATTTACCATCCTCTTGAAGTTGCAAAAATTGTAGCTAAAGATATTGGATTAGACTATATTTCTATTGCTGCAGCCATTCTTCATGATACGGTTGAAGATACTGAGGTAACACTTGAAGATATAGATGAAACAGTTGGTTCTGAAATATCCAAGATTGTTAATGGCTTAACTAAAATTTCAACCTTAAAAAAAAATGAAGATTATTCTATTCAAGCTGAGAATTATCGTAAAATGTTGCTTACTCTTCACGATGATATAAGGGTAATATTAATTAAAACAGCTGATAGACTTCATAATATGCGAACAATTGATTTTCTATCAAAAGCAAAGCAAGATCAGATGGCATCAGAGTCATTATACATTTATGCTCCGCTTGCACATAGAGTGGGACTTTATAATATTAAAAATGAACTTGAAAATTTAAGTTTAAGGATTATTGAGACTAGAGAATATAATTTGATAAAAAATAAAATTGATAAGGATTTAGTAAATCAGGAGAAATATGTTGAGTCCTTTGAAAAACTAATTAATGAGAGTCTTGTAAATCAAAAAATTAAATATCAGATCAAAGGAAGATATAAATCTATATACTCAATTTATAATAAGATAAAAACTAAAAATATATCATTTGAAGAGGTTTATGATCGATTTGCAATTAGAATTATATATAAATCAATACAAAAAAATGAAAAATTTGTGGCATGGAAAATATATTCTATAATTACAGATCACTTTACACCTAACCCTACTAGACTAAGAGATTGGATTACTCTTCCAAAAAATAATGGGTACGAGGCACTTCATCTTACTGTAGTCGGGCCAAAAAATAAATGGGTAGAAATTCAGATTAGATCAGAGAGAATGGATGAAATTGCTGAAAAAGGTTATGCTGCACACTATGGTTATAAACATAATGAATCTAAAAAAAGTGAAGTTGATCTTTGGCTAAACAAACTTCAAGAGGTGTTAAATCATGATACAGAGCATGCTATTGATTTTGTTGAAGATTTTAAATTAAATTTCTATTCAAAAGAGATTTATGTTTTTACTCCTAATGGAGACTTAAAATCTTTGAAAAGCGGATCATCTGCACTAGATTTTGCTTTTCATGTTCATACGGATGTTGGAATTAAAACTAGGGGGGCAAGAGTTAACGGAAAGTTAGTTCCACTAAGTCATACTCTTAAAAGTGGTGATCAAGTTGAAATTATAACATCTGAAAATGTTAAACCTAACAGAAACTGGTTAAATTTTGTTGAAACTTCAAAAGCAAAATCTAAAATAAAATCATCATTAAATGATGAAAAGAAAAAAATTGCCTCAGATGGCAAAGAAATTCTTGAGAGAAAGCTTAAACAATTCAAGATCAAGTTAAATGATAAAGTCTCTGGTCAGATGATGAAATTCTTTAAAATTAATGCAAGTAATGATCTTTTTTATAATGTCGGTACTGGAGATTTAGATAATAAAAAAATTAAAAATTTTGCTAATGATTACAATAGTTATTTAGGTTATTTTAGAAGAAGAATTGCTGGGACAACATCTAAAGCTCAAAAATCTAATGACAATGATGATTTAATCAAGTTTGATAAGCTAGTTTTTGGAAAAGAAAAAGAGATGTTAAAATATTCATTAGCTCCATGCTGTAGTCCAATACCTGGAGATAATGTTTTTGGATTCATTTCTGTCAAAGATGGCATAAAGGTTCATTCTAAGAATTGTCCAAACTCAATATCTTTAAGATCCAATTACGCCTACAGAATTATATCTGCAACATGGATTGATTCAGAAAGCCATGAGTTTAATGCAAAAATTGAAATTACAGGATTTGATGATATTGGTCTTATGAATGAGATAACTTCTCTAATTTCAAATTCAATGAATGTTAATATGAATAGAATCTCCTTTGAAACTAATGACGGGACTTTTTCAGGTGTTATAAGTATAGATGTAAAAAATAAAGTAATTTTGAATAAATTGTTGAAAAGGTTGTCTGATATTAAAGGAATTGAAAAAGTTACTAGAAAATAAAATTTATGGCCCAAATTAATAAGAAAAATAATGAGGAAATTAGGGAGGTTTTTACAAATTTTCTCAATAAACACAATCACAGAAAAACTCCTGAAAGATTTAGTATACTAAATGAAATATATTCCATTGAAGGTCATTTTGATATTGACTCACTTTATGAAAAAATGAATAAAAAAAACTATAGGGTTAGTAGAGCAACTCTATACAATACTATTGAGCTTCTTCTAGAAAGTGGTCTTGTAAGGAAGCATCAATTTGGTGATTCATTTTCTCAATATGAAAAGTGTTACTTCAACAATCAACATGATCATTTAATAATTACTGATACAGGAGAGGTTAAAGAGTTTTGTGATCCTCGAATTCAATCAATAAAAAATAATATTGAAGAAATATTTAATGTTGATATTAAGGATCATTCACTATATTTATATGCCACAACTAAAAAGAAAAAATAGCTAATATATGTCTTTAGATCTATTGCTAGGTCTTCAATGGGGAGATGAAGGTAAAGGAAAAATAGTTGATGCAATAACCTCTAATTATGATATTATTGCTAGATTTCAAGGAGGACCTAATGCTGGACACACTATAGAGTTTGACGGAAATAAACATGTTCTACATACTATTCCATCGGGTATCTTCAACAAAGATTCTATTAATTTAATTGGAAATGGAGTTGTTATTGATCCAGGAATCTTTCTCAAAGAAATTGAAGGACTAAATAAATATAAAATTGATCTTAGAAAAAATTTATTTATATCCAAAAGAGCTCATATAATATTGCCAACTCATAAAATTATAGATGCAACATCTGAAGCATCAAAAGGGAAAAAAAAGATTGGCTCAACACTTAAAGGAATAGGTCCTGCCTATATGGATAAAACAGGAAGAAATGGCATAAGAGTGGGAGATATTATTGATGATTCATGGCAATTAAAATATAATAGTCTTAAGGAGAAACACCTTAATATTATTTCAAATTTCAATCAATCTGTTGAAATAAGTCTAGATGAATTGGAGAAAGACTTTTTTAATGGTATTGAATGTTTAAAGTCTTTCAATCTGATTGATAGTGAGACCTATCTTAATAATTCTATTGAGCAAGGAAAAAAAATATTAGCTGAAGGTGCTCAAGGCTCATTACTAGACATAGACTTTGGAACATATCCATATGTAACTTCTTCTAATACTACTGCAGCTGGTGCTTGTTCAGGCTTAGGTGTAGCGCCAAATAAGATTAAAAATATAATTGGAATATTTAAAGCATATACCACCAGAGTTGGATCTGGACCATTTCCTACAGAATTATTTGATTCAACTGGAGAAAGGATCAGAAAAGTTGGACATGAGTATGGTGCAACAACTGGTAGAGATCGTAGATGCGGATGGTTGGATCTTGTAGCTTTAAAATATTCTGTTCAAATTAATGGTGTTACTGAATTAAACATAATGAAATCAGATGTATTAAGTTCAATCGGTAAATTAAAAGTTTGTACATCTTACTTAATTGGTGATAAAGAGATTAACTATTTTCCATTCGATATAAAATCTAAAGAGGTTATTCCACAATACATTGAATTTGATGGATGGGATCAAAATATTACTCAAGTTAAAAGTGAATTTGACCTTCCTAAAGAGTTAAAAGATTACATTAGTTTCATTGAATCCTTTGTCAAAGTACCTATACAGTTGATCTCAGTTGGGCCAGACCGAATTCAAACTATTTATAGAGATAAATGAGACCAAATATAATTTTGATTTGTTTTTTTATTTCTGCTTCATTATATAGTCAAGAACAAAGAACAGTTGAAATTATTCAAGCAGGAAAGTCAATTCGAAACTCTATAGAATATCCTGATGCTAATATTCTTCAAAGAGATAAAAATCTTAGAGTTATTTTATTTCATGATGGAGCAAGGATAGAGTCAGATATATCATACTATTATTTTAATGAAAATTCATTTACTGCAAATGGAAAAGTAAATTTTAATCAAGGGGATTCATTGTTACTGACTTCAGATTTTCTTGAATATGATGGAAAGACAAAAACAGCTATTGCATATGGAAACGTAAAGCTAATAAGACCAGATATGAAGCTGGAGACTGATACACTTTATCTTGATAGACCAAAAAATATTGCATTTTATAATTCAAAGGGTAAAATAGTTGATAATGATAATACTCTTGAGAGTAACTCAGGTACATATTATATGGGACCTAAGAAATATATTTTTAGGTCTAATGTAACCATTGATAATCCAGAATATAATGTAAACTCTGAAGAATTAGAATACTTCACTGAAAGCAATCAAGCTTTCTTCAATGATAAAACTATAATTACTGGTATTGATTATAATATATTTTGTAGAAATGGATTTTATGATACTAATCTTCAAAGAGGATTTTTTAGAGAAGATGCTACTATTAATTATGATGGAAAAATAATAAATGGAGACAGTATATTTTTTGAAAATGAAAAATCATATGCATCTGCTTCATATAATGTCAAGATTAATGATACTATAAATAAATCAATAATTACTGGACATTATGGAGAAATTTTTAGAGACAAAGATTCCGCTATTGTTACCAAAAATGCATTAGCGGTTAATATAATTAAAAATGATTCACTCTATATTCACTCTGATACAATTACAATTACAGGTGCAGACGAAAAAAAAATTTTAAAAGGTTATTATGATGTAAGAATTCTTAAATCAGATGTTAGAGGTCTATCTGACTCAATACATTTTAACCAAGAAACTGGATTAATTAAACTATTAAAGAAACCTAAAAGTTCTAGATTCCTAAAATCATTAACTGACGAGGAAAAAAATAAACTTAATCCAATTATATGGTTTGGAGGTAATCAGATAACAGGTGACCAAATATTTTTAAAATCAAATGTTAAAACAGAAGAATTAGATTCTCTAATTATTCGAGGTAATGTATTTATGAGTCAAAAAGATTCTTTGTATAGTGATCGGTTTAATCAAATAAAGGGAGAAAAATTAGATGGTTTTTTTTCAGACGGAAAATTAGATAATGTTTATGTTGTAAAGAATAGTACTTTACTTTACTACATGTATTCAGATGATGCAGAATTAATTGGCTTAAACAAAACTTTAGCAAGCTCAATTTTAATTAAATTTCTTGAGAATGAAATATCTGAAGTGTCATTTTACAGAACACCTGATGGAAATGTGTTATCTGAAAATAAAATTCTTACTAACGAAATGAAACTTCCAGGTTTTATTTGGAGAGAGAGTGAAAAACCAAATAAGATATCTGATTTATTCAGTGAAAGTGACAAAAAGCTTGAAATTGTTGAAATAGAGTAATCTAACTTGTTAATTATTTTGTTGAAAATAAATTAACATCAATCTAAATATGACTTAACTAGATGTGTACTTTAGAATAAAATAATATTCTTGAGTAACAATAGTAGTTCTATTATTAGGTTTGAGCAAATGTTAAAAACAAATAGTGTTTTTTACTTTGACTCTAATGACTTCATAAATATTTCTCACCACTACATCGATCAAGCAAACTATAAGTTAGCTGATCAAGCTGTAAAAATGGGATTAAATCAACATCCAAACAATTTAGATCTAATGTTACTTAACTCTGAATTATTAATTTTCAATTCAAAATATGATGCTGCTTATGAGATTTTAAACTTTGTTCAAGAAATAGACCCTGAAAATAGAGAGGTTTATCTTCAAAAGGCGACTATTTATTCAAAAAATAATCTTAGTGATGAAGCAATTGAAATACTTAAAAGTGCTCTTTTATTTATTGATGATAAGTTAGATATCTGGAATATGATAGCAATGGAATTCTTATTAATTGAAGATTTTGAATCCGCTATACCTTTTTTTAAAAAATGCCTAGATTATGATGATGAAGATTATCAATCTCTTTATAATTTAGTTTTTTGCTATGAAAATTTAGGATTGATAGATGAATCAATAAGAGAGCTTAGCAATGTTCTTGAAAAAAGACCATATTCAAAAATAGCATGGCATCAACTTGGGAAAATTTATAAAAAGCAAGGCAAATTAAAGGAAGCAATTTCAGCATTTGATTTTGCAATTATTTCTGATGATCAATTTGTTTCAGCATACATTGAAAAAGCTAAAATTCTTGAAAAAGTCAAGAAGTATAAAAATGCACTTGAAAATTATAAAATTTCGTTACAACTAAGTGAACCTAACTCATACATACTTTTCAGAATATCAAAATGCTATAAAAAATTAAATAATAAGAAGCTGTTTATTGAATTTATTAAAAAAGCATTAAGGGAAGAACCTGGTAATGAAAAGGCATGGGTCTATTTGATTAATTTTTATCTTAAGAAAAATAATTTAAGACAGTCTAGATATCTTTCTAAAAAAGCTTTAGATAACAATCATAATAGTCTAAAAATAATAGAGCTTAATGCAATTACAAGCATATCTGTTGGAAACAGAATTGAGGCCATTAGGTATTACAAAGAAATCATCGATATTCAAGAAAATCAGTCTTGGAGAATTTGGAAGAGTTTATTGAAATGTGTTTTAGAAATTGAAGAGTGGTCAGAGTTATTAAGACTAAGTTTAAGAGCAAAAAAATATTTTCCGAATAAATCATTTCTTGATTTCACAATAAGTGGATGTCTTCTAAAAAATGGAAAGTTAAACGAGGCTATATATTTTTATCAAAGTGGAAGCAAATCCTCTAAAATACCATCAAAACTTAGAAAATATTTTCCTGAATTTACAGATAATAAGGCACTACTTATTTGATTTTTGTTATATTAATTTACAATGAAAAATTACATATTTCTTTTTCTTAAAGGACTTGCAATGGGTGCAGTTAATAAAATTCCTGGAGTTTCTGGTGGAACTGTTGCTTTCATTACAGGAATTTATGAAGATCTTATAAATTCTATTAAAAAAATAAATTTTAAATCTTTTAAAATTTTATTTAATAGAGGATTTAAGGATTTTTATAAAGAAATAAACGGTAAATTTCTTACAGTTCTTTTTTCAGGTGTTATTGCAAGTTTTTTTAGTGTTTCACTAGTACTAGATAGACTAATAGAAGATTACGAACTTTATGTATTTGGACTATTTTTCGGGATGATTGTTGGCTCATTTTATGTTATTTACTATCAGCTAGAAAGGTTAAATATTAAAACAACTTTTTGGATCTTAGTTGGTTTGTCAATTGGTCTTCTAATTAGTTTCGCTGACAATTTTGAGGTAACAGATTCAAATGTTATAATTTTTATTTCAGGAATGATTGCAATATCAGGAATGATTTTACCAGGTCTTTCTGGGTCATATCTTCTACTACTGATGGGAAGTTATACCCTGATAATGGTTGACTCAGTAAATGCATTATACTTTACTTTAACTGATATATTTTCATTTAACTTTGACTTCGTTTATGATCCTGAAAGGATTTATTTATTAAAGGTTATACTTTTTTTTACAATTGGATCAGTTTGCGGTTTAATTTTTTTATCTAATATCTTAAGTACTCTTCTCAAAAGATTCAAGTCAATCACAATATCAATTATTGTTGGATTTATTGCAGGATCCCTCAGAGGGGTTTGGCCATGGAAGACTGAGTCACTAAATGGTAAAGTTTCTTTATTTTTTCCTGATTTTTCTTTAGGAGAAACCTGGCTAACACTGTTTTATATTATTATTGGTATTTTGTTTGTAGTTTTATTGGAAAGATTTGCAAATAAACATTGAAAGAGATAAAACAATTTGGTTTAATAGGTAGGGATATTGATTATTCCTTTTCAAGAAACTACTTTAAGGATAAATTTAATTCTATTGAAAAACTCTCAAATTGTGAGTATATAAACTTTGATATTGAGTCAATAGAGGAAGTTAATTTTATTTTTAGCCGAAAAAACCTTTTTGGATTAAATGTAACTATACCTTACAAGGAAGACATTATTAATTATCTGGATGAAGTTGATGATCTAGCCCTTGAAATTGGTGCAGTAAACACAATATGTTTTGAGAATCAAAAAAAAAAAGGATATAATACTGATATATTAGGTTTCCAAAAAACCTTAGAAACTAATAGTTTAGATAATTTTGACAGCGTTCTTATTCTCGGATCAGGAGGTGCTTCTAAAACAGTAAAATATTTTTGTAAAAAAAATAATCTATCCTATAAAATTGTATCTAGACATAAGAAAAACAATTATTTATCCTATAAAGATATAGGCAAAGACATATTAAGCAATAGTGTTTTAATTGTAAACTGCACTCCAATTGGAACATTTCCTAATATCAATTATTCTCCTGATTTGCCGTATAATTTAGTAAATGATAAAAGCATATTTTTTGACTTAGTATATAATCCTGCAGAAACTCTATTTATGAAAAAAGGTAAAGAAATTGGTTGTAGGACAATAAATGGATACCAAATGTTAAAATTTCAAGCAGATGAGTCATGGAACCTTTGGGAAAAATCAATAAAATAGATTTACATTTTTTTTGTTACATTTATTGTTTAATAGCTAAAAATGAAAGACTCAGATTCAATATCAAAAAAGTCTTCATCGGATTCTGAAAATCTAGTTAATAAAATAGTTCCTGAAATGCCTATAGACAAAAGGACCAAGGCATACAAAGAATGGGTGAAAAAATATGGTCAAGAAGCTTCAGACTCCAATGAAATTCCTGATATGCCTAAAGATAAAAGAACTAAGGCATACAAAGAATGGGTGAAGCAGTATGGTGTTCAACAGGTAACACTAGATAAATCAGAAAAAAAATCTTCAAAAAAAGTTTCTAAATCTAAAACAAAAACATCTAGTTTGGATAAACTAGTTTCTGATTTTATTGAAAAGATTGATTCTGATGATTGGTTTAACAAAAGAAAAGATATTGAAGAATTAAGATCAAAAATCAATTCAACTTTAAAATCATCTGAATCTGATACAGATGAATTTAAAAAATCTAAATCTTTATTTTTTCAAACCTTAAAAACTTACTCATTTAAAAAGAAAAGATATTTCAAAGATCTAAGTTCAAATCAAAAAGAAAATTTAGAGAAAAGGCAAGAGCTAATTGAAAAAATTAAAAATCTTATCATTGTAGATGAGAATCCAAATAAACTATATTCAAAATTTAAAGTACTTAAGGAGGAGTGGCATAACATTGGACAGGTTCCAATTACTGAAAGAAACAATATTTGGGAAACCTACAGACACCACGTAAGCAAATTTTATGACTTCCTTCATCTTAATAGAGATCTGAGAGAACTTGACTTTAAGCACAATTACGAGGAAAAAGTAAAAATTATTGAAAGGGCTGAACAACTTGATAAAATAAATGATATTGTTAAAGCTTCCAAAGATTTAAATGATCTTCACAGGCTTTGGAAGAATGAACTTGGCCCTGTATCTAGAGAACATAGTGATGATTTATGGAAAAGGTTTCAGGCAGCTTCTCATAAAATACACTCCAAAAGACAAAATTTTCAGAAAGAAATCTCAAGTATTCAACAAGAAAACTTTAAGAAAAAGGAAGACGTTATTTTTAGGATGAGAGATTTAGTTAAGTCTGTACCGAATTCACATTCAGATTGGCAAAATAAAATTAAAGAATTTGATAAGCTAAAAAATGAATTTCAAAGTATTAAAAACCTTCAAAGAAATAAGAATAAAAAATGTTGGAATGATTTCAGAGTAGTCACAAAAGAATTTAATACAAGTAAAAATAATTTTTATAAAAACCAAAAAAAGGAACTCAAGAAGAGTATTGAATTGAAGAAAGCATTAATAATGGAGGTTCAAAAAATTATTGAGGAAAACAAGATTGCTGAAAATTCAAGTAGAGTAAAAGCAATTCAAGAAGAGTGGAAAAAAATTGGTTATTTGCCAAGAAAAATTTCAAATTCACTATGGGATGAATTTCGTCCTTTAATCAATAGATTTTATGATATTCTTAAGTCTGGTGCAATAAACTTAAGCAAGGAAGAACAGAAAAATTATGATAACAAAACAAAATTTATTGATAAACTTAAGTTTTCTAAAAAAAAGTATTCAGTAGATGATGTAGATGAGTTCTTTAAGTCAATTATTTCTGAATGGAATAGTTTTGATTCTATTAATCTTAATTCGAATAACATTTTAAATAATAACCTTAATAAGAAAATTAACTCAATCTTAAAGTCACTTGATCTAAAAAATGATGAAAAGGATAATCTTAGTTTTGAGTTAGAAATAGAATTATTAAAAAATAATTCCGATGAAATGAACAAAAAAATTCAGTTCATTAAAAGAAAGATTTCTGAACTTGAAGATGAATCAAATCAGTTTCAGAATAATCTGGAATTCTTCTCTGATTCAAGTAGTGATAATCCCCTTTTTAAAAATGTTTCAACCAAAATTAATATTATAAACAATAAAATTGAGTTTTGGAGAAAAAGACGAAACAAAATTGAGAAAAATAGCTAGTTTTTATAAAAACTCATTTCATACTTTGACTCAACTTTGCCAGTAGATATGTTTTTTAATTCACTATCTATTGAAATCCTTGCGTCCTTTGAAATTCTATCAGTAAAAAGTATTCCTTGTAAATGATCATATTCATGTTGAATGACCCTTGCAATTATTCCAGAACAGTTCATCTGTTTAGGTTGAAATTGCTCATTTAAAAAATTAATCTTGATCTTTTCTTTTCTAATTACCTCTTCTGATATATTGGGTATACTTAGGCAGCCCTCAGAATAAATAAAATCATCACCAGATTCTTTTATAATTTTTGGGTTAATAAATACCTGTTTAATATTTATAAGTTCATCTTTATTAAAACTATCCTCGTCCTCAAAAAAAGAAAAATCTGCAACAAAGATTGATTTTGATACTCCAATTTGAGGAGCGGCAATCCCTACCCCATTTGCATTATACATAGTATCCCACAGATCGTTTACAAGAGAATCAATACTGTTTGACTCACTATATTTTATTTTTTCAACTTTTAAATTTAAAATTGGATCACCATATGCAATAATAGGTTTTATCATTTATTTTTTAGAATTAAATATGATTCTAAAATCAAAGATGCACTTATTTTATCTATTATTAATTTATCTCTTCTATTTTTTTTTCCTACTCCAGAATTAATAATTATTTGTTTAGAAATCTTTGATGTAAACCTTTCATCAATCCTCTCAACTTGAATATTTGGAAGATAATTTTTTAAAGATTTAATGAATTTTACAATCTCTTCTTCAAGATCATGAATCTCATTATTTAGCCTTAATGGTTTACCAATTACAACTATTTCAATATTTTCATCAATAGATATTTGTTTAATATAATCTAGTAGATTTTTTGTTTCTATTGTTTCTAATGGAAAAGAGATAAGTTTATTTGAATCAGATATGGAAACACCTGACTTCTTATTTCCAAAGTCAATTCCAAGATATTTACTTAGTTGTTTATTTAACAAGATTCTAACTTTTTGATTTTTTTTATTAAGTGTCTTTAGAATTAAATTATATATTTTTACGTGTAAAATTATCAAAAATTGAATAATGAAATTACAAATGCAGTAGATGTATTGAAATCTGGTGGAATTATTTTATATCCAACAGATACAATATGGGGCATTGGATGTGATGCTTGTTGTGATACTGCAGTAAAAAAAGTATTTGAAATCAAAAGAAGAGATCATTCAAAACCATTAATATGTCTTGCCTCTAGCTTTGAGATGGTTGGCGAATATGTAGAAGTTTCAAATCTAAAAAAATTGAAATCAATATCTGAAAAATCTCCTACCACTTTTATTTTTAATAATCCAAATAAAATTTCAAAGTATGTGTCAAGTAATAGTTATTCTATAGGTTTTAGAGTTCCTAATGATAATTTTTGCTCAGAGCTTTTAATTAAATTTGGCAGGCCAATAGTCTCTACTTCTGCTAATATATCAGGATTTGGCATTCCTTTAGAATTTAATTTAATAAGTTCAGAAATAAAGAGTAAAGTAGATTATGTAGTTAACTATGGAATGAATAAAAGATCATATTCAGCTTCAACAATATTAAAGATTGATGAAAAAGGCTTAATAACTAAATTAAGATGAGAGTTAATAAAGAAATTATCAAAAAAAAATTGAAAGAAGATATTTTTATAAAAATATCAGAGGCATCTGATGATTTGGGAGTTGACTCATATGTTGTAGGTGGCTATGTTAGGGATCTATGCCTTAGAAGACCTGTTAAAAAAGATATTGATGTTATGTGTGTTGGCTCAGGTATAGATTTAGCTAAAAATTTTTATAAGAGAATTAGACCAAATACAACACCTTCAAAAATTAATATTTTTAAAAGGTTTGGAACTGCAATGATAAAGTTCAATAATTACAATATTGAGTTTGTTGGTGCAAGGAAAGAATCTTATTCAAATGATAGCAGGAAGCCAAGTATTGAAGAAGGAACATTTTTGGATGATATGCTTAGAAGAGACTTTACAATCAATACACTTGCAATAAGATTAAATAAAAATTATTTTGGAGAATTAATAGATACATTTGGAGGTATTGATGATATAGAAAAAGGTATTATAAAGACCCCCACAGATCCTAATAAGACATTTTCGGATGATCCACTTAGAATGTTAAGAGCAATTAGATTCTCATGTGAATTAAATTTTGAAATTGATATGAATACTCAAAATTCAATTAAAAAAAATTCAAATAGATTAGAAATTTTGTCTTCTGAAAGGATATCAGATGAGATTAACAAAATTTTAATGTCCCAGACGCCATCAAATGGATTCAGAAATCTTGAGAAATTAAATCTTCTCAATCATATTTTGCCAGAGCTTATAGACCTTAAAGGTGTTGAAGAGGTTGAAGGTCAAACTCATAAAGATAACTTTTATCATACATTAGAAGTCGTTGATAATATATCAAGAAATACAGAAAATGTATGGCTCAGATGGGCAGCACTTTTACATGATGTTGGTAAGGCTCCTACAAAAAAATTTAGTAAAAAAATTGGATGGACATTTCATGGCCATGAATTTATTGGTTCCAAAATGGTCAAGAAAATATTTACACGACTAAGTCTACCATTAAATGAGAAATTAAAATATGTTCAAAAAATAGTTATGATGAGCTCTAGACCAATTATTATATCCGAAGATATTGTAACAGATTCTGCTGTAAGAAGGCTTATATATGATGCTGGCAATGACATTGATGATTTACTAACTCTTTGTGAGGCTGATATAACAACAAAGAATATGAAGAAGACATTAATCTATCAGAATAATTTTAAAATAGTTCGTCAGAAAATTAAAGATGTTGAAGAGAGAGATAGTATCAGAAATTTTCAACCACCTATTACAGGTGAGATAATTATGGCTTATTTTAATATTAAACCTTGTAAAGAGATTGGCTTAATTAAAGAAAAAATTAAAAATGCCATTCTAGATGGAGATATTAGGAATGATTATAATGAAGCTCACGATCTTATGGTTAAAACAGGAAAATCTTTAGGCTTGAAGGATGAATAAAATATATAATCTAGCACTTGCCTCGATATTAATTGTTTATCTAGTTATTCTAGCTGGTGCAATTGTAAGGATGACTGGAAGTGGAATGGGATGTCCTGATTGGCCGAAATGCTTTGGATATTTAATACCACCAACTGAAAGATCTCAATTAGACTGGAAACCTAACTCTGATTTTAATAAAAACCAAATAATTATTATTGAAGATGAATTATTTTTTGCAGTAGATGATTTTAGGTCAGCTGATATTCTAAACATTGATAATTGGGAAAAATATACTAAACATGATTATGCTAAATTTAACGTTTATCATACATGGATTGAATACATAAATAGACTTATTGGTGCAATTGCTGGAATTTCAGTCTTAATTTTATTTATAAGCTCTTTAAAATATATTAATAAGAGATTCTTAATAACATTTCTTGCATTTTTATCTCTTGTTGCTATTTTATTTCAAGCATGGCTTGGTAAAATAGTTGTAGACAGCAACCTGTCTGCTAACACAATTTCAATTCATATGATTATGGCTATAATACTTTTATTTATTTTATTTTCAATTCTATCAATTGTAAGTAATAAATCAACACTTATAGATTTACCAAGAACTATATCTGTTTTAATTATTGTATCAATAATAATTTTGTTAGGACAAGTTTTAATAGGAACTGAAGTAAGAAAGTTTGTTGATATTAAGATGGAACTTTATAACTACTCTCAAAAGGAAAAGTGGTTTGAAGAAATTCCTAGTATTTTTTATACACATAGAAGCTTTTCATGGATTATAATTATCTTAAATTCTTACATTTTTTATTTATTAAATAAAATTAGATTGAAATCAATAATTATATACTCTGTTAATGCATTAATCTTTATTCAAATTATTTCTGGTATTGTGATGTTTTATTTCAATTTTCCATTTAGCACTCAACCTATCCACTTATTATTATCTACTATAATAGTTGGTTTACAATTTTATTTTTTAATGTTATATAATTATAGAACTAATGAGGTTAAAATTTAGAATAATTTTAAATGTAAAAGATGATGTTCTTCGAGATATAATAGTTGATTCCTCAACTAGTTTACTTGAATTTAGTAAAATAATTTCTGATCAATTTGGTTTTGACTCTACAGAAATTTCTACATTCCATATTAGTAATGAAAATTGGGAGCAACTAGAAGAAATCAAAATTTTTAAAATTGATGATAATGATGAAATAATGGATAAAGCCCCTATTTCCAACTATTTTGTTCTAAATGGAGATAAAATGATCTTTGTTTATGATTTTTTAAATTATTGGACATTTTTTGTTGAATTATATGAAATAGATGAATTAAGTAATTCAGGCTCAAAGTTTGAATGCATAAATTCTGTTGGAGATGTTCCTAAAGAGGCACCATCAGATATATACAACAATACCAACGAAGCCTATAATTTTGATCAAGATGAAAGTTTAGATTTATGAGTTTTCAACTTACATCTGAGTTCAAACCAACTGGTGATCAACCAGAGGCAATTAAAAGTATTGTTAATTCATTTAATAATAATCATAATCACGTTACACTTCAGGGTGTAACTGGATCAGGAAAAACATTCACTGTAGCTAATGTAATTCAGCAGATAAAAAGACCAACATTAGTTTTAGCACATAATAAAACTTTAGCTGCTCAATTATATTCAGAGTTTCAAAATTTTTTTCCGAATAATGCTGTAGAATATTTTGTTTCATATTACGATTACTATCAACCAGAAGCTTACATTCCATCGTCTGGATTATATATAGAGAAAGATTTATCAATAAATGAACAAATAGAGAAATATAGACTTAGTGCAACTTCGTCTTTATTATCTGGAAGAATGGATATTATAGTTGTTGCATCAGTTTCTTGTATTTATGGAATTGGTAACCCAAATGAGTTTAAAAAACACGTAATTCAAATTTCTATTGATGATGAAATTCAAATTTCAAAACTTCTTTCTCAATTTGTAAAGAGTCAATATTCAAGGTCTATTAATGAACTTAATAGAGGTAGTTTTTCTGTCAAGGGAGATGTAATTGATATTTTTCCTAGTTATTCTGATTTATTCTACAGAATAAACTTTTTTGGAGATGTAATTGAAAGTATTGAGTCTTTTGATCCTATATCAGGTAATAAAATTGAAAATTTTGAATCGCTAAGGATCTTTCCTGCTATGATATTTGTTACTTCAGAGTCAAGCATTAAGTCTGCAATCAATAATATTGAATTTGATTTAGAAGAACAAGTCAAATATTTTGATGAGATAGAAAAATCTATAGAATCAAAACGAATTAGAGAGAGAACAGAATTTGACTTAGAGATGATTAAAGAACTTGGATATTGTTCTGGTATAGAAAACTATTCGAGATATTTAGACGGAAGAGATCCTGGAACAAGGCCATTCTGTCTTCTTGATTATTTCCCAGAAGATTATTTAATGGTTATTGATGAAAGTCATGTTACAATTCCACAAGTTCATGCAATGTATGGTGGTGATAGAAGTAGAAAAGAGAATTTAGTTGAATATGGGTTTAGATTACCTGCAGCATTAGACAACAGACCATTAAAATTTGAGGAGTTTAAACATTTACAAAATAATGTTCTATATGTTAGTGCTACACCTGCAGAATACGAGTTAAAAATGTCTGAAGGTCTATATGTTGAGCAGATAATTAGGCCAACTGGTGTTTTAGATCCTATTATTGAGATTAGAAAATCTGAAAATCAAATAGATGATTTAATAGAAGAGATATTACTAAGAGTTGAGAGTGATGAGAGAGTTCTAGTTACAACCCTAACTAAAAGAATGGCTGAAGAGCTTACAAAATTTCTTCATAAAGCAAAGATTAGAGCAAACTACATTCATAGTGATATTGATACATTAGAAAGAGTTGAAATAATGCAAAATCTTAGAAAAGGATATTTTGATGTTTTAGTTGGGGTAAATCTTTTAAGAGAAGGTCTTGATTTACCCGAAGTATCCTTAGTGGCCATTTTAGATGCAGATAAAGAGGGATTCTTAAGAAGTCATAGATCGTTAATTCAAACTGTTGGAAGAGCTGCAAGAAATATTAATGGAAAAGCAATTATGTATGCTGATTCTATTACAGATAGTATGGACAAGACAATAACTGAGACATCATATAGAAGGAAAAAACAAGAAGAATTTAATATTGAAAATGATATTATTCCAAAACAAATGGATAAATCATTTACAAATACATTTGAAAAAGATATTCAAATTGTAAATAGTTCTTATGAGGATTTTGAAGAAGAACTTAAGGCCTACCAAACAAGAAATGAGATAGAAAAGAGAATTAAAGAATTAAGAAAACAGATGGAAGATGTAGCAAAAAAACTTGACTTTTTATCTGCTGCAGATCTTAGAGATAAAATTGAGCTCCTCAAAAAGAAATTAAAATAAAAAAGGTGCACTTATGTGCACCTAATTTTTTGGATTATTAAAAATATTTAGCCAATATTAATTACCCTGTTTGGCTTAGATATACTTTCTTTCCTTTTTGGTAGTTTAATTTTTAGAATACCATTTTTATAATTAGCCTTGATCTTGTCTTGATCTACCGAATCTGGAACTCTAAATGATCTTTGAAAAGATGAGAAATTAAATTCATTTAATCTCATTTTATCATTTTCCATAGTATTTGAAGTTTCAGATGAAATAATTAATACCTTATCATTTAATTCAATAGTGAAATCTTCTTTTTTCATTCCTGGTACTGCAAGGTCAATCTCAAAAGAATCATTGTTTTCTAAAGAATTTACTGATGGTACAGAATGACTTCTATTTAAAAAATTCATACCAAAATCATCATTAAAGAATTCATTAATTAATGATGGAAAAACGTTGTTATTGTTATATTTTACTATTCTCATAATTTTTTTTTTTAGTTAAACAATTTGAATTATAAATTCATTATGTAATAGTCAAAAAGAATACCAAGTCATAAATAATGACAATTTGGCAACAAAATATTAGAAATTAGTGACTTTATGTCAGTTTAAAGCAGCTTGGACTTTATTTGCGGCTTCATCAAAAGCAATTGCAGACAGGACATTTAATCCTGAACCATCAATAATCTCTTTTGCTTTATCAGAATTAGTTCCTTGAAGCCTAACTATTATAGGTATATCAATATTACCAAGATTTGTATATGCAGAAACTATACCCTCAGCTACACGGTCACACCTTACTATCCCACCAAATATATTAACCAGTATTGCTTTTACATTTGAATCTTGCAAAATTAATCTGAATGCTTTTTCAACCCTGCTTGAATCAGCAGTTCCACCAACATCAAGAAAATTAGCAGGCTCACCTCCAGCAAGTTTAATCAAATCCATTGTTGCCATTGCCAAGCCAGCTCCATTTACCATACATCCAACATTACCGTCTAAGTCAACATAATTTAGCCCAGACTCTCTAGCCTCAACTTCAACAGGATTTTCTTCACTAAGGTCTCGCATTGATTCATATTCGGAGTGTCTAAAAAGAGCATTTTCATCAATAGTTACTTTAGAATCTACAGCTATAATTTTATCATCAGCTGCCTTGAGGACAGGATTAATTTCAAAAAGTGATGCATCTGACCCAGTGTATGCATTGTAAAGATTTGTAACAAATTTCACCATGTTTTTAAAAGCCTGACCTTTTAGACCAAGATTAAATGCAATTTTTCTAGCTTGAAAAGGAAGAATTCCAGAACCAGGGTCAATTTCTTCATTAAATATTAGATCTGGAGTATTTTCAGCAACTGCCTCAATATCTACTCCACCTTCGGTTGAGTATACAATCATATTTTTTGAAGATGATCTATTTAGTAAAACTGACATGTAGAACTCTTTTCTATCACCCTCACCATCATAATATACATCTTCAGCAATTAAAACTTTATTTACTAGCTTACCTTCTTTGGAAGTTTGTGGAGTTACGAGATTCATTCCAATTATTTCTGAAGAAATAGATCTTACCTCATCCAAAGATTTAGCAATTTTTACTCCTCCACCCTTTCCTCTTCCACCTGCATGAATTTGAGCTTTCACAACAAAAATTTCTGTCCCTGTTTGATTTGAAAGTTTTTTTGCGCACTCAACAGCCTCATCTGGATTATTTGCCACAAAGCCTCTTTGTATTGAAACATTAAATTTTTCTAATAATTGTTTTCCTTGATATTCATGTAAATTCATGGCGACAAATATAAATACAAAACTAAAGATATTTGAATTATTTAAAATCAGAATTATATTTATCGCTTAAAACAAAAAATGGATATTAAAATACTTAAAGAGGCAGCTTTAAAATTTGGAACTCCAATTTATTTGTATGACCTAAAAACAATTGAAAATCAATTTGACAAATTAAACAAAGAGTTAAGTGTTTTAGAAAACTACAAAATTCATTTTGCAGCCAAGTCTCTATCTAATATTTCAATTTTAAAGTTTATTAAGAAAATGGGAGCTGGTCTTGACGCAGTTTCAATTGAGGAAGTTATGATTGGCCTGAAATGTGGTTTCAATAAAGATGAAATTCTATATACTCCAAATGGTGTTAGTTTTGAAGAGATAAAGCAGGCATTCAAGCTTGGAGTTAAAATAAATCTTGATAGCATAGAATCTGTAAAAGATTTTGTAAATGAGTTTGGCAATCAATCAATAACTGTTAGGATAAATCCAGGGATTTATGCCGGAGGAAATGATAATGTTAGCGTAGGACACTCTAAATCAAAGTTTGGAATTCCTGAAGAAAGAATAGATGAATTGGTGGATATGGAGAAAAAAGATAAAATTAAGATTACAGGTCTTCATATTCACACCGGAAGTGATATAACTAAAAATAATCAATTTAAGGAAGGGATCAAGAAGATTTTCTCCATTGCTAGAGACTTCAAAAACATTGAGAGTATTGATTTAGGTGGTGGGATAAAAATTCCATACTTTAAAGATGATACTTCAACTAATCTGAATGATTATGTAAAAGAGGTTTCAAAAGAACTAAAAAAGTTTGAGTTAGAATTTAATAAAAAATTAAAACTAATATTTGAACCAGGTAAGTTTCTTGTGAGTGATTGTGGGTTTTTTATAACTAAAGTGAATTACATTAAGTCTACAAAAACTAAAGATTTCCTGCAAGTAGATTCTGGCCTTAATCATTTACTTCGACCTACTCTATATGGGTCTCATCATGAAATTATAAACCTCTCTAATCCAGCAGGTAAAAAAAAAGAATACGATGTTGTTGGTTATATTTGTGAGAAAGACACCTTTGCTGAAAAAAGAAAAATACCAGAAACTTCTGTAGGCGATTTAATATGTTTTAAAAACGCTGGAGCATATGGGTTTGAAATGTCTAGTAATTATAATAGTAGACTTAAACCTGCTGAAGTTTGTATTTATAATAATAAAATTCTTAAAATAAGAGAGGCTCAATCTCTAAATGACCTTTTAATAGGACAAATAGATATATTCTAATTTTTCTTCTACTTTTGTAAAAATTTTGCGAATATATCTCCCTACAAAAATTAAATATGAGCTTTAAAAAGATTTTATTCTCAGTTAGTATTTTACTTTCAAATACATTATATCAGCAAGAGATTCAACCGAGACTAGATCTAAATGCTCAACAAGCTTGGGAATATTTTGGAAATAAAAGTACAATTAGGCCTCAAATCATAAAAGTTCAAGGCTCTCAATATTACAACGATGAATTTGAACTTTCAGATTTAAAATATTTTGGTAACAAAATGGAGTCAATCGGGTATATGAGGTATGACCCTTATAATGATGTAATTGAGATGGCAAGTACACCAGATTTAGAAAGATCTGAAATTATATTACTTAAAAACAGTGATGTAATTGCAACAATTAACAAAAAAGAATATGTATTTCTTGAATATGATGAGGAGGATATAAAAAACAAGAAGGGTTACATGATAAGATTATATAATGGAAATAATTATAGTTTATATCAAAAAAAGTTAAAAATATTCAAAGAAGCTGAAAAGACAAAAGCTGGAATTACTGAATCGCAACCACCAAGATATGTTAGTAAAACTGATTTTTACATTCAAACAAGAGATCAAAAACCACAACTTATTAAAGTTTCTAAAAAAAGATTAATTGATTTTTTTAAAAATCAAGGTGAGATAAAAGAGTTTATAAATAAAAATAAATTAAAAGTAAGGGAAATTGAATCCATTATTTCAATTATTGAATTTGCAAATAAAACAGCTGATTATTAATATATTCATAAATTTTAATACTAAATATTATTAAATGCTTAATATATTAACTTTTTTTTAACTAAATACACATTTTTTTTATTTTTTTTTGGTTTTAAGGCTCTAAATGTTGTTTTAATCGAAATCATTGATGTATCTTAGCATTCACGAAAAATTTAATTATTTATTAACTAATTATTATTATTAACTAAACTTAAGTTTATGAAAACTTTATTCAGATTACTTTTGGTTTTCTTGCTGACTGCTCAGGTAGCTTTAGCACAGAGAACAATATCTGGTGTTGTTTCTGATTCTGATGGTATTCCACTTCCTGGAGCTACCGTTTTAATCCAAGGAACATCTACCGGGGTAACAACTGATTTTGATGGGAACTTTTCTATATCTGCAGATAATGGAGATGTTCTTGTTGTTAGTTTTGTTGGTTATGAAAACTCACTAGTAACTGTTGGTTCTGGTAGTACTTATAACTTTTCATTACAGTCTGACAACGAATTAGAAGAAGTTGTAGTAACTGCACTAGGTCTAGAAGTTAAGAAAGATGAGGATGTAAGTTCCGCAACACTTATTAAGAGCGAGGTTATTCAACGTTCAGGTGAAAGTGGTCTTATTCAAGGTCTTGCTGGTAAAACTTCCGGTGTGATTGTCACATCAAATACAGGTGACCCAGGTGCAGGTGGTTACGTTCAGATTCGTGGACAAAATACAATATTAGGTGCTAGTACACCATTGATAATTGTAGATGGTGTCCCAATATCTAATGCAACTTTTGGTTCGAACACAGCTGGTGTTTCTGAATCATCACGTTTAAACGATATACCTGCTAGTGATATAGCTAGTGTTACTGTACTTAAAGGTGCGGCTGCTACTGCCTTATGGGGTTCTGGTGCTGCAAATGGTGCTCTTGTAATTACTACTAATCAAGGAAATGCTGGTGTTGGAGAAATGAGTATTGATTTTAGTGCATCTGTCTCTATAGACGAGGTTAACAGAGAGCATCCAAAGCAAAATCTTTACGGACAAGGTTTCGGTGGAAATTGGAACTCTAATGCTTCAGGTTTAACTTGGGGAGATAAAATCGCTGATAGATCTGGTGGCTCTGATGTTTATGATACTTCTGGCCCTTACTTTGTTGGTGATATTACAGGTCAAACTTATTACCCTGTAACTCAAAAAAACTCTAAGCAAACATTTAATAAGGAAAACAGAGATCAAATTTTTAGAACTGGTCTTACTCAAAATTACAGCTTAGGTGTTAATTTTAGAGCAAACGAAAATAGTAACACCTATTTAAGTTACTCTAGATTAGATCAAGAAGGTGTTATTAACGGAAAATCTAATTATCTAAGAAATACTTTCAGAATTAACCAGACTACCCAGTTAACTCCATGGTTAGAGGCAAGAATTAATGCTTCTTACATCGGATCGGAGTCTGAAAGAATTCAGCAAAGTTCAAACCTTAATGGTTTATATTTAGGATACTTAAGAACCTCTCCTGATTTTAACAATACTGATTACATTGGTACATACTACTCAGGTCCTAATGATGCTGTTGGTACACCTCTAAGTCATAGATCGTACAGAGCAAGACATATTGGTCAAGCTCCAGCTATTTATAATAACCCAGGATGGACAATCAATGAGCTAGATAACCCTAACGAAGTTGATCGTATAATTCTTGCGCCACAGGTTAGAGTAACTCTTGCGGATAACATTACTGTTACAGGTAGATATGGATTAGACTTCTATTCTGATAGAAGAGAGGAATATTATCCAGTTGAGTCTGCAGGTTCTTATACAAATGGTGGTTTTTTCAAAGATGATTATGAACAAAGAATTGAAAATGCTAACGTTTTTGTAAACGGTAACTTTGATTTAACAGACGATATTAACTTAAATGCAATTGTTGGTTATGTATACGAAAATAGTGAATATTATAGATTCAGCTCCTCTACTGTTGGTTTCTTAAATCCAGACCCATCTAAGCAATTAGTTGGTAATGCTGAGAACCCAAATATTGGTGCTAGTGAGTATAAATCTACAAACCAAAAAAACTCAACATACTTTAGTACAACATTCACTATCGCTGAAGATTTAATTGTTGATCTTGCTGGTAGATTAGAAAACTCAACAACTGTTTCTGATCAGGTATTTTATCCATCTGCACAAGTTGGATATATTGCTAATGACTCTCAGTCAGGTACATTATCATTTTTAAAACTTAGAGCTTCTTATGGTGAGGTAGGTATTTCTCCTTCATTATACTTAAACAGAAGTACATTTGGTCCATCTACAGCAGGTTCTGAAGGATGGGGTGATTACATCGATGGTGCAAACTATGGTGGTACTTCAAGAAGAAGTAGTGTTCAGGGTAACCCTAACTTAACAGTTGAAAAAGTAACTGAGTACGAAGTTGGTGCTGATGCTAGATTCTTTGACAATTCATTAACAGTAGGTTTAACATATTATGATCGTTTAACTACTGACGGTATTTTATCACTTGAGGCTCCTCCATCAACTGGATTCACGAGTCTTTATGATAACGTAGTAGAAATTTCAAATAAAGGTATTGAGTTTGACTTCAACTACAACTTATATTCTAACGCAGATACTGCAATTAACATTTTTGGTAACTATACAGCAGCTGAAAACGTTGTTGAAAAGCTTCCAGGTGTAAGTGCAGTTTATATGGGAGGTTTTGTAGCTTCTATTGTAGAAGGAGAAGATTTTAACTCTTTCTATGGTGGGTATTTTGAAAAAAATGCTGACGGAAGTTTTGTTACTGATTCTGATGGTTTCCCAGTACTTGCTGCTGAAAATGGTGTTACTGGATCTGCACAGCCAGACTATAGAGCTGGTTTAGGTGCTTCTATTACAAAAGGCCCTTGGGACTTCTCATTTGTGTTCGAAACTTCACAAGGTAACGAAATGTGGGCTGGTACTTATAGTGTACTTCACTACTTTGGTATTCACCCAAATACTGCAGTTGAGTCAGTAGCTCCTCAGGATCTTCCAAAATATGCTGGAGGATTTGGTGGAACTGTTCCTGCTGGTACTTCATTTAGAGGAAACATTGGTGACTTCGGTGGTGGTCTAGTAGCATTAGAAGAAGGATGGTATAGAACAGATGGTGGTGGTTTTGGTTCGCAAGATGAGTTATTCATATATGATGCATCTTTCATTAAACTTAGAGAAGTATCTTTAAGCTATGACCTTCCATCGTCAATTTTAACACCAATTGGTGCTAAAGGCGGTTCTTTTGGAATTACAGGTAGAAACTTCCTTTTACAAACTGATTTTCCTGATATAGATCCGGAAATAAGTTTAGTAGGTGCTGGAAAGGCTAGAGGAGTTGAATACTTTACTAACCCTAATACAGAATCTTTTCTGTTTAATTTAAAACTTAACTTTTAATCACTAATAGGAAATAAAATGAAAAAATTTATAACACTTTTAGCAATTACCTCTCTATTCATAGGATGTGAAATAGACGAGGACTTAAATGATAACCCAAATGCGTTTACTGATGCTCCTATTGGTTTAATTATAAATCATGCTTTGTTAAATGTTGCTGCTGTTGCTGAGGCTGCGCCTGCAAGGGTTGCAGCAATGTTCACAGACCAACTTACTGGGTTTGATAGACAGTACGCAACTTGGAATATTTATTCAGTAAATTCTAATAGCTATGGCGAATTTTGGTCAGATGGTCTTTCTGCTGGAGTTTCTCAAGCTCAAGTAGCAAAAGCAAAAGCTGTAGAAGCTGGTAACGCTCAAATTCAAGGTATTGCTGAAATACTTGAGGGATATTATTTTGCAGAAACAGCACTTGTTTTTGGAGATATTCCTTTTTCAGAGGTTAATAACCTTGACTTCCCAGATCCAGTTTATGAGTCGCAGGCAACTGTAATGAATGGTGCAATTGCATTAATTCAGTCTGGTATTCAAAAAGCTGGTAGCGTATCTGCTGCAAACAATGTATTTTCTACGTCTTCAACTTGGAGTCAAGTAGGTAATGCTCTTTTGGCTAGATATAACTTGGCCATGGGTAACAATTCAGCTGCGTTAGCTTCTGCAAGAGCTGCAAACTTCACTAGTACTGATAACGATTGGGATATTATACATTCTACTACAAACTACATGGAGAACTTATTCTGGATGTTCGAAGTCGAAGAAAGACAAGATTATCTTAGAGTTCAAAATAGTTACATGTCAGACTTAATTAATCCTGCATCATCAATATATAGCGGAAACGCAAAAACTGATGAGTCAGGTAGATTTGCATGGTATGTCGATCAAAGTAATGGAGTTAGTATGAATACAACTGACGGTTTTGCCGCTGTTGACAGAAATTATCCAGTTGTTTCATTTGAAGAAGTTCAATTAATTATTGCTGAAACATCAGTAGGAACTAGTCCAAATGATGCATTAGCTGCATTAAACGCAGTAAGAGCTAGTAACAATAGTAAGTATGGAGGAAACTTTGATGCATACACAACAGCAGATTTTGCTGCTGGAGGTATGGTAAACAGAGGATTAAGTACTTCAGCTGCAATGACAATGGAGATTATGATTGAAAAATTCAAATCTGTTATTGGAGGTCCTACTTACCATGATGTTAGAAGAAACAATAACTTAATTGGAACAAGAGTTAAAAATACTAACACAAATGTTATTCCTCAAAGATATTTCTATCCAGCTGAGGAGTCTTCATCAAATGAAAATTTCCCTGGAATTGTTGATCAATTTGTAAAAGTTCCAATTTTCAATTAAACCAAGTTTAATTTGATAAATAATAAAACCCACCTTTATGGTGGGTTTTTTTTGACATATTTTTTTTAAAAATAATTTTGCTACTAATGTATGTAGATAGTCATTTAAATTTTGACTAATTTAAAAGGAGGTTTTATAAAACCTCCTTTTTTTTAATATGAATAAAAACATAGAAATATATGGTTTAAGAAGTATAATAGAGGCAATTGATTCATCAAAGGAAATATCAAAAGTTTTATTAATTAAGTCATCCTCCTCAAGTATTCTGTTTAGGTCATTAGTAGAAAAACTAGAAAAAGAGAGCATAAAATATTCATATGTTCCAAAAGAAAAATTTAATAAGTATAAAAATAAGAACCATCAAGGAGCTGTAGCAATTTTATCTCCAGTTCCACTTATGTCAATCGAAGAATTAATAGAATTGACATATAATGAGTCAAAACAACTTACTTATTTACTTTTAGATGGCATAACTGACACTAGAAATTTTGGGGCTATAATAAGAACATCAGTTGCTGCTGGAGTAACTGGAATAATTATTTCACAGAATAACTCAGCCCCTATAAACTCAGATGTTATAAAAACATCATCTGGATCAGTATTTAACATACCGATTGCAAGAGTTAATAATTTAAAAGATGCAATAATTCACATAAAATCATTAGGCATAGAAATTTATAGTTTATCAGAAAAAGCTAGTAAAAGTATTTATAATAAGGATTATAAAAAATCAGTAGGTTTAATTTTAGGATCTGAAGATAAAGGAATTACAAAAGGAGTTTTAAACCTTTCTGATGATATACTTATGATTCCAATTAGCTCTAATATAGATTCATTAAATGTATCTGCTGCATTTTCAGCAGTAATATTTGAACTAGTACGACAAAGAAATTATTGAGCTAAAAAATGTAATTTAGAAAAAAAAAAAAAAATTGACTTTTACTAGAAATTTTTCACTTTTTTTATTAGCTCTCTTAATATTCATAAGTAGTTGTAGTTCAAAGATTTATAATAAATTTGATGACCCAATTCTTGTTAAAAATATACTTGAAGTTAACGATAGTATTGTTAAAAAAGATCCCGTCAATTTACTTATTCAACCATCACCCGTTAATAAATTTTTAAGATATCCACTTGGATTAGCAATTAATAATCTTGCTAATGATAATCCTGATGAGAAGTTTAGAATATGGTTAGAAAAGAATGAAAATAGATCTAATAGATTAGAAAAACTTATTTCTAATAAACAAATAGATCAATTAAAGAGGTATAATAACTCATTTAACGATTTCCTAAAAAACATTGGGCAAGAACCAATTACTATAAATGATATTGATATTAAAAAAAACATAGAAAGACTTAAAAGATTTTATGATAGCAAAGGTTATTTTGACTCAAATATTACATATGACTCAATTATAGAGTTCAATCAATTAACTGCCAAATATTCAGTAGAAACCAAAGAAAGGTATTTGATTGATTCAATAACTGTAAATATCGAATCTAAAGATCTAGATTCTCTGTATAAAGTCAACATTAGTCAAAGCCGAATAAAAAAAGGTGAATTCTTTACAATTGATAAACTTGTATTGGAGAGAGATAGACTTATTAAATTATTCAAAAATAATGGGATAAATAACTTCCAGCAAAGAAGTATTAATTATCAAGTACTAATTGATAGTACCGGTAATTTAAAAAAAATACCAATAATTTTAAATGTCAAAAACATAGACCAAGAGACTGATTACCAAATAAAGAAAATTGATAATATAAATATATTCGTAGAATCATTGGATGAACTATCTAATATTGATTCATATACAGATTCAATAAATTATAACGGTATTAATATTTTTTCAAAAGGAAAACTAAACTACTATCCTAAATCTCTTACTGAGCCAATTTTTTTTAATAAAACAGATTATTACAGTGAAGAGAATAAAATACTTACTTCCCGATATTTTTCTAATCTAGGAAACTTTAAATACCCAAGAATTATTTATGAAGAAAATGATAAATCACTTACATCATCAATTTTTCTATTTCCAAGAGAAAGATTCAGTCTTGGGTTTGATTTAGATTTTACACATTCAAATATTGAAGACTTCGGTATTTCTTTAGGATCTAATTTAAACATAAGAAATATTTTTAGAAGAACTGAAAATCTCTCAATTAACCTTAAAAATTCAATTGGTGCTTCTAAGGATATATCAATTTTAGATGATTCATTCTTCAATCTTTTTGAGTTAGGGGGTAATTTAAATCTAAGGATACCTAGAGCTGTTCTTCCATTTAATTCTAATAAAATTATTAGGAAAGAAATGAACCCGGTAACAAATATAATTTTAGGAACAACGCTGCAAAAAAATATTGGTCTTGATAAACAATACTACAGTAGTATTTATGAGATTAATTGGAGTCCAAAAGCATATTCTAAAGTAAATTTTAAAATTCTAGACTTTGAGTATGTCAATAATCAAAATATCTCAAATTATTTTAATGTCTACAGAAACTCTTATGATAAACTGAATTATATTTCTTCATTATACAATCTTGATCAATCAATAATTGATGAAAATGGAGATTTATTAATTCCCGATGGTACAAATAAATTTATAAAGCAAGTTTTAAACAATGAAACTAGTTTAGAAGATGATAACGAATTTTTTAAAGATGTAAATTCAATTTTAGAGAGGAAAGAAAGACTAACTGAAAATAATATTATTATTGGATCATCTTTAACTATTAATAGAAATACTCAAGAAAGCTTCTTAGATGAGGATTTCTCTCAAATAAGAGTAAAGCTGGAATTGGTTGGTAATTTATTTAACGAAATTTTAAAATCAAACAATATTAACTCTGATGGTAAAGTAGAAATTTCAAATATAATTCCATCCCAGTACGCAAAGGCTGAAATTAATTACATTAAACATTTTTTACTAAATAGTGGAAATGTTTTTGCTCTAAGAGCTTTTACAGGTGTTGCAGTTCCATATGGGAATTCAAACTATATACCTTTTTCTAGATCATATTATGCTGGAGGATCTAACGATAATAGAGCTTGGAAAGCTTATAAATTAGGGCCAGGTAGCAGCAATAATATAAATGAATTTAATGAAGCAAATTTTAAAATTGCTTTTAATTTTGAATATAGATCTAAGATTAGTGGAAAACTTAATGGTGCATTGTTTATTGATATAGGTAATATTTGGAATTTTAATGATAATGTTGATGACAAATCAATGACTTTTGACAATTTTTCTGATTTAAAAGAACTAGCAGTAGGATCTGGGGCTGGATTAAGGTATGACTTTAACTTTTTTGTTTTAAGATTAGATGTCGGATTTAAAACACATAACCCCTCACAAATTAAAGGTAAAAGGTGGTTTAATGATTTCAAATTAAAAAAAGCAGTTTATAATATTGGAATTAATTATCCATTTTAAATTAAGTTTAATAATTTTGACGAACTTTAACAAAATTCAAATTGAACAATAACTTTATTTACGGAAAACAAAATCAAAAAATTTTTAGTATTGCTAAAGAGAAAAAATTTGCTATTCCAGCAATAAATGTTTCGGGAACAAATACTATAAATCCAGTTCTAGAAACTGCATCACAAATTAATAGTCCTGTTATAATTCAATTTTCAAATGGAGGATCTCAATTTATTGCAGGAAAAGGAATGTCTAATAGCAACTTTAATGCTTCTATTTCAGGATCAATTTCTGGTGCATATCATATTCATGAAGTAATTAATAATTATGGATCAAAAGTTATAATTCATACTGATCATTGCTCAAGAAAAATCCTTCCATGGATAGATGGACTTATTATTCATGGTAAAGAATTCTATAAAAAAAACGGATATCCATTATTTTCATCTCATATGATAGATCTTTCTGAGGAACCTATAGAGGAAAATATTGCTACTTGTAAAGAATATCTAAAGAAATTAACAGACCTTGATATGACACTTGAAATAGAACTTGGTGTAACAGGTGGAGAAGAAGATGGTGTTGACAATACAGACATTGATAGCTCAAAGTTATATACACAGCCTGAAGAAGTAGCATACGCATACTCTGAATTAAGCTCAATAAGTGATAAATTTTTAATTGCAGCTGCTTTTGGAAATGTTCATGGAGTATACAAACCAGGAAATGTCAAACTTACCCCTAAAATTTTAAAGAACTCTCAAGAATTTATTTCAAATAAATTTAATTTACCTCATAACTCACTTGACTTTGTCTTTCATGGGGGATCAGGATCTTCTTTACAGGAAATTAGAGAAGCAATTGAGTATGGAGTTGTAAAAATGAATATTGATACTGATCTTCAATATGCCTTTACTGAAGGTATTAGGGATTATATGAATTCAAATTCAGAATATTTAAAAAGCCAAATTGGAAACCCTGATGGACATGATATTCCTAATAAAAAGTATTATGATCCTAGAGTATGGTTAAGAAAGGGTGAAGAAAGCTTTAAAGCTAGACTAATTAAAGCTTTTGAAGATTTAAATAATATCAATACCTTAGATTAATATCTATTAGTATGAGTTGGTTCAAAAGAACAAACAAAAATATTAGTACAAAGACAGAGGAAAAAAAAGACATTCCTGCTGGTCTGTGGTATAAAACACCAAGTGGAAAAATTATTGATACAAAAGAGCTTTCAGGGAACCTATATGTAAGTCCTGAAGATGATTATCATGTCCATATTGGTAGTAGAGAGTACTTTGAGATACTTTTTGATAATAATTACAAAGAGTTGAATGCTAATATGGTATCTGTTGATTTTCTAAAATTCAAAGATCAAAAAAAATACTCTGATAGATTGAAAGAAGCACAGGCTAATACAAGTCTAAAAGATGCGATAAGAATAGGATTCGGAAAGTCTTTTGGTAAAAATATAGTAATAGCATGCATGGATTTCAAGTTTATAGGTGGTTCAATGGGATCAGTTGTAGGAGAAAAAATATCTCTATCAATCAGTTATGCTATAAAATATAAATGCCCTTTAGTTATTATTTCAAAATCAGGAGGTGCAAGAATGATGGAATCAGCTACATCACTTATGCAAATGGCAAAAACCTCTGCTATGTTAAATGATCTATCTGAAGCCAAATTACCATATATTTCGGTTTGTACTGATCCAACTACAGGGGGAACAACTGCTTCCTTTGCCATGTTAGGTGATATAAACATTGCGGAACCTAATGCTCTTGTTGGTTTTGCTGGCCCCCGGGTTGTAAAAGACACAACTGGTAAGGACCTGCCTGAGGGATTTCAAAAGAGTGAATTTCTTTTAGAAAAAGGATTTTTAGATTTTATAGTGCACAGAAAAGAACTAAAAAAGAAAATTAATTTGTACATCGATTTAATTCAAAATTCTCCTCTTCGTAAATATGAATAATAATTTACTTATTTAAATATAAACTACTATATTTGCGGCTCAAAAATAACTGAATGACAGTACTTGAGAAAAAAGATATTTTTAAAGAATTTGGTAAAAACATCAAAGATACCGGTTCTGCTGAAAGTCAAGTTGCACTTTTCTCGAAAAGAATAGAGCATCTTTCTAATCATCTTACAAGTAATGCAAAGGATTTCAATACAGAGAAATCGCTTGTTAAAATGGTTGGTAAAAGAAGAAACTTACTTGAGTACTTAAAGAAAACAGATATTGAAAGATACCGTGATATAATTAAAAAACTTGGTATCAGAAAGTAAAATTTAGTTTGGTTGTCTACATTTTCACACAACAATTAATTTAAACCTAAACTAAATTATGAATCCAAAACCTTTATCAAAAACAATTGTTTTAAATGATGGACGTGAAATTATCATTGAAACAGGTAAACTAGCAAAACAAGCACACGGCTCAGTAGTAATAAAAATGGGCAACTGTATGCTTTTATCTACAGTAGTTTCTAATTATGGAGAGTCAAAGCTAGATTTTCTTCCTTTAACAGTGGATTATAGAGAGAAATTTGCTTCTGCTGGAAGATTTCCAGGCGGTTTTTTTAAAAGAGAAGCAAGACCAAGTAATGAAGAAATTTTAACAATGAGAATTGTTGACAGAGTTCTAAGGCCTTTATTCCCTAAAGATTATTATAATGAAACCCAGGTTATGATACAATTAATGTCTCATGATGAAAACGTAATGCCAGATGCATTAGTTGGTTTGGCTGCTTCTGCTGCACTATCATTATCAGATATACCATTTGATGGTCCTATTTCTGAAGTTAGAGTGGCGAGAATTGATGGAAATTTCTTAATAAATCCATCAAAAGCTCAGCTTGTAGAATCTGATATAGATATGATAGTTGGTGCTAGTGAAGATTCAGTTGTTATGGTTGAAGGTGAATTTAATGAGATTTCTGAAGAGGAAATGACAGAAGCAATAAGATATGCTCATGAGGAAATAAAAGCTCAAATTAAGGCTCAAAAAGAGCTGATTGAACTTGTTGGAGTCAGTTCTAAAAAAAGGGAATATGATTCCGCTGAGGAAGACACAGAGCTTGAAAATCAAATTATTGAAAAAACTTATCAAAAATGTTATGATATAGCAAAAAAAGGTCTTTCTAAAAATGAAAGAAGTGAACTTTTTTCAACAATAAAGCAAGAATTAGTCGAATCGTTTGACGAAGAATCATTTGAAGAAAAAAAAGATCTAATTCTAAATTACTATAATAAATCACAAAAAAAGGCAGTTAGGGATTTAGTTCTTAATGAAGGTATAAGGCTTGATGGAAGAAAACCTGATAACATTAGAAATATCTGGACTGAAATCGATTACCTACCATCTACTCATGGATCTGCAGTCTTTACTAGAGGTGAAACGCAAGCTCTGACTTCGGTTACACTTGGAACAAGCAGGGAAGCTAACGTAATTGATATGCCAACTGATCAATCTGAAGAAACCTTTTATTTACATTATAATTTTCCACCATTTTCAACTGGAGAGGCAAGACCATTGAGAGGAACTTCAAGAAGAGAAGTTGGTCATGGAAATCTTGCTCAAAGGGCTCTTAAAAAAGTTATGCCATCTGATTGTCCTTATACAGTTAGAATTGTATCTGAAATTTTAGAATCTAATGGATCGTCCTCTATGGCTTCAGTCTGTGCGGGATCTCTTGCATTGATGGATGCTGGAATTAATATTAAAAGTAATGTTTCAGGGATAGCAATGGGTTTAATTACCGATGGTGATAAATATGCTGTATTATCTGATATTTTAGGTGATGAAGATCATCTTGGGGATATGGATTTTAAAGTAACAGGTACTAAAGATGGAATCACTGCATGTCAAATGGATATTAAAATTAAAGGATTAAAATACGAGATTTTAATTGAAGCACTTGGTCAATCTAAAAATGGAAGATTAGATATATTGAATAAATTAGATGAAACAATAAATAATCCAAAAGATTCAGTTAAAGCTCATGCTCCAAAAATGGTTAATCTTGAAATTGCCAAAGACTTTATTGGACTGGTAATAGGGCCAGGAGGTAAAAATATTCAAGAACTTCAAAAGGATACTGAAACTACAATTGTAATAAATGAGAAAGATGAAATTGGTGTTATTGAAATTTTAGGGGTTGATCAAGAAAAGATTAACTATGCTATTGACAGAATTAAAAATCTAGTTTTTGAGCCTGTAATCGATGAAGTTTATAATGTCAAAGTAATCAAGATTCTTGATTTTGGGGCAGTAGTTGAATTTGTGCCTGGCAAAGAGGCTCTTCTACATGTATCTGAAATTGCATGGGAGAGAGTTAATAATGTTACGGATTATTTGAATATTGGCGATAAAATTGAAATTAAATATCTGGGAATTGACCCTAGAACAAAAAAATCTAAAATTTCAAGAAAAGTTTTACTTGAAAAAAAATCTTAATTTTTTTTCAATTTGGAACAATTTTTGTGGCATTAATTAGTCTATGAGACAATTAAAAATAACTAAACAGGTAACCAATAGAGAAACTGCTTCTCTAGATAAATATCTTCAGGAGATTGGTAAGGTTGACCTTATTACTGCGGAGGAAGAAGTTGAATTAGCTCAAAGGATTAAAGCCGGAGATCAATTTGCACTAGAAAAACTTACTAAAGCCAATTTAAGGTTTGTAGTATCTGTAGCTAAGCAATACCAAAATCAAGGATTAACACTTCCCGACCTTATTAATGAAGGTAATCTTGGTCTAATTAAGGCTGCCCAAAGATTTGATGAAACTAGAGGTTTTAAATTTATCTCATATGCTGTCTGGTGGATTAGGCAATCAATCCTGCAAGCTTTAGCTGAACAATCAAGAATTGTTAGATTACCATTAAATAAGATTGGTTCGATTAATAAAATAAATAAAACTTATGCGTTTCTAGAGCAAGCTCATGAGAGAGCACCTTCAGCAGAAGAAATTGCTAAAGAGCTTGATATGACTGTTAATGATGTAAAAGAATCTTTAAAAAATTCTGGAAGACATGTATCAATGGACGCACCTTTAGTTGAAGGTGAAGACTCTAACTTATATGATGTTTTAAATAGTGGAGAATCACCAAATCCTGACAGACAACTTCTTCATGAATCACTTAGAACTGAAATTGAAAGAGCGCTTGATACTCTAACCCCAAGAGAAGCTGATGTTGTAAGATTGTATTTTGGTCTTGGCAACCAACATGCCATGACTTTAGAAGAAATAGGTGAAACATTTGATTTGACTAGGGAAAGAGTTAGACAAATCAAAGAAAAGGCAATTAGAAGGTTAAAGCATACCTCTAGGAGCAAAATTCTGAAAACTTATCTTGGATAGTTAGGTGAGCATGTTTATATCTTTTTCTAATTGATTTTCTGTATTATTTTTTAAAACTATATATTGGCAAATATGTCAATAAAAGTTTCTCCCTCTATTCTTGCAGCAGATTTTGCTAATTTATCTTTAGAGTGTTCTAAAATAGATAAAAGCAATGCTGACTGGTTTCATCTTGATGTAATGGATGGACTGTTTGTTCCTAATATATCTTTTGGTATGCCAGTTGTTAAGACCATAAGACAACTAACTAAAAAGCCTTTAGATGTTCATCTTATGATCGTTGAGCCTGAAAAGTATATAACCGAATTTATAAATCTTGGATCTGATATAATTACAGTTCACATAGAGGCAACAAATAATTTAAATCAAATAATTAATAAGATTCATGAATCTTCACTAAAGGCTGGAATTGCTATAAATCCTGAAACTCCTATATATGAATTAAAAGAATACATCAAAGAGGTCGATTTAATTTGTTTAATGGGAGTTAATCCAGGATTTGCTGGTCAAAAATTTATTGAATCCACAACAGAGAGACTTAAAGAATTAAAACAATTAATTATTTCCTATGAATCAAATGCTTTAATAGAAGTAGATGGAGGAGTAAATAAAGATAACTTTCAAAACCTTAAATCTAATGGAGCAGATGTTTTAGTTGCTGGAAGTTACATATTTAATTCACCCGATTATAATATTGCAATTGATGCTCTTAAATAAGATAATTAATAAATTTATATTCAGTAAAATTATAAATGGAAATATTCATTAGAAGTATATTAGTTTCTATTTTTTTATTGTCATTATCCTGTAGTCCTGAAAATACTTCAGAAAACGACATAAACTATAGTAATATTAAGAATGAAAATTCTGAATCAAATGAAATTGATTTAACTAACTCAAGTATTTCAAAATTTAGTTTTCTAGCTCTAGGTGATAGCTACACAATTGGAGAAGGAGTAAACGAAAATGAAAGATGGCCAAATCAATTTGTTGAAATTGCATATGAAAATGGTCTAGACTTTGAAAAACCTGAAATCATAGCTGAAACTGGTTGGAAGACTTATGATCTTTTGAATGCAATAAGTCAGACCAACTTTGCTCAAAAGTATGACTATGTTTCTCTTTTAATTGGAGTAAACAACCAATTTAATTCAAGATCTATTGATGAATTTGAGAAAGATCTTAACAAACTAATGGATAAGATGAATAGTCTTAAAAAAAGTAATGGAAATATCATTATTATTTCTATACCAGATTGGGGATATACTCCTTTTGGAAATTCACATAATAGAGAAGAAATTTCATCTAAAATAAATTTATTTAACAATAGCTTAATAACTTTTGCAAATATTAATAGACTCAAGTATGTTGATGTTACAGAGATTTCCAGAAGAGCAATAAATGAAAGTAATTTAATAGCTTCTGATAATCTTCATCCAAGTGGATTGATGTACTTGGAATGGGCAAAAAAAATTTATGAAACTTGGATAGACTAGAAGAATTAGCAAAAGAATTAGATTCAAAAGATAAATTAAATAAATTCAAAAGTGAATTCATCTATCCAGATGATAAATTATATTTTGATGGTAATTCTCTTGGTCTACTTTCAAAAAAAACTAAAGAAGCCCTTAATAAAGTTATAAATAATGAATGGGGGCAAAATCTTATCTCTGGCTGGAATAACTCATGGATAAACCTACCTAATAAAGTTTCTAAGAAAATTTCTACAATCTTGAATTCAAATGAAACTGAAATATATGTAGGAGGATCTACTTCTTTAAATCTCTATAAGTTATTATTAAGCCTTATAAAAAGGAACAACAGTATTATAAATATCTCTACTGACAATCTTAATTTTCCTTCAGATAAATATATCTGCGAGGGCATTTGTAATGACTACAATTTAAAATTTAATCTTCTAGAGTATGAAAATTATTTACCAGAGATTGATGTGCTTGAACAATTTATTAAGAATAATAAAGGTATAATTGTTCTATCACTAGTTAATTACAAATCTTCATACAGATATCCTGTAAAAAAAATAAATAGAATTTGTCAAGAAAATGATAGCATTGTTATTTGGGATTTAAGTCACGCAATTGGAGCTATAGATATTGATATGAAAGTCAATAATATTGATTATGCGATAGGTTGTACCTATAAATATTTAAATGGAGGTCCAGGTTCACCAGCTTTTATATATGCTAGAAATGAAAAACAGATAGGCCTTAAGTCCCCAATAAAAGGGTGGTTTAGTCATTCAAATCCATTTAATTTTTCAAAGACATATATTCAGTCAGAATCAATGAGTAAATTCTCAAGTGGAACACCTCATATAATTTCAATGTCTACTCTAGACTCTTCACTAGACATAACTATAAATGCAACAACTAAAAAACTAGAGAATAAGGCTGTAGATTTATTTAACTTTTTTACTGAAATTTTTAATGACAGGTTAATGAATTTAGGATTTAAAATTATCACTCCTAAAAATAAAGATGATAGAGGTTCTCATATATCAATAGTCCATGAAGAATCTTGGAGAATAACAAAGTGTCTTACAGATCCAGAATATCATGGGGAAAAAAAGATTATTGTAGATTTTAGACCGCCTAATATAATTCGAATTGCATTAACACCCCTTTATATCTCATTTAAAGATATATATATAATTTGTATTAGACTTATTAATATAATTGAATCTAAAGAGTATGAAAGTAAAGATGAGTCTAGAAATATAGTTACTTAGAGGTTCTACAACTTATTAATTTGATAATTTATTTTTTACTATCTCAGCTATTACTCTTCCCTCGGCTCTTCCTGATACTTTTTTATTAACTTCAGAAATTACAGTTCCCATATCTTTCATTGAGGTAGCATTTAACTCAGTTATTGTAGTGTTGATTATTTCAGTTAATTCTGTTTCATTTAGTTGTTCTGGAAGAAACTCTGAAATAATTTTTGATTGGGCAACCTCAATATTTGCTAAATCTTCTCTATTTTGTTCATTATAGATTTTTGCACTATCATTTCTTTGCTTAACAAGCCTTTGAAGAATTTTTAAAATTTCATTCTCATCTAAAGTCTTATGTGAAGAAAACTTAGTCTTCTCTTGTAGAATTGCAGATTTAATCGATCTTAACGATTCTAGTCTAAGACTATCTTTTTTTTTCATTGAGTCTTTAATAGACTCATTTATTTGATTTTCTATATTCATTTTAATTAATCTACGTTATCATTTAAATATGTATTAACATCTGGGAATTCTAATTTATTCTCTTCATTTAGAATAGTCTTTGAAAATATTTCATCACTTTCAGACTTTGAATTATTTATTTCAATACCCATTCTTTTATATGCTGGTATTTTTTCTAAATCTTCAATTGAAGAGTTATTACTTTTAAAAATATGGTTATATTTTTTTAAATTTTCCCTCCTAATTATATTTTCATTATCGGAATCCACCTCTATTGGTTTTTCAAATAAATAATTATCTTCTTGGTAATCTATGGTTTCATTATTGGATTCTTCTTCACCTGTTTTAATTTCTTTTATTTGATTTACATTATCATTAAGATCTAATTTTATAAACTCTATACCTTCCTCATCTTCATTATCCACATAAGAATTTATTTCATCAAATTGCGAAGTTTGTTCATCAACATTATTTTCTTCATAGTCATTATTATTAATTACTTCTTTCTCCAAATTATCTGAAAATAGACCAAATGATATTTCATCATAATTTTCCTGATTATCTATAATACCTATATCCTCAGGTAAAACATGTTCAAAATCTATTATTTCAATTTCATTTATATTTATTAATTGTTCATCTGCTTCAACTACTTCATAACTAATTTCTATGTTTCTTAAAATTTCATTTATTTCACTCTCAATCTTCTTTTGCTGAAAATCGTAAGGACTTTCCTCATTTGATTTATCTTCTATTATTTCAGTTTCCTCATCTATATCTTCTTCAATTAATTTCTTTTCAAATGGATGATCTTCATCAAGTGTATAAATAACTTTCTTTGTCTCTGAGTTCACTAAACTCTGTTGTTTCTCATCACCAAATCCAGTAGCGATAACAGTAACAGATATATTATTTCCAAGATCAAGATCTTCTCCAACTCCCATTATTATATTTGCACTGTTACCTGTCTCATTCTGAATATGCTCATTAATCTCTCCTATTTCATCTATAGTAATCTCATCAGATCCAGAAATAATTAACAGAAGAACATTTTTACTACCTTCTATTTTGTTATCATTAAGCAATGGAGAGTCCAAAGCTTTTATAACCGCTTCATTTGCCCTATTAGATCCACTTGCAGTTGAAGAGCCCATTATAGCAGTACCACTATTTGAAAGTACTGTTTTGGCGTCTTTTAAATCAATATTTTGAGTATAATGATGGGTTATAACTTGAGCTACTCCCTTCGCAGCTGTAGCAAGTACCTCATCAGCTTTTGAGAATCCTTCTTTAAATCCAAGGTTACCATATACTTCTCTTAATTTATTATTATTTATTATAATTAAAGAGTCTACAGATCTTTTTAATTTCTCTAAACCCTTAATAGCTTGTAGCTCTCTATTTTTTCCTTCAAAATTAAATGGTATAGTAACTATTCCTACAGTCAAGATATCAAATTCCTTTGCCATTTCAGCTATTATTGGAGCAGCACCAGTTCCTGTACCTCCGCCCATTCCAGCAGTTATAAACAACATTTTAGTTTGTGTTTCTAGTAAATTTTTTAACTCCTCATAGCTTTCTAAAGCAGCTAATTTTCCTATTTCTGGATTTGCTCCAGCACCTAAACCTTCAGTAAGATTAACTCCTAGCTGAATTTTATTAGGCACAGGACTCTCTTCAAGAGCTTGAGAGTCAGTATTACAAACAATGAAATCAACACCTTTGATTCCTTGTTTATACATGTAATTTACAGCATTACTTCCTCCACCTCCTACTCCCATTACTTTCATAACATTACTTTTGTTTTTTGGTAAATCGAAACTAAAATTTGTATCCATATCTATTCTATTTTTTTTAATTTTTGTTAATTATCGTATGTATTGTCCACGTTATCTATAAATTTTTTAAAACCTTCTCCCCACTTAGATAGAATTGTCTTTCTTTCTTGATTCACTAGATCATTTCCAGTAGAATTAGAAATATCACTAGTTAAGTTTTCAGAATTATTCTCTATTGCTTTCATTAATAGTCCAACAGCTGTAGAATAAATTGGATTGAACTCATTTGAGTCTCCAGAGAGGTGTTCTCCTGGATAACCTATTCTTGTATCCATACCGGTTATATATTCAACCAGTTGTTTAAGGTGTCTTAACTGACTACCTCCTCCAGTTAAAACAATTCCTGCAATAAGTTTCTTTTTTGAATCTTCATGACCATAATTCTTAATCTCTAAATAAGCCTGCTCAATTATCTCTACAACTCTTGCATTGATAATTTTAGATAATGTTTTAAGTGATATTTCTTTTGGATCTCTCCCCCTAATTCCAGGAATTGATACTATATCTGAATCTTTATTTTCTCCAGGCCATGCAGATCCAAACTTTATTTTTAATTGTTCTGCTTGATTACCAATTATTGAGCATCCTTCCTTGATATCCTCAGTAATTACATTTCCACCAAAAGGTATAACTGCAGTATGTTTTATAATACCATCTTTAAAAATTGCTACATCTGTAGTTCCACCACCAATATCTATTAAAGCAACTCCTGCATCTTTTTCTTCAAAAGAAAGAACAGCATCAGAAGAGGCTAATGGTTCTAAAGTTATATCTCCCATCTCTAATCCTGAACTTTTAATACACTTACCAATATTTCTAATTGATGATACTTGTCCAACTACAATATGAAAATTAGCCTCTAGCCTACTTCCATACATACCTATAGGCTCTTTAATTTCAGATTGACCATCAACCTTAAAATCCTGAGGTAGAACATGAATAATTTCTTCACCAGGCAACATAACTAATTTATATACTTGATCAATTAATTTATCTATATCGTCATTATTAATTACCTCATCTGGATTTTCTCTAGTTATATAATCACTATGTTGAAGACTTCTGATATGTTGACCTGCAATACCAACTGCGACATCTTTTATTTCTATACCTGATTTAGATTGAGCTTCATCTATAGCAATTTTAATTGATTGAATAGTTTGTGTAATATTATTAACAACTCCCCTGTGGACTCCCAGACTTTGAGATTTCCCTACACCAAGAACCTTAATTTTATTAAACTGATTTTTTTCTCCAACCATTGCTACAATTTTTGTTGTACCAATATCAAGACCTACTGAAAATTTATTATTCATGAATTTATTATTTAATTGCTATTAATTGGTTATCATATACTAAATCAATCTGCTTATAAATTTCATTTCCCTTATTCTCCATATTATATAAGCAGAATCCTTTTAACATTTCTAATTTTTTATTCATTTTATTGTTATCTCCAAACCTTATATCAAATTGAAAGCTATTTAACTTCAAAAAAAGTTCATCTTCATTAAACCATATCCTTTCTAATTCTCTGTTTAAGAAAACATCTTCATTGAATGCCTTAATAACATCTACTACTATTTTTATATTATTTTTTGAGGTATCTCCTGATAATATTGGCAATTTATAATCTAATTCTTTATTTCTTTTTATAATTTTTCCTGATAGATCTATATATGAATCATTTTTTTCATAATAAGCTAAAGGAACTCTTTCTACAATATTTATTGAGAGATTGAAATTAAAATCTCTGAATATATTAGCTTCATGTATAGATTCTATTTCATGTAATTTTGACTCAATCTCATTTAATTTATTTGCCTTTATTAGTTCAATATTTGATTTATTTGTCATAATACTATCGATTGTTGCCTTATTATTATATAGGTTATCAAAAGCATAATAAACGTTGTATTCTGTATTTGATTCATGATTTTCATATTCAATAAATGAGCTTAATAATATCATAAATGATATTAGTGATAGCATGAAAACTGTAGTTAAAAATCTATTCATTAGTAAATATTTTTTTATTTAGATTAACAGTTAAGTCACCTGCACCAAGAATTGCAATTGTTTTGCAATTAGTATTATTTATTACATCATTGATTTCAACCTTTTTAACAATTTCTTTTTTTGATGCATCTATTTTATTCAGTAAAACTTCTGAAGTTATTCCATTAATCGGCTTCTCTCTTGCAGGATATATATCTAAAAGATATACTTCATGAAAATAAGATAAAACTTTAGCAAAATCATCCATTAAATCCCTTGTTCTGGTATATAAGTGAGGTTGAAAAATAACTGCTTTAGTCTTGTCTTGATAATTAGAATCTATTGTATCAAAAATTGATTTTATTTCGGTAGGATGATGAGCATAGTCATCTACAATTACCTTATCTTCATATTTATAAATATTCATTCTTCTTTCAATACCCTTAAATTCAGATAGATATGGTATGAATTCTTCTAAATTGAAATTTTCGATTTGATCAATTAATGCTAAAGCTGAAATAACATTTTTTAAGTTATGTTTTCCTATTACTCTTGCATGAATGTTTGAAATTAAATTATTTGGAGTTTTAAAATTAAAATGAATTCCATTAAAGTTGTTTTTTATGATATCAACAGAGTAATCTGCATCTTCATCTATTGAAAACGAGAAATCTTTTTTAACATTAATGCCTTTTTCTGCTATTACAGATTTTTTTGTTTTATCACAGAAAATCCCAAAGCTTGTAAGAATTGATTCTAAGTCATCATAAACATCAAGATGGTCTTTTTCAATAGAAGTTATTAGAGAGTAGTCCGGATCTAGAGCAAGAAAAGACCTGTCATACTCATCTGCTTCAATAATAACATATTCATCACCAGTAGATATGTAATTAGAATCAAATCCTTTCATTATTCCGCCAACAAATGATCTAAATTTAACTTGATTAGAGTATAATAAATGACTTAAGATAGCAGTAGTTGATGTTTTGCCATGAGTTCCAGCAACTGCTATACATTTTGAATTTGCTGATATTTGACCTAATATTTCAGATCTTTTAAAAATTTTATTTCTTTTCTTATTTGAAAAATAATTAAGAAACACATTATCATTTTTTATCGCAGGAGTATATACAACAATAACATTATTATCAAGGAATTCCTTAGGTACTAGATCTATATCTAATTTATCGGTAAACTTAAGCCCATTATCTATTAACTTATCAACTAGTTTATTCGATGATCTATCATATCCAAAAACAATATTCTTAGTATCAATAAGATAATTTGCTATAGAAGACATTCCAATTCCTCCAACTCCAATAAAAAAATACTTATTATGGCTCATCGTTAAAATGTTTTTTAATTATTTCAACTATATCACTAGAAGCATATGGAAGTCCCATTCTAGAGATATTTCTTGACAGTTCATTTCTTAGATTTTCATCATTTATGAGTAAATCAAGTTTATTTTTAAATATTAATTCCAACTCCTTTTCCTCTATACAAATACACGCATCCTTTTCCTCTATTGTTTTAGCATTTAAAAATTGATGATTCTCTGCAACATTTGGAGATGGTATTAAAATGGACGGTTTTCCTACAACAGCTAATTCAGATAAAGTTAATGCTCCACTTCTTGCAATAATAATGTCAGAAATCTGATATACAGAATCTATATCATCTATAAAATCAATAATCTTTATAAAGTCAGAATTAAAATGTTTATAATTCTCAAAGTAAATACTACCACATTGCCATATAAGATATACATTTTTAGACTTTATAAACTCAATATTATCTTCAATGATTCTATTTATCCTTTCTGCACCTAGACTTCCCCCTAGAACAGTTAATACCAATATATCATCTGTAATATTATTTGTTTTTTTATATTGACTAATATTTATTTTTTTTGTAATTGATTCCCTAATTGGATTACCTGTTAAATAAATTTTATTACTTGGGAAGTATTTATCCATTTTTTCATAAGCAACAGAAATATAATCTGCATATCTAGATAGAAGTTTATTTGAAATTCCTGGTAATGAGTTTTGTTCTTGAATTAAAGTTGGAACTTTAAATAGAGATGAAATAAATAGCATTGGGAAGCTAGCATATCCTCCTGTTCCAATTACAAATTTTGGTTTAAAGATTAATAGCTCAATTAAGGACTGAATTAAGCTAACAATTAACTTAAATGGAACTAAAATATTTTTAATAGAAAGTGATCTCTGAAGACCACTAATCCATAATCCCTTAATTTTAAAACCATGTTTTGGAATAATTTTCATTTCCATCTTACCAATAGCACCTACAAATCTTACTTCAGAATTTGGAATTGATTTCATTATCATATTAGCAATAGATATTGCAGGATAAATGTGACCTCCTGTTCCTCCTCCGGATATTATAAACTTATTTTTTCTAACCAATTTTCTTTTTTTTAATCGAAGAACTAACACTTAAAATCATTCCTAAAGATATACATGTCATCCAAGCCGAGGAACCTCCACTACTTATTAAAGGTAAATTTTGACCTGTTACAGGGATTATTTGAGTTGCAACTGAGATATTAGTAAAAGCTTGAATTAAAATCAAAATTCCTAAACCTGAAACTAGAATTTTGCCAAACTTATCATCAGCCTTATGAGTTATAATAAGTATCCTAAAAAACATAAGTACATACAACAGAATAATTACAGATCCTCCTATTATACCAAACTCCTCAACAATTATTGCAAAAATAAAATCTGAGTTACTTTGTGGAAGGTGATTTTTCATTATACTTTTTCCTGCTCCTACTCCAATTAATCCTCCATTATTGATTGCCATTTTTGCTCTTTCAATCTGATAACTCGCATCTAGGTTTTGAGTAGAATTAAAATTTTCAACTCTACTAATCCATGTATCAATTCTATTAGGGAATTGATCAGGAAAAGTTTTAGCTAAAAGGTAAAAGCTTGAAAGAAGTAGCATCAATATTAAAAATATTTTAACCATATGTCTAAAAGGAAATCCCGAGATAAACAATATTAGAATTATTGAGGAAAATATTAGAAATGCTGAAGATAGATTCGATGGAAGTATCAATAAAATATAGAGAAAAACAGGAAACCATAGTGGTAAAATTGTTTGTTTGAATTTTATTTTTTTTAAATCTACTTTTGAAAGATACCTAGCAACATAAGTAATAATAATAACTGCAGCTAATGAAGAGGTTTGAAAACTAATTCCAACTATTGGTATATCTATCCATCTGCTTGCAGCAGAACCTGCAATTATCGTACCTTTAGATAATGTATAAGCTAAAAGCAGTACTCCAATTGGCATAAGAATTATAGACATTCCTTTATATAAATTATAAGGGATTAATTTTATTGAAAACATTAAAGCAAATCCAAATAGTAATACTATGAAATGCTTAATTAAATAATATAGTGGTGAAGATCCATCTATAACATATGATAAGTATGAACTAGAGGAGAAAACTGGAAAAAAAGAGAATAACGAAAGTAATATTATAATTACTAGTAAAACTCTATCCCCAAAAACTATATTTTTTAAACTCATTTATAAGTTTCTTACTGCTTGCTTAAATTGGTTTCCTCTGTCCTCATAACTTTCAAATAAATCAAAACTTGCACATGCAGGAGATAGAAGAACATTATCCTTTTTTTCAGCAATTTTACTTGCAATCTTAACTGCTTCATCTATTGACTCAGTTTCTACAATTATTTCAGATATTGGCTTAAATGTCTCTAACAATTTTGTATTATCAATTCCTAAACATATTATTGCCTTAACTTTTTCTCTAACAATTGGTAATAACTCAGAGTAGTCATTTCCTTTATCTACTCCTCCTACAATCCATACAGTTGGAGAATTCATTGAATCTAAAGCAAAATATGCTGCATTTACATTAGTTGCTTTAGAGTCATTTATATAATTAACCCCTTGTATTTTTAAAAATTTTTCTAATCTGTGAGGAAGTCCTGAAAAACCCAATAAACTTTCTCTTATTATTTCATTTTCAATTTTTAATAAATCTGAAACTGATAGTGCAGCCATAGCATTAAGTAAATTGTGCCTTCCTTTTAATGCAAGTTCTTCTGTATTTATCATAATTGTTTTTTTTTTGTTTGACAGAATATTTTTATTATTATTTATTAAGTTTTTATTTTGATTTTCAACACCATATGAAATTCTTTTTACTTTTGACTTCTCATTATCTAATGCATCAACCAATTGTTTATCATCAGAGTTATAGATCAAATAGTCAGAGTTATCTTGATTTGAGATAATTTTCATTTTTGCGTCTATGTATTTACTAAAATCGAAATCATACCTATCTAGATGATCTTCTAGCACATTAGTAATCACTGATATATTTGGTTTAAAGTCTTTAATATCATCTAATTGAAAGCTACTTACCTCTAGTACATATATGTCTTTATCTCCTGAAAGCAACATTTTGGAGAAACTATCACCAACATTTCCTGCAATGCCTACACTAAGACCTGCAGCTTTTAGAATATTATAAATTAGATTAGTAGTTGTAGTTTTCCCATTTGTGCCAGTTATACATATTTTAAATGAATCAGAGTTATTGCTTGCAAATTCAATTTCAGAGATTATAGGAATTTCCAGGGATTTGATTTTAATGATTATATCTGCTGAATTTGGTATTCCAGGACTTTTAATTATTAAATCTGAAGATTGAATTTTATCAATTGAATGTTTATTTTCCTCATATTCAATTGAGTAATTTTCAAAAATTAATTTTATATTATCATCTATTTGATTAAGATCTGATACAAAAACATTATAACCTTTTTTTGAAGCTAACATTGCTGCCCCAAATCCGCTTTCTCCAGCACCAAGTATTGTTAAATTTTTTATCATCTAATCTTAAGTGTTAATATTGTTAATAGGGCTAAAAAAATTCCAATTATCCAAAATCTTGAAACAATTTTACTTTCGTGATACCCTGACTTTTGATAATGATGATGAATTGGAGACATAAGAAAAATCCTCTTACCATGACCTAATCTTTTTTTAGTTATTTTAAAATACCCTACTTGTAAAATCACTGAAATAGCTTCAATTAAGAATACACCACAAAGAAGAGGAATCATTAGTTCTTTTCTAATTAATATTGAAATAACTGCAATTAGACCGCCAACAGTAAGACTTCCTGTATCACCCATAAAAATCGAAGCAGGATATGTATTATACCAGAGAAATCCAACTAAAGATCCTAGAAGAGAAGCTATAAAGATTGTAATTTCTCCTACTCTAGGTATGTACATAATATTCAAATAATTTGAAAAAATTATATTACCTGAAGTCCATGCAAAAACTCCAAGAGTAAAAACTATAATTGCAGAAGTTCCGGCTGAAAGTCCATCAAGACCATCTGTAAGATTGTTTGAATTTGAAACTGCAGTTACGATAAATATTATTATTGGAATAAGAATTAGCCATAACATATTTTCATTATTAAAAATAGCATTAGAAATAAGGGCATAGTCTAGCTCATTATTTTTAAAAAATGGAATAGTTGTTTTAAATGATTTAATCTCATTGGATTGAAAATTTTCAATACTTTCAATGTCACTTAAGGAAGAAAACTCAACTATAGTTATATCGTTACTTGTCAATAAAATAATTCCAACAAAAATTCCTAGAATAGTTTGACCAGCAATTTTGAATTTTCCTTTGAGACCTTTTTTGTCTTTTCTAAAGACCTTTATGTAATCATCAATAAAACCTATAATTCCAAGTATAATTGTTGATATCAGTAATATTTTTATATATATATTTTCAAGGTTGGACATTAATAATACAGGAATTATAGTTGCTATAATTATTATTAGTCCACCCATTGTTGGTGTACCTGATTTTTTTTCTTCTCCCTCTAAACCTAATTTTCTAACATTCTCGCCTATTTGTCTTTTTCTTAAATATTCAATTATTCTTTTACCAAAGACAACAGATATTATTAGTGAAATAATTACCGAGACGGCTGCCCTAAATGACAAATAATCAAATAGGCCTGCTCCAGGAAGGTTATATTGTGTTTCAAGAAATTCAAATAGATAATATAACATACTTACTTATTAAAAATTTTTTTGGCTATTTTAAAATCATCAAACTTGATTACTTTATTTTTCAATATTTGATAGTCTTCATGTCCTTTTCCTGCAATAAGAACTATATCTCCTTCCTCACTATTTTTTTTTGCTTCTTCAATAGCCTTTGACCTTTCAATCTGAACCAAAATTTTATTATTGTTGTAGTTTGATACTCCTGAAACTATATCTTTAATTATTGATTCTGGATTCTCTGATCTAGGATTATCAGATGTAAAAATTACTTTATAACTAAGGTCTGAACATATCTTTCCAATCATTGACCTTTTAGCTTTGTCTCTATCTCCACCACATCCAATTACCGTAATTAAGTTTTGATTAGATTTCTTAATCTTATTAATTGTAGATAATACATTTTCAACTGCATCTGGTGTATGAGCATAATCAATTATTACCGTAACATTACTATTTGATAGAAAGGATTGAAGTCTTCCTTGTACACTATTAAGCTCACTAATATTAGTTAATAGATTTAATGAATCTATCTCATAAATTTTGCCAACTGAATAAATTGCTAATAAATTATAAGCATTAAACTCACCTATTAATTTTGTCCAGATTTCACTATTTTCCATATTTAGCAACATTCCATTAAGTTGTTGTTCAACTATTCTGCATGAAAAATTTGACTTAGACTTAAGTGAATATGTATAAACTCTTGCAGAAGAATTTTGAGTCATGAATTTCCCATTCTTATCATCAATATTTATTAATGCAAACGATTTTTTATTAAGAGTGTCAAAAACCTCTTTTTTAGTATCTCTATAGTCTTTAAATGTCTTGTGGTAGTCAATATGATCATGTGTTAAGTTTGTAAAAACAATTCCTTTAAAATCTTTACCAAAAACTCTTTTTTGTTTAATTCCATGAGATGAAACTTCAATGAAACATACCTTGATGTTCCTTTTTACCATTTCGTTTAGATGGTGATTTAATAAAATAGGATCAGGAGTTGTATTTTTTGAATTTTCAGTAAATTCTTCATATTCAATATTTATAGTTGATATTAGACCTGATTTAATTCCTTGATTATTGAAAAGCTTGTATAGCAGTGAAGTTATAGTAGTTTTACCGTTAGTTCCTGTGACTCCTATTAAGTCTATTTTTGAAGAAGGATTACCATATAAATTAGAAGAAATTGTATAAAGTGCTATTTTCGAACATTTAACCTTAATGAATACAATTTCATATTTATTGATTGTTTTTGGAAGCGATTCACAGACAACTACTATTGCTCCATTATTTATTGATTGATCTATATAATTATGACCATCTAAGTCATATCCTTTAATGGCAATGAATATATTATTTTGTTTAATCTGTCTTGAATCAAAAGAAATTCCTGAGATACTAAGATTTGTATCACCATAAACTGAATCAATATTTACACCAAACAATATTTCTTTTAATTCTTTCAAAACACTACAGTAAGTTTATTTGTATTAATCTCAATCTCAATTGGAATATTATTCATAATTTTTTTTGCTACTTTTTTAAATACCGGAGCAGCTACAGTATTACCATAATAACCTTCAGATTTTTTTGGTTTATGAATGACAACAATTGATGAGTACTTGGGGTCATCTGCAGGAAAATAACCAACAAAACTTGATATATATTGAGTTTCATCTTTAGTGTAGTCAACTTGAGCTGTTCCTGTTTTACCAGCAATTTTTAGGTCTTTATCATATATGTTATTTGCGGTACCCCATGGCTTTTCAACAACATTTAGCAGCATCTTCTTAACTGATTTTAGTGTTTCTCTTGAAGAAATTGAAGGCATAATAATCTCTCTATCTATTTGATAAATTGGTTTTTCTCCAATTGATCCAATACTATTTATGAAACTTGGTTTAACCATTTCTCCATTATTAGCTACAGCATTGTAGAAAGTAAGTTGTTGCAAAGGTGTTAGACTAACACCATAACCAAAGGCCATCCATGGAAGAGATATTCCATTCCAAGTATCATCTGATGGATGAGGAATCTTTGGCTCACCCTCACCTAGAATATCAACTCCAATTTTTTTATCAATTTTCATATTAATAAGCCTATCAACAATCCTTTCAGGATTATCTTTATAATTATCATATATAAGCTTAACTATTCCAGTATTAGATGATACTTCAAATGCTCTTGCAGCTGTAATCTTTCCATAACCCCTTCTATTTGAATCTTTTACTTCGTATTTATTATAAAACTTTAAGATTCCATTTTCTGTATCAACTGAATCAGTGGGTTTAATCAATCCGTCCTCTAAAGCAGCAATCATAGTCATTAGTTTGAATGTAGATCCTGGCTCATGACTTTCACCCACAGCATAATTTAATCTTTCATAATATTTACCATCTTGGTTTACACCAAGATTGGATATAGCTTTAATTTTACCTGTTTTGGTTTCCATTACAATCATTGTTCCATGATCGGCTTCAAAATTTTCTAACTGATATAGCAGTTCATGGTGAACAATATCCTGTATTTCAGTATCTATTGTTGTATGAATATCATACCCTTGAACAGGATCTCGTTCATAATAAGAAGTCATTGGCTTCCATTGTCCATCAGCAATTTTTTGCATTAGTCTTAGTCCACTTTTACCAGACAGAAAATCAGAGTATGCTCCTTCTAAACCAACTCTAATGTAATTTCCAGATCTATCGACTTTTTCATATCCAATAGTTCTTTCAGCTATTTTACCTAGATGACTTTGTCTAGAATGGCTTTCATTAATTATTAAGCCTCCTTTATATAGACCTTGATTAAAAATTGGAAAAGATTTAATAAGATTCACATCTGAAATGGACAGGTTTCTTCCAATTAATAAATATCTATTATTGTTAATTCTAGCCTTATTCAGATAATCTTTGAAATAGTCTTTTTCTTTATTGAAGAAATTTGATAAATTAATTGACAAGTCATCTAAACCTGAATTATAAAGATTTTTACTTGGAATTTTTGAGTCCCATCTCAATTCGTACATAGTAACTGTTGACACTATTAAATCACCATTTTCAGAATAGATATTTCCTCTAGAAGACTCTACTTCAACATTTTTTATAGTTTCAATTAATACAGAGGGATTTTGTTCATGAGTATTTTGTAAGTAGAATATCTTTCCAATAACAAAAAAAGAAAACAAAAGAAATAAGAAGAACACAATGTTCATTCTATTAATAATTCTTTTATCAGATTTTTTCATACTAGTCTCTTATGATAATTTTTACTGGTGGATTGTTAGATGGATAGAAACCTTGTTCATTCAATTTAGACGTTACCTTGGACTCCATTTTCACATTCATTAATTCTATTTTAGTTGACACTGATATATTGTTTAAGGTATTTACCTCTTTATTTAACTCAGATATTTTAAAGACCTTTTGATCAGCACTGTGACTACTGTAAATAGTCGTCATAATTAAAAAAGAAATAAACATTAACATTCTCCAATTTTTTCTAGAGTCTTTACCTGCTAGAAAATCAATATTTATAAACGATAGAAAATTTTTCATATTTTTTCAGCAATTCTGAGCTTAGCACTTCTTGATCTTTTATTTTTATTTAATTCATCTTCAGATGGGGTAACTATTTTACCAATCTTCTTAAAACTGTTGTTTTTATTTCCATAAATATCACTTTCTACTTGTTCATTAAAACTTCCATTTTGAATATATCTTTTAACTAGTCTGTCTTCTAGGGAATGATATGAAATACAAACCAGCCTTCCTCCTTTATTTAAGTATTGTGATGAAGCCTCGAGTAATTTTTTAATTACTGAGAGTTCATCGTTAACTTCAATTCTTATGGCTTGAAAAATTTTAGCTAGAAACTTGTTATTATTCTTTGGAGGGGATATTGGCTTTAATATTTTTATTAGATCACCAGTTGTAACAATTTTTTGTTTTGACCTTTGACTTATAATTATTTGAGTAACTTTTTTATAATTTTTAAGCTCACCAAAATTTTTGAATATATAATTTAAGTCATCGCTACTATATTTATTTAATATATGTTTTGCATCCTTTTTTTGATCCTTATTCATTCTCATATCAAGATCTGAGTCAAATCTTATAGAAAATCCTCTCATTTGAGTATCAATTTGATATGATGAAATTCCGAAATCAGCAAGAAGACCATCTATTTTATTAATTTGTAGGTATTTAAGATGGTTAGTTAAGTGTTTAAAATTTGATTTTATGAGCTTAAGGCGGTTATCATAAATTTGATTTTCAATTGCATCAGCATCTTGATCAAATGCTATAACCTTTCCAGATGAGTTAAGATGATTTAGAATTTCTTTAGTATGACCTCCACCTCCAAAAGTTGCATCAACATATACTCCACTGGGTAAAATATTTAGTCCATTTATAGACTCTTTCAATAAAACCGGAACATGATATGTATTATTCATCTTTATCTCCCATTACTTCTTCTGCTAGACTTCCAAAATCAAATTTTGCATCATCAATAGCATTTTCATAATATGTTTTATCCCATATTTCAAGAATATTTACTGCAGAGGATACAACTACTTCCTTTTTAATTTTTGCATTATTTATTAAATCCTTAGGTATTAAAATTCTTCCAGAAATATCTATATCAATCTGTCTAACACCAGCTGTAAATCTTCTAATGAAATCTATATTTTTCTTATTAAACCTGTTTAGCTTATTTATTCTTTCCATTAAGCTATCCCATTCTTTCAAAGGATAAAGCTCTAAACACTTGTTAAATACAGCTCTCTTTATTACAAAACCATTTTTAAGTTTATCAGATAACTGTTTTTTTAGTGATATAGGAAGCATGATTCTTCCTTTATCATCTGCTTTACATTCATATGTTCCAACAAAGTGTTGCATTAATTGGTTAATTTACTCAAATATAAAATTATTTTACCACTTTTTACCACTTTTTACCACTTTGTTAATAATTTAATTTTTTTTCATTTAATAAACTGATTTACAATTAATTAAGATGTCAAAAAAAAAGGTTATTCTTTATGTATATATTTGTGCTAGATCCTTGAATTTTTTGATTAATTATTTAGTTGAAAAAGTTTAAATACATATTTATAAATGGAGACAGAATTAATTAACGAAGGTGGCTTTAACTACATTGAAAATGGTGATGGAAGACCTATTATAATTCTGCATGGTCTTATGGGAGGCCTAAGTAATTTTAAAGGAGTTTATGACTATTTTCCCAGTCCAAAACATAAGGTTATAATTCCTGAACTTCCCGTTGATTCTACTCCCATATTAAAAACAAATGTTGCGACTTTCTCAAAATTTGTTTTTGATTTTATTAAATATAAAAACTTTAAAGATGTAGTCTTATTAGGTAATTCACTAGGAGGCCATGTAGCGTTATTATTTGCAAGAGATTATCCTGAACTTCTAAGCGGCCTAATTATAACTGGTAGCTCAGGATTATATGAAAAGTCTATGATTGGTGATGGATATCCAAAAAGGGGGAATTATGAATATATAAAAACTAAAACTGAGGAGGTTTTTTATGACCCAAAGATCGCAACAAAAGAAATTGTTGAGGATGTCTATGCCAGTGTTAATGATAGAGAAAAATTAATAAGAACTTTATCGCTTGCAAAAAGTGCAACAAGACATAATATGGCAAAAGATCTTCCAAAAATGAATACTAAGACTTTAATTATTTGGGGTAAACAAGATTCTGTAACACCACCTAATGTTGCAGATGATTTTAATAAACTTCTTCCAAATTCAGATTTATCTTGGATAGACAAATGTGGACATGCTCCAATGATGGAACACCCTAATGACTTCAATAAAATTATGGAAGATTGGCTTTCTAAAAATAACTTATAATCTTTTTGATTATGAAAATTATTAAGTCAGTATTTGAAAAAAGCAGTAGTAAAATTAGTGAATGTCCAAAAGGAAATTTACCTGAATTTGCACTAGTTGGAAGATCCAATGTTGGAAAGTCCTCGTTGATCAACACATTACTAAATAAAAAATCAATTGCAAAAACATCTTCAAAACCTGGAAAAACTCTTTTAATTAATCATTTTAAGATTAATGATAAATTTTACTTAGTGGACCTTCCTGGATATGGATATGCAAACACTTCAAAACAAATAATTAAAGAAATTAAAATAATTCACGAAAGTTATTTTAAAACCCGGAAACAACTCCTATTTACCTTTCTATTAATTGATATTAGACACGAGCACCAAAAGATTGATCTTGAATTCATGAAATATCTTAATAGCATGATGTGTCCTTTTGTTATTGTTTTTACAAAATCTGATAAAATTAAATCAGATTTAGTAAGTGAAAAAATTAAACTTTATAAAAATTCACTACAAAGTTATTGGGAGGATTTACCTGATACTTTTGTTACTTCAGCATGGAATAGTGAAGGTGTAGATGAGATCTTAGGGTTCATGAATCAATCAATTAAAAAATATACTATTTAGTATCTTGATTAATTGTGCTTTCAAATTTTTGAGAAAATTCATCAATAATTTTTATTAAATCCTCATTACCTGTTGCTTTTGAAATAGTCTGATTCATTGATTGAATTGTTTGAAGCATAAAAGTTTTCATTTCATCAATTGGCATTTCTTTTGTCCACAGATCCATTTTTAAAGTTTCTTTTTGTTTACTATCCCAAAATGAAAGAAATATTGCTTTTGAAAGCTGATCTTTCATTCCACCATCAGGTGCAGACCACATTATTTCTTCTGGAATTTTATTTTGATCTAATTTTACTTTAATTGTTATTACTGTTTCTTTCATTTAAATTTATTATGTACTAAATTTGCACAAATATAAGTAAATACCATTTGATGAAATACCCCAAAAAAGTTTCTGAACATATTGTTAGCTGGATTGATAATTATATTAATAAATCTGGAGTTAAAGGCATAGTTGTAGGTGTATCAGGAGGAGTTGACTCAGCACTGACCTCAACTCTCTCTGCTGAAACTGGGCAAAATGTACTGTGTCTGGAAATGCCAATTTATCAAAATAAAGAACAAGTTTCAAGGTCTAAAAAGCATATAGATTGGTTAAAATCTAAGTATACAAATGTTACTTCAATACAAATAGAATTAAATAAAACATTTGAATCTTTTCTCAGTTCTATACCTAATAATAGCTCAGACAAACATGAACTTAGTTTAGCTAACACAAGATCTAGACTTAGAATGGTTACACTATATTATTTTTCTGCCTTAAATGATTATATTGTTGCTGGAACAGGAAACAGGGTTGAAGATTTTGGAATAGGTTTCTATACAAAATATGGTGATGGGGGTGTTGATATAAGCCCGATTGCTGATTTATTAAAATCAGAGGTATTTAGTTTAGCTAAATTTCATAAAATCATTGATGAGATTATTGAAGCAGAACCAAATGACGGACTATGGAATGACAACAGAAGTGATGAAGATCAGATTGGTGCATCTTATGAAGAAATTGAAACCGCAATGATCAATTTTAATAAAAATGAAAATTTATCTCAAAGAGAAAAAAAGGTTCTTGAAATATATAAGTCATTCAACACTGCAAATAAGCATAAAATGGACCCTATTCCAGTATGTAAAATACCAAAAGACTATCTATAAGTTTTGAAAAAATTAAAAATCTTAGTACTTGATTGTAACCCAATTATTCATATTGGTTTAAAATCTATTTTTAAAAACTCTATGATATTTGAAGTATGCGCTTATTCAGACAACAAAGATCTACTTATAGAAACTATCACTGAGGAGAAAATAGATTTTATTATTTCTGAAATTAATCTAAATAAAACCTCTGTATTAGATATTTTTAAGGTTCTAAAAAAAAATAAAATTGATATTCCAGTTGTAATTTTTACATCTCCTTCAAATGAAAACAAATCATTAAAATTCTTAAAAAAAGGTGCCTCAGGATTTTTAACAAAAAACTTAAAGAAAAGAACTATTAGACATATACTTCAAGAAATTGCATTTTCAAGATATAGATCTGATGAATTAAATAAATTTACTAGACTTAAAAATCGATTCAACTTTGATTATAATACAGAAAAAATTAATAGTCTTTCAAAAAGAGAACTTCAGGTTCTTAAATTATTCTTTAGAGGTAAAAGAAATGTAGAGATTTCTAAAAAACTGAACATAAATCAAAAAACAGTTAACACTTATATTACAAGAATAATGAGGAAGTTAGAGGTTAATTCAAAAACAGACTTATTTGTTTTAGCAAGAGAGCATATTAAACAACCCTATTAAGTTTTGCAGATAATAGTTTCTTTAGGCTGTAATAACTCATAACCTCTTCTAAGACTTCATCCTTATCATCTTTGCTATTATCTTGAAGTTCAGTGATCTTTTTATCGATCAAATATCTCCTCATGTTTAATATAGTTTCATTAACTAATTGACTTAATTCACTGCCAATTTTTTTTACATAAATGTTTTTTTTCTCCCAATCATGGAGCTGATACTTTTCATCATTTATTAAAATATCTGAAACTATTTTGCTTGAATTAGGTTCAAGATCATTTATGAAACTATCTATTGAAACCAACTTTTGATTATGTAAGCTATTTATAAGCTTATTATATATTTCTTTAAATGGTCCATGAGTAAATTCTATCTCATCCTGTTGCAGATCTAAATATATTTTTTCAAATACTTTAGACCTAATTTGTTTTTTACTTTCAACAATATCTCCTTTCTCATTTTTGTTTAAAATTATATCTTCAAAAAGTATTTCTTCAGCTCCATATTTTAATAGAATACTAATAATTTGCCTTTCTAATTGATATATATACTCACTTGTATTTTCCTTTTTTGAAGTCTCAACCTTTAGCACATTATTTCTAGAATAATTTCGGGTTTTTGCTTTTTGTATTTTTTTACCAGTTTCAATAGTTGAAAAAGATCTAAAAAGAGATGACTCATCTATAGACAATACAGAAGAAAGTTTCTTAATATAAACTTCTTGTTTAAGAGAGTCTGGAATTAGAGAGATTGATTTAAGAATACTTTTAATTAGAGCAACTTTTTTATCTTCATCATTTTCATATTCTTTATTAATACTTAATATAAAATCTATTAAATCCTTTGATTGTTCATTAATGTAAGCAACCATTTTATCACGTTTATTTTTTTTAACGAAGCTATCAGGATCTTCTCCATCAGGGAATGGACATATTCTTACATTTAAACCTTCTTCTAAAATCATATCAATACTTCTTAATGATGCTGATAGACCTGCTTCGTCTCCATCAAAAAGAATTACAATGTTTGATGTTAGTCTTTTAATAAGAATTATTTGATCTTTGGTTAGAGATGTTCCAGATGATGCTAAAACATTTTTTATTCCATGTTCATGTAATTGGACAACATCCATATAGCCTTCAACTAAATAACACACATCATCTTTAACAATAAACTGCTTAGATTCATATATACCATATAGAGTTTTACTTTTATTGTAGATTTTACTTTCTGGAGAGTTTATATATTTTGCAATTTTTTTATTTGAATTAATTATTCTACCTCCAAATCCGAGTATCCTACCAGAAATACTTTTAATTGGAAACATTATTCTCCCCCTAAATCTATCAAAATGAGTATCTTCATTTGATATAACCAAACCCGTCTCATTTAAATAATCCTTAGTGAAACCATTTTCTGATGCATTTTTGTAAAAACTATTTTTTAAATCAGGGCTGAACCCAATACTAAAGTTTTCAATGGTTGAATCTGAAAGACCCCTATCTATCAAATAGTCTCTAGTATTATCTTCCTTAGACAAAATATTTTGAAAAAACTCTTGAGCATATGAGTTAATAATAAACAAAGATTCTCTTACATTTCTTTCTTCAACATTTTCAGATTTATTGGTTGTCTCTATTATTTCAATATTATATTTATTAGCTAGGTATCGAATTGATTCTGGATAGTTAAATTGCTCATGCTCCATAAGAAAGGCAATTACATTACCTCCTTTACCAGAACTAAAATCTTTCCAAATCTGTTTTGATGGAGAAACAATAAAACTTGGTGTTTTTTCATTAGTAAAAGGACTTAAACCTTTGAAATTAGCACCAGTTTTTTTTAAAGCTATAAAATCAGATATAACTTCTTCAACTCTAGCATATTCAAAAACTTTCTCAATAGTCTCTTTACTAATCAAACCTTTTAATTTAGTATTAATATAGTAAATTAATACTTTCGTTCAATGATATAGTCCAATAAGATTTTAAGTGAATTTTTTGATTGGTTATCTGGAAAAGTTTCAAGTATTTTTAGTGCTTTATTCTTATACTCCAACATGACATTTTCGGCATATTTAAATCCGTTATTTTCTTTGACAAAATGATTAATAGCCTTCTTATCTTCGTTTGAAAGTTTTTTTCTTTTTAGAATAGATCTCATTGATCTTCTATCAGCTTGACTTGCCTTTTTTATTGAATAGATTAATGGGAGAGTAATTTTTTGACTTTTTAAATCATTCTTAGTTGGTTTTCCAATTCTTTTTTTAGAATAATCAAAAAGGTCATCCTTGATTTGAAAAATAATACCCAAGTATAATCCAAAATTTTCAACATTTTTAGTTATTTCATTACCAGATGAAATTAACCCAAGCAGACAACAACATGAAAATAAAGATGCTGTTTTTTTTGTAATTAAGGTGATATACTCTTCTTCTTTTATGTTAAAACTTCTTGACTTTTGAATTTGAAATAGCTCTCCCTCGGAAATTTCTTTTACCGCATTTGATACCTGGTCTAATAAATCGTAATCTTTATTTTGAGTAGAAAGGAGTAAAGCCTTAGACAAAAAAAAGTCTCCCACCAATACAGATATTTTATTTTTCCATAAAGCATTAATAGTAAGGAACTTTCTTCTAATATTACTATCATCTACTACATCATCATGAATTAATGAAGCAGAATGAATAAGTTCAACTAAATTAGCAGCCCTATATGTTTTTGAAGAAACTTTTCCATTAGAAAACATCTTAGAAAAAAGAATAACTAGAATGGGTCTAATTTGTTTTCCTTTTCTTTTTAAAATATACCTTAGAATTAGATCAAGCAAGTTAACTTTAGAAGATACTGAATTGAAAAATTGTTTTTCAAAAATTTTTAATTCTTTAGAAATCGGATTTTTTATTTTTTTTGAAATATTCAAAATCTGAGCTTAGATAATCATCATAGCATCTCCATATGAGAAGAAGTTATATTTCTTCTTAATTGCCTCTTTATAAGCCTTCAAAACAAAATCTTTTCCACCAAAGGCAGAAACCATCATTATTAAGGTTGATTTTGGTGTATGGAAATTAGTAATCATTGAATTAGCAATTGTAAAGTCATATGGCGGATATATAAATTTATGAGTCCAACCATCATATGGATTGAGCGTACCTCTAGATGATACAGAACTTTCAATACCTCTCATAACAGTGGTTCCTACGGCACAAATCCTCTTTTTATTTTTTAAGGCATTATTAATAATGTTGGCAGAGTTTTCATTTATTTTAAGTTCTTCACTATCCATTTTGTGTTTTGATAAATCTTCAACTTCAACTGGACTAAACGTACCAAGTCCAATATGAAGTGTAATCTCTGGAAGAAGAACTCCTTTAATTTCAAGTCTTTTAAGCAAATGTTTTGAAAAGTGTAATCCAGCCGTTGGTGCAGCAACAGCACCTTCATTTTTAGCATAGATAGTCTGAAATCTATCTTTATCATTTTCTTCAACTGGTCTATTAATATATTTTGGAAGAGGAGTCTCACCTAATTCTTGGAGTTTATTTCTAAACTCATCATAAGGACCATCAAAAAGAAATCTTAATGTTCTTCCCCTAGATGTTGTATTATCAATAACTTCAGCGACTAAACTTTCGTCTTCTCCAAAATATAGTTTATTACCTATTCTAATTTTTCTAGCAGGATCGACTAGAACATCCCATAGCCTTTGATCTGTATTTAATTCTCTCAAAAGAAATACTTCAATTCTTGCCCCAGTTTTTTCCTTATTTCCATATAATCTTGCTGGAAAAACTTTCGTGTTATTTAGAACAATTACATCTCCTTCATCAAAAAAATCAATTACATCTTTAAAAACTAGATGCTCAATGGTCTGTTCTTTTCTATTCAATAACATTAATTTACACTCATCTCTTTCCACAGATGGATATTGAGCTAAAAGTTTTTGTGGGAGCTTGTATTCAAAATTAGATAATTTCATAGAATTTTATTAAGTCAGCAAATATAGTGTTCTATGATATCGAAAGTCAAGTATTTAACTATTTATTTTTTGAAATTTCAAATCCAATTTTTTCCAAATGATCCCAAAAACTAACATAAGATTTTGTTACAACCAGTGGGTCATTAATTTTTATAGGATCCAAAAGGGATAGAGGGACAAATGACATAGCCATCCTATGATCATCATATGTGTCTATTGAGATATTAGATTTAAGTTGTGACTTATTTTCTAAATGCAGAGAACTCTCTGTAACTTCAATTTTATCAACTCCGAATTTTTCAATTTCAGATTTCAATGCTATAAGTCTATCTGTTTCTTTTATTTTAAGTGTTTGCAGGCCATAGATATCACAATCAATTTGAAGACCTAAACATGTTACAACTATTGTTTGAGCTAGGTCAGGATTATTTGAAAGATCTAATGATATTTTTTTCTCAATTTTATCATCAGACTTACTTAGATGAATTCCATTATTTATATAAGTAGTTTTAACACCAAATTTTTTATAAATCTCAGCTAGATCAGAGTCTCCTTGTATGCTATCTTTGTAGTAAGTTTTTAAAGTTAGATCGGACAAATCTGATAATGCTACCATACTATAAAAATATGATGCAGAGCTCCAATCTGACTCAACTAATTGATTTGGTATTTTTTTATTTGATAATGAATCAATAAGAATTTGATTTGATTTAAGTTTAACATTACCTCCTATTCTTTCAATTATTTTTTTGGTCATCTCAATATATGGTAAAGAGGTTATTTCAGTTGAGAGGTTTATAACTAGTCCATTTTGCAGAGATACTCCAAGCATCATAAGAGATGTGATATATTGAGAACTTACATTTGCAGGAAGTTTGACTTGTTTCTTATTTATTTCTTTACCCTTAATTTTTATTGGTGGATAACCTTCATTTTTAATATATGATATTTCAACCTCCAGCTCTCTTAATGCATCAACTAAAATTGAAATAGGTCTTTCTTTCATTCTCTTTGAACCTGTTAGAATAACCGATGAATTATTAATTGTTGAAAAATACGATGTTAGGAACCTCATTGCTGTGCCAGCATGACCAATATCAATCTCCTCTTGATTTGAATTAATTGCTGAGATCATAACATTTGTGTCATCTGAATCAGAAATATTTTTTATGTCAAAATAAGAAGTAAAAGCTCTTAGGATCAAAAGTCTATTTGACTCACTTTTTGATCCACTAATATTTAAAACTCCTTCTATGGATTTTGATTTCTTTGTAATTTTAAACACTACTTAAGTTTATTATTCGATTTATGTCTATGTTTATCTCTCTCTGTTTTCTTAGAGAGATTATTTTTAAATGACTTTTCAAGGTCAATTCCTGTCTGATTAGCAAGACATATCAGAACAAACAACACATCTGATAACTCATCACCTAAATCATCTATATTATCATTTTCTTTCAAACTTTGTTCACCATACTTTCTGGCAATAATTTTGGCAACCTCTCCTACTTCTTCTGATAATATAGCCATATTTGTAAGTTCGTTAAAGTATCTAACACCATGTTCCTTAATCCATTCATCTACTAATTTTTGTGCATCTTTAATGTTCATAGTTTAATTTTTTTGATTTAGCTTATTCCATAAATTCTCTTTAATTTCATTTATACCAAAATTACTAACAGAAGAGATTATATGATATTTTATATCTTTAAATTCTTGTTTTAAAATTATTTTAAATTCTTCCAATAATTCATGGTCCATAAGATCTGCCTTACTAAATGCTACAATAAAATCTTTATCAGCTAGTTCTGGATTATATTTTATTAGTTCTTTTTGAAGAACTGTAAAGTCCTTTTTGATATTTTTTGTATCCACAGGTATAACATACAAAAGAATTGAATTTCTTTCAATATGTCTCAGGAAATAATGACCTAAACCTCTACCTTCACTTGCTCCTTCAATTATTCCGGGTATGTCAGCCATTACAAATGATCTAAAATCTGACATAGCAACAATTCCAAGGTTAGGTTTTAATGTAGTAAATTCATAATCTGCTATTTTAGGCTTTGCATCGGATAGAACAGACAATAGTGTTGACTTTCCAGCATTAGGGTATCCAACTAACCCAACATCTGCTAAAACTTTAAGCTCTAATATTATTTTGAGTTCCTTACCGGGAAGTCCACCTTGAGAATATCTAGGTGTTTGATTAGTAGGGGTCTTGAAATGAAAGTTACCTCGTCCTCCTTTACCTCCTTTTAGAAGAATTAGATCTGATGATTCATCATTTATCTCACAAATTACTTTTTCAGTCTCTAAATCTTTAACAACAGTTCCAAGTGGAACATTAATTATAGCATCTTCTCCATTACTACCAGATTTTCTAGAACCACTACCATCACAACCATTTCCTGCTTTAAAATGTTTCTTATATCTAAAACTTTGAAGAGTCCATAAGCTACTGTTACCTTTTAGAATAATATTACCACCATCACCACCATCACCACCATCTGGCCCTCCTTTTGGAACAAATTTCTCTCTTCTCAAGTGAGTAGAACCTTTTCCACCTTTACCTGAATTTACTGTAAGCTTAACGTAATCAACAAAATTATCGACTATCATAAGAGATTAGATTAAACCATCAACAAGATTGTATAATCTTGAAGTAATATCATCAACACTTCCGTGACCATTAACTGAGTAAAACTTGGACTGCTTTTGATAAAAATTAATTAGTATAGATGTCTTATTATTATACTCGTTAAATCTATTTTTAATTTTTTCAATATCCTGATCATCAGATCTATTTGTAGCTTTCCCTCTATCTATTAATCTATTTATGAGCTCATTTTCATCAACTTCTAGAGCAATTGTAGCATTTATCTTTTGGTTATTTGATTCAAGAAAAGTATCGAGTGATTCAGCCTGATTTAGTGTTCTTGGAAAACCATCAAAAATAAAACCATTAACATCCTTATTTGCTAAGACTTCATTTTCAAGCATCTTAATTGTAACTACATCAGGCACAAGATCTCCATTATCAAGAAATGACATTGCTTCAATACCTAGATCAGTTTTATTTGAAATATTTTTTCTAAACAAATCACCTGTAGATATATGATATAGATCATATTTACCTTTTAAAAAATCTGCCTGGGTTCCTTTTCCAGAACCTGGTTTACCAAAAATCACGATATTAAACATAGGGACAAAGATATTTAAAATGTTTGTTATTCTTTATTGTGATTAGAGGAATGCTTATTTTTGGAGGATGTTTAAGGAAAATAGAATAATTGGCATACTTGGTGGAGGTCAGCTTGGTAAAATGGTTCTTGATGTAGCTAATAAATGGGGACTTCAAATATATATTTTAGATTCCAATGAAAACTGCCCAGCTAGTAAACTTTGTTCAAAATTTTTTCAAGGTGATTTAATGGACTTTGATACAGTTGTCAATTTTGGTAAAGTTGTTGACATATTAACAATTGAAATAGAGAATGTAAATGTTGAGGCATTAAAATTTCTTGAATTAAATGGATTGGAGGTTTTACCTCAATCTAAAGTTATTGAAATAATTCAAGATAAATCTTTACAAAAAGAATTTTACTATAATAATCAAATTCCTACTTCCTCATATAGAATTTTAAAAGGTAAAAATGAGTTGAAAGAGAGTGTAAGTAAAGGTGAAATTTCACTCCCTTTTATCTGGAAAGCATCAAGAATGGGATATGATGGCTTCGGTGTAAATAAAATTTCTAATAATAAAGATTTAGAAAAAATAGATGATTGTCCCTGTATAGTAGAGGAATTAATTTCAATAAAAAAAGAACTTTCTGTAATGGTAGCATCTAGAAAATCTGGTGAATTAATTAATTATCCTGTAGTTGAAATGGAGTTCAATAGCGATTCAAATCAAGTAGAATATATTTTATCACCTGCAAAAATTAATGATGATATAAAATTAAATGCTGAAGGGCTTGCTATTGAGGTTGCAAAAAAACTTGAAATTATAGGGATCTTAGCTGTTGAAATGTTTTTAACTTCTGAAGGTGAAATTCTTGTTAATGAGGTTGCTCCTAGACCACATAATAGTTATCATTTTTCAATAGAGGGCTCCTACACTAGTCAGTTTGAACAACTTTTAAGATCAATTCTTGATATGCCTTTAGGGAGTACAAAAATTATGGAAGCTGCTGTAATGGTTAATTTAGTTGGTGAAAAAGGATCAAATGGCCCTGTTATTTATAAGAATATTGATCAAATTATTGGGCTTGAAGGGGTTAATCCACATATTTACGGTAAATTTGAAACTAGATTCAATAGAAAAATGGGTCATGTAACCGTGATAAATCAAAATATTGATAAAGCAAAAGAATTAGCAAAAGAAATAAAAGAAACAATTATTATTACATCAAAAAAATGAGTCAAGTTGCAATTATAATGGGTAGTAAGTCAGATTTTGAAATAATGAGTGAAGCAATTGAAATTCTCAAATCATTTGACATAGATACAGAATATGATATAGTTTCAGCTCATAGGACACCTAATAAAATGGTTGAGTATGCTTCTAATGCTGAAAAAAAAGGGATTAAAGTTATTATTGCAGGAGCAGGAGGAGCAGCTCACCTCCCTGGAATGGTAGCTTCAATTACAAGCTTACCTGTTATCGGAGTTCCAATAAAATCAAGAAACTCAATCGATGGTTGGGACTCAATTTTATCTATACTTCAAATGCCCGGAGGAGTTCCAGTTGCTACTGTAGCTTTAAATGGTTCAAAAAATGCAGGAATTCTTGCTGCTCAAATTATTGGATCCTTTGATCCTAAAGTTGCTGATAAGGTTAAAGATTATAAAAAAGATTTAGAAAATAAGGTTATTCAAAGCAGTAAAGATTTAAAAAAAAATAGCTAGTCTTTAATCCAGTCCTTATATCCCTTTTTATAATGATATATAATCTTAAATCCTAAAGATTTCATTACGTGACTGGCCTTTAAACTTCTATTACCTGACATACAATATATAATGTAAGGTTTTTCTTTATCGAGCTTATTTAAATTATCTATAAACTCTCTCTTTTGAAAATCAATGTTGAAAGAGGATCTTATTTTGCCATCTTCAAATTCCTCTTCAGTCCTAAGATCAATTACCATCACATTATCATCGATGAGATTATTTACTTGATCTTTATTAATATCTTGAATAGCAGAAGATTGAAGAAAAACTAATAGTATATAATAAAAAAGTTTTAACATTTAATGAACATTATGATTATTATTTTCAATAATACATATTTTTGCTAAAAACTTTAGATGTTTAAAGAAAATTTTACTCGAAGACATATAGGCCCTAACTCTTCTGATTTAAATAAAATTCTTAGTACAATAGGTGTCAATTCTATTGAACAACTTCTTAAGCAGACTATTCCAGAAAAGATTAGATTAAAAAAAGACTTGAATATACCTGAAGGTATTTCTGAAATGGAATTTTTAAAAGAGATAAAAAAATTATCATCTTTGAATCAGAAGTTTAAAACTTATATTGGACTTGGTTATCATGACACATTTACCCCTTCTGTCATTCAAAGAAATATTCTAGAAAATCCTGGGTGGTACACAGCTTATACTCCTTATCAAGCCGAAATTTCTCAGGGAAGACTTGAGGCTTTATTAAATTTCCAAACAATGGTTTGCGATATTACTAAAATGGAGATAGCTAACGCCTCACTTTTAGATGAAGGCACTTCTGCTGCTGAAGCTATGATAATGATGTATAATAATAGATCAAAAGATCAAAAGTTAACAAATCAAAATAAGTTTTATGTAGATTCTAATATATTTCCACAAACTTTAGCTGTACTATCAACAAGAGCTAAGCCACTTAATATTGAATTAGTAGTAGGTGATTTAAAAGAATTAAATGAAAATGAGTTTTTTGGATGTATTATTCAATATCCTGGAAAGGATGGAAAACTAGAGGAAATAGATAATCTGTTAGAATCCATAAATAATGAAAATCTTAAAGTAGTTATTGCTGTTGATTTAATGTCAATAGTTTTAATTGAACCTCCTAATACCGATAAAATTGATGTTGTTGTTGGAACAACTCAAAGATTTGGAATACCTCTTGGTTATGGAGGACCTCATGCTGCTTTTTTTGCAACAAAAGAAAAGTACAAAAGAAACATACCAGGAAGAATTATTGGTGTAACCAAGGATCTAGATGGTGATTATTCACTTAGGATGGCTCTTCAAACCAGAGAACAACATATTAAAAGAGACAGAGCAACATCAAATATCTGTACTGCACAAGTTCTATTAGCAGTAATGGCTGGAATGTATGCAGTCTATCATGGTCCAAAGGGCTTAAAAGAAATTTCAAAATCAATTCACCTTAAGGCTGTTTATCTAAAAACAAGTTTAAAGTCTATTGGACTTCAAATTAAATATTCTAAATTCTTTGACACAGTAACTGTTTTATGTGAATCAAAAAAAATAAAAGAATTAGCAGTTATAAAAAAGATTAATTTTTGCTATCTCTCAGATAATGAAATATCAATTTCTGTAAATGAAAAAACTAATTTAAAAGATCTAACAGAAATTATTTCAGTTTTTGAAGACTATGCTAAAAAAGAATCAGGCATTAAAGAATTTCCAACAGATATTGAAGTTATTAATGAAAGGAAATCTAACATTTTGTCTCATCCTGTTTTCAATTCATACCACTCTGAGACTTCATTAATGAGATATATAAAATCATTAGAAAATAAGGATTTATCTCTAACTCAGTCTATGATTTCACTTGGATCTTGCACTATGAAGCTAAATTCAGCTTCAGAAATGATCCCGTTAAGTTGGACGGAATGGAATAGCATACATCCTTTTGTTCCTGTTGATCAAGCAAAAGGATATCACGAGGTAATAAATAGATTAGAAGGGTACCTTTCAGAAATTACAGGTTTTACTGCAACTTCTTTACAACCCAATTCTGGTGCTCAAGGAGAATACAGTGGATTAATGGTAATCAAATCTTATTTAGATAAAAAAGGTGATAGTCACAGAAACATATGTTTAATTCCATCTTCTGCACATGGAACTAATCCTGCATCAGCAATTATGGCTGGATTAAAAGTAGTAGTTATAAATACTGATGAGAGAGGAAATATTGATATTGAAGATCTTAAAACTAAAGTAAACGAACATAAAGATAACCTTGCTGCATTGATGATTACTTACCCATCTACTCATGGAGTATTTGAATCTGAGATTCAATCAATTAATGATTTAATTCATCAAAATGGTGGTCAAGTATACATGGATGGTGCCAACATGAACGCGCAAGTTGGCTTGACAAGTCCAAAAATAATTGGTGCTGATGTTTGTCATTTGAATCTACATAAAACTTTCTCAATTCCACATGGAGGAGGTGGTCCTGGTGTTGGGCCAATTTGTGTGGCAGAACATCTTAAAGAATTTCTTCCTTCTAATCCATTAATTAAGACAGGTGGAGATTATTCACTTGAGGGAATTTCATCAGCTCCCTGGGGGTCTGCACTTGTTTGCATTATATCATACGGATATATAAGGATGTTAGGTAGAGAGGGTATTAGAAAATCCACTGAAATAGCGATAGTAAATGCAAACTATTTGAAGACTAAACTCGAGAAGAATTATAAAATACTTTATAGTGGAGAAAGTGGAAGATCAGCTCATGAGTTTATTATAGATTGTAGAAATTTCAAAAAATATAATATTGAAGTTGTAGATATTGCTAAAAGACTAATAGATTATGGATTTCATGCTCCAACTGTTTCATTTCCTGTTCCCGGCACTATGATGATAGAACCTACTGAAAGTGAAAATTTAAATGAATTAGATAAATTTTGTGAAGCTCTTAATTCAATTTATACTGAGATTATTTCTGATGATGATTCCAAGAGACAAATGCTCAGGAATTCACCCCATACATTAAAGATGTTGACGTCCACAGACTGGCCATATCCATATAGTAGAGAAGAGGCCTCATTCCCTAAAAGCTATTTAAAAACTAATAAATTTTGGCCATCAGTTAGAAGAGTAGATGAAGCTTATGGTGACAGGAATTTAATTTGTAGCTGCCCTCCTATAGAGACTTATCAATAATTTAAGTAATTTTATAAAATGAACTACAGAATAACTGGTACAGGAAGTTGCATACCAGATATCACAAAGAAAAATTCAGATTTTCTTCAGAATAAATTCCTTGATAGAGATGGAATTGATATTCAAAGTTCAAATTCAGAAATAATCGAAAAGTTTAAGTCTATAACTGGTATCTACCAGAGAAGATATGCCTCTGATGAAATAAATTCTTCTGACTTAGCAACAGTTGCTGCAAAAGGTGCAATTGTTAATTCAAAAATTGATCAAGAAAAATTAGACTACATTATTGTCGCTCATAATGCAGGAGATATTTCATATAATAGTGGGCAAGTAGATACACTTCCTTCAATTGCTTCAAAAGTTAAAGCAAAACTTAAAATCAAAAATCCAAATTGTGTAGCATATGACATTATTTGTGGTTGCCCGGGTTGGTTAGAAGGAATAATTCAAGCAAAATCTTTTATTAAGTCTGGAATGGCAAATAAATGCTTAATAATTGGTTGTGACACACTTTCAAGAATTCTAGACAAAAACGATAGAGACTCTATGATATATGCAGATGGATCAGGTGCTACGATATTAGAAAAAGATACTTCTTATGATGGGGGAATATTATCTCATAAATCTGCAACTTTTACCCATGAGGGTGAAAATGATTTTATATTCTATGGTTCTTCATATGATAAAGACTTAAGAGAAAGTAAAGATCAGAAGTTTATCAAAATGCAGGGTAGAAAAGTATATGAATTTGCACTTACAAATGTTCCTATTGCAATGAAATCATGTTTTGATGAGTCTAAATGTAATATTAATGATCTTAAAAAAATATTTATTCATCAAGCTAATAAAAAAATGGATGAAGCAATTATTAAGAGATTTTATAGACTCTATAAAAATATTCCACCAGAGGGTGTTCTTCCAATGAACATAGAAGAATTTGGAAACAGTTCAGTAGCTACAATTCCAACTCTTTTTGATATAGTTAAAAGAAACAACTATGGAGGACATGTCTTAAATAAAGGAGACATAATAATGTTTGCAAGTGTAGGAGCAGGTATGAATATAAATGCTATAACCTATAAGATTTAATCATAATGAAACTTTTTTTTCATATAGGTAGGTATTTTTTAATGATTAAATACACTTTTACAAAATTTACTAAGTGGAATGTTTTAAAAAAATTAATTGTTCAAGAGATTGATGATCTCATTATTGGCTCTATTTGGATTGTAGCATTTATGTCTTTTTTAGTGGGAGGCGTCGTTGCAATTCAGACTGCTCTTAATATTGAGAGTCCTTTTCTACCAGGGAATCTTATTGGATTTGCAACAAGACAATCAGTAATTTTAGAATTTGCTCCAACTCTAATTTCTATAATTATGGCAGGAAAGGTTGGGTCTTTTATTACATCTAGCATTGGAACTATGAGAGTTACAGAGCAAATAGATGCACTGGAAGTAATGGGTGTTAATTCATTTAATTATCTAATTTTTCCAAAAATTATTTCTTTAATGTTATATCCATTCTTAATTACTTTAGCAATGTTTCTAGGAATATTAGGTGGTTATATGGCCAGTGTTTACGCAGGATTTTCTTCAAGTTTTGATTTTATTCAAGGAATTCAATTAGATTTTAAAGTGTTTCACGTAATATATGCATATATAAAGACAACATTATTTGCATTTATCTTAGCTACAATTCCTTCTTATCACGGATTCTTTATGAAAGGTGGTGCATTGGAAGTGGGTAAAGCAAGTAATATATCTTTTGTTTGGACCAGTATCGTAATTATCATAATTAACTTTGTTGTAACTCAACTTTTATTAGCATAATGATTAAAGTAGAAGAAATATCAAAATCTTTTGATGGGGTTAAAATTTTGAAAGAAATTTCAACTGTTTTTGACAAGGGAAAGACTAATCTAATAATTGGTCAGAGTGGATCAGGAAAAACTGTTTTAATGAAATGTCTCCTAGGACTCCTTGAGGTTGAGAGAGGAAATATTTATTTTGATAATGAAAAGTTTGATAAAGAGAATATATCAGTATTATCTCACTTAAGGAAAGAAGTTGGAACTGTTTTCCAGGGAAGTGCTTTATTTGATTCAATGACGGTATTAGAGAATATTATTTTTCCAATGAAAATGTTTTCAAATAAAACTGATGAAGAAATGTTATTGAGAGCTTTAGAAGTAATTAATAGAGTTGACTTAAAAGATGCTGATAATAAATATCCTTCTGAAATATCTGGTGGAATGAAAAAAAGGGTTGCAATAGCAAGAGCTATTGTTTTAAATCCAAAGTATCTTTTTTGTGACGAGCCTAATTCCGGACTTGATCCAAAGACAGCTATAATAATTGACAAGTTAATTCAAGAGATAACAATCGAGTATAATATTACAACTGTCATAAATACCCATGATATGAATTCAGTTATGGAGATTGGGGATAAAATTATTTTTTTAGTTCAAGGAGAAAAAGTCTGGGAAGGAAATAATAAAGAAATTCTAAAAACTAATAACAAACTAGTTAACGACTTTGTCTATTCATCTGAATTACTAAGAAAGGTTGGAAAATTAGGGAGTTGAGTTTGAAACAGATATAAGTTTTCCATTAAATAATTTTCCACCATTTAAAGCAAAATCTAATATATAACTTGCCATTTCATTTGGGTTTGTTTGTGCAACATATTCAGGAAAAGCCTTTTTAAGCATCTTTGTTTGTACAGCACCTAGAGCAAGAACATTAAAAGAAGGTCCATTTGGAAATTCCTCTGCTAATACTTCAGTTAAAGCAATAACTGCAGCCTTGCTACTTGAGTATACAGATAGACCAGGAAATTTTTTTGAACCATTTACACCTCCAATACTACTTATATTAATCACATGGCCTGACTTATTAATTATTGGCAAAAGCAATCTTGTAATTTGAGCTAAACCAAAAACATTTACATCATAGGTTTCCTTAAAGGATTCATATGAAGTTTTATCAAAAGTTTCATTTTTGAGATGACCTGCATTATTGATTAAAAAGTCGATGTTAATTTTTTTACTTTTCAAACTTTCAACTAAATTATTTAATTGATCATTATCTGTTATATCAACTGAATAACAATCAATCCCTTTAATATTTTCAAGAGGCTTAGAATTTCTTGATACAGATATAACTTTATATTTAAGCTTAAGAGCTTTAAGACATATTTCATAGCCTATACCAGAGCTTGTTCCGGACACAAGTATAGTTTTCATTAGATTAAAATTGAGACTGGATTTTCAATGTAATCTTTCAAAGTTTTTAGAAACAATGAACCAGTAGCTCCATCAACTGTTCTATGATCACATGCTAGTGTTAACTTCATAGTATTTCCAATGACAATCTCTGAATTTTTAACTATTGGTTTTTGAATTATTGCACCAATGGAAAGTATCGCAGAATTAGGTTGATTAATTATTGATGTAAAACTTTCTATACCAAACATACCAAGATTAGATATAGTAAATGTACTTCCTTCAATTTCTGATGGATTTAATTTTTTGTTTTTTGCTCTTTCTGCAAAATCTTTTATTTCTGAATTAATCTCAGGAAGATCTTTAGAGTTTGCAAACTTAACAACTGGGACTACTAATCCATCCTCAACAGCAACAGCGACACCAAGATGAACATGCTCACTTAATAAAATTTTGTCATCATACCATCTAGAATTAACTTTTGGATGCTTAGCAAGAGAAAGTGCAACAGCCTTAGCTATAATATCGTTAAATGAGATTTTTATATTTTGAGTATTTATAAATTGTTGCCTAAATGATATCATGTTATCCATCTCCAGCTCAATGTTTAGATAGTAATGAGGTGCTGAAAATTTTGAATCAGATAATCTCTTTGCAATAGCTTTTCTCATAGTATTGTTAGGAATCTCATATGATGATTCTTTAACAACAGGCTTTGGTTGAGCAAAATGAGTGTAATTTGAAGGTTTATATGAATCTATATCTCTTTTTATAATTCTTCCATTATCACCAGTCCCTTTAATTAATGAAATATCTATTCCCTTTTCAGATGCAAGTTTTTTTGCTAATGGTGAAATAAGTACTCTACCATTAGAGTCAAACTTTGGTTGATCATGAGTTATTGGTTCAGGTTCCTGTTTAACCTCTACTTTGGGCTCCTCTTTAACTTCTGGTTCAGGCTCTTGTTTAACCTCTACTTTGGGCTCCTCTTTAACTTCTGGTTCAGGCTCCTCTTTAACTTCTGGTGTAGAATCACCTTTGATTAGTGACGATATATCTTCTCCTTTTGAACCAATTACAGCAATTATACTATCTACTGGAGCTGTAGAGCCTTCATTTATTCCTATATGTAGAAGAACTCCATCATGAAAAGATTCAAACTCCATTGTAGCCTTATCTGTCTCAATTTCTGCTAAAATCTCTCCTTCTTTAACATCATCTCCAACTTTTTTGAACCACTTTGCAAGAGTACCCTCTTCCATAGTATCACTCAGTCTTGGCATATTTATTACCTCAGCCATATTAATCTAATTTATGTTTAATAAATGGATAATCATTTTGCTCGTAAACAACATCATACATAACAGAATTATCTGGAAATGGAGATGACTCTGAAAATTCTTCACACTCTGCAATTATTTTTTTAACTTTTTTATCAATCTTTTCAATATCAGATTTAGTTCCATATTTCTTTGAGAGAATTATTTTTTCAACCTGAGTAATTGGATCAATTTTTCTATACTCTTCGACTTCTTCTTTAGTTCTATACTGTTGAGCATCAGACATCGAGTGACCTCTATATCTGTAGGTTTTCACATCAAGAAGTGAAGGACCTTTTCCAGCTCTTGCATGTTTTACACATTTATCAATTACCTCAGCAACTTTAACTGGGTCCATACCATCTACTGGCATTGAAGGCATTTCGTATGGCTCACCTAATTTCCAAAGATCTTCTTGACTTGTTGTTCTTGCAACTGATGTTCCCATGGCATAACCATTATTTTCAACTATATAAATGACAGGCAGTTTCCATAAAGCAGCAAGATTAATTGACTCATGAAATGCTCCTTGTCTAATTGCACCATCACCTAGAAAGCAAAGAGTGACACTATCTCTTTTAAAATATTTATCACCAAAAGCAATTCCAGTGCCTAATGGAATCTGACCTCCAACAATACCATGACCACCAAAAAAATTATATTTTTTTGAAAAAATATGCATTGACCCACCTAAACCTCCAGATGTACCGGTTGCTTTACCGAATAATTCTGCCATTACAAATTTTGGATCTTCTCCTAGACCTATTGCATGAACATGACTTCTATATGAACTAATCATTCTGTCCTTTTTAGGATCTATGGAATGAAGACAGCCAGCAAGAACTGCTTCTTGGCCATTATAAAGATGTAAAAAACCTCTTATTTTTTGTTGAATATATTTAGCAGCAAGTTTATCCTCAAACTTTCTCCATAAAAGCATATTTTCATACCAATCTAAATAAGTCTTTCCAGTAATTTTTTTCATATTATAAAGTTGAAGTTGTAATCAAAAGACGCAGCAAAAATACTGATTTCTTTAGTATATTGCAATAAAATTAGGTTGGACACTCAAAAATTATATTCTCTTTTCAATTCTTGCTCAGGTGTGTCTACTGATACTAGGAAAATTAATAAAGATGAAATGTATTTTTCATTAAAAGGAGATAATTTCGATGGTAACGTTTTTGCAAAGGAAGCAATTGAAAAAGGTGCAAAGTTTTCAATAGTTGACGATGTTGAGCAAAAAGATATTCATGATAATATAGTTTATGTAGAAAACAGTTTAAAAGCTCTTCAAGATTTAAGCAATTATCATAGATCTCTGTTTGACACAAAAGTTATTGGAATTACTGGTAGTAACGGTAAAACTACCACTAAGAATCTAATCTATTCAATCCTTTCTCAAAAGTATAATGTAATCAAGACAAAAGGGAATTTGAATAATCACATAGGAGTTCCAATCTCACTACTTAATATAAAAGATGATATTGATGTTGCAATTATAGAGATGGGTGCTAACCATGTTGGAGAAATAAAAAGATTATGTGAAATTGCTATGCCAGATATAGGATTAATAACTAATTACGGGTATGCTCATCTTGAGGGATTTGGAAGTTTTGAAGGGGTTATAAAAGGTAAGACTGAGATGTTTGAATATTTAACAGAAAACTATGGTCACATAATTTTAAATAATGATGATAAATTACAAGTAAAAAATTGTAAGGGAGACCTTGCGGTGACTTATGGAAGCAGCAAAGATTCAGAATATATATTTGATTACAAAAAAGATAATTCATCTTTGAAACTTAAAACTGATGGATTCGAGTTTAATTCAAATCTCTACGGTGAATATAACTTTTCAAATTTGGCCTCAAGTATTACATTAGGAAAGTTCCTTGACTTGTCAAATAAAGAAATTCAAGAAGGACTTAATAAATTTTTAAATGACTCCAATAGGTCTGAAATTTTGACTTTTGATAGTAATAATATTTATTTAGATGCATATAACGCTAATCCTACAAGCATGTCAGCAGCTATTTCAAATTTTGAAAATATGAATATAAATAATAGAGTATTAATATTGGGAGAGATGTTTGAACTTGGAAAGTATTCAGATCATGAACATCAAAAAATAGTTGATTTTGTTAAAAACAAAGATTATAGTAGAGTCTATTTAGTAGGTGATAATTTTTCAAAGTGTAATACTGAAGGGGAATATTTTTTTAAGTTTTCAAATACAGAGGAATTAGCACAATCTGATTCATTTAAAAGTTTAAAAAATATGAATATTTTGGTAAAAGGGTCAAGGGGAGTTAAGTTAGAAAAATTATTTAGATAATAGCTCCATCTATAATTTCTGTAACAATATCAGGATTTAAAAGTGTAGATGTGTCTCCAAGATTCTGAAAATCATTACTTGCAACCTTTCTTAGGATTCTTCTCATTATCTTACCAGATCTAGTCTTGGGTAAACCACTAACAATTTGAATTTTATCTGGTTTTGCAATTGGTCCTATTACTTTTCTTACAACATTTATTATCTCATCCTTAATTTTATCATCATTTAATTTTGTACCTACTATAACATATGCATATATACCCTCACCTTTAATATCATGAGGATATCCAACAACAGCTGATTCAATTACATCTTCATGCTCATTAATTGCATTTTCAACCTCAGCTGTTCCCATTCTATGACCTGATACATTGATTACGTCATCAACTCTACCGAGTATTCTCAGGTATCCATCATGATCTCTTTTAACTCCATCACCTGTAAAGTACATACCTTTATAGTTTGAGAAGTATGTATTAATGCATCTTTCATGATCACCATATGTGGTCCTGATGATAGATGGCCAAGGAGATTTAATACATAAATTACCTTGAACATTATTTCCATTTAATTCATTACCATCCGCGTCAACGATTACAGGCATAATACCTGGTAATGGCAATGAAGCATGAGCTGGCTTGTTGGGAGTAATTCCTGCAAGTGCTGAGATCATTATACCACCTGTTTCAGTTTGCCACCATGTATCAACTAAAGGACACTTACCTTTACCAACATTATCATGGTACCAATGCCATGCTTCTTCGTTTATTGGTTCTCCGACAGATCCAATAACTTTCAATGAATCGAGTGAGTTATTTTTAAGTGGCTCTAGACCATGAGCTTGAAGAGCTCGAATTGCAGTTGGTGCTGTATAGAATTGATTAATCTTATATTTATCAACTATATCCCAAAAACGACTAACATTAGGATATGTTGGAACGCCTTCAAACATTACTGTAGTAGCACCACAAAGTAAAGGTCCATATACTATATAAGAATGTCCTGTAATCCATCCTACATCGGCAGTACACCAATAAATATCTTCTTCATCATATTGGAACACATTTAAGAATGTATAAGAAGAGTATACCATGTATCCAGCTGAAGAATGAACAACACCTTTTGGCTTACCTGTTGAGCCTGATGTATATAAAATAAATAATAAGTCCTCTGAATCCATAACTTCAGAATCGCATATGTTAGATTCATCCTCAATACATTCATGCCACCAAAAGTCTCTTCCGTCCTTAATGTTAATATTTTGTTTTGTCCTTTCTAAAACAATAACACTTTCAATTGATGAACATTTTTCAAGAGCTTCATCAACTACATCTTTAACAGGAATTGTCTTATTTCCTCTAAAGTTTCCATCAGATGTTAATACCATCTTTGCCTCACAATCGTTTATTCTATCAGCTAAAGATGCAGCAGAAAAGCCAGCAAAGACAACTGAGTGAACTGCGCCCACTCTTGCACAAGCAAGCATAGCAATAGCTGCCTCTGGAACCATTGGCATGTAGATAATAACTCTGTCTCCTTTCTTAATTCCTTTACTTTTAAGAGCATTAGAAAAAGTACATGTTTGCTTGTAAAGTTCTTTGTATGACATATATATTGGTGACTCTTTAGGATCATTTGGCTCCCAAATGATAGCAGTCTTGTCACCTCTTTCAGAAAGGTTTCTCTCAAAAATATTTTCAGTTATATTTAATTGAGCATTTTTAAACCATTTAAAATCTGCATTTTCAAAATCCGACTCAAGGACATTGTCCCACTTTTTTTTCCATATGAATGAATAAGCAATTTCAGACCAAAATTTTTCAGGATCTTTTTCGCTTAATTCGTATTTTTTGAAATATTCAGATAAGGTTTTTATTCTTTTCATTTCTATTTGGGATATCTTATGCTTTCAACTAATTCCTTGATATTTTCAGGTGTTGGTTTTGTTAATCTTGACACTACTAAAGATATAATAAAGTTAATTATCATACCAATAGTTCCAATTCCCTCAGGTGATATTCCAAATAAATAATCTTTAGGTAAACCTGGGCCACCGAGTTGGGGTTTAAAATAGAAAATATATATAGTTGTAAAGACTACTCCTACAATCATTCCAGATAATGCTCCTTCCTTGTTCATTCTTTTGTCAAAAATCCCAAGAATTATTGCAGGAAAAAAAGAGGACGCAGCAAGACCAAAAGCTAATGCAACAACTTCAGCAACAAATCCAGGGGGATTTAATCCAGCCAACCCAGCTGCAACAACTGCTACTGCTATAGAAATTCTTGCTGCCCATAATTCTCCTTTTTCAGAAATATTAGGATTTATATTCTTCTTGAGAAGATCATGGGATATTGAGGTTGAAATAACAAGAAGCAAACCTGCTGCAGTTGAAAGAGCAGCAGCTAAACCACCAGCTACAATAAGTCCAATTACCCATGGAGGTAAGTTAGCAATCTCAGGATTTGCTAGAACCATTATATCTCTGTCAATTGTTAACTCGTTAACTTGTTCATCAGCTACATACTGGATTACACCATCTGCATTTTTATCATCAAATTGAAGTAAACCTGTGTTCTCCCAATTTTTAAACCATTTAGGTACTTCTGAGTATTGAGCATTTGATACTGTATTAATTAAATTAACTTTAGCAAATGCAGCAATAGCTGGAGCAGTTGTATATAAAAACGAAATAAATAATAATGCCCATCCTGCAGATATTCTAGCATCTCTTACTTTAGGTACAGTAAAAAATCTTACAATAACATGAGGAAGTCCAGCAGTTCCAAACATTAATGCAGCAGTGATAAAAAACACATTAATTAATGTGGTCTGATTAATATCAGTATACTTTTCAAAACCTAAATCAACAGACAATTGATTGAGCTTCTCTAAAAGATATACTCCATCAGTTGTCTTGCTACCAAATCCAATTTGAGGAATTGGGTTTCCTGTTGCTTGAAGTGATATAAAAATTGCTGGGACTGTAAAAGCAAAAATTAGAACACAGTATTGAGCTACTTGAGTATATGTAATACCTTTCATACCCCCAAGAACAGCATAGAAGAATACTATTCCAATACCAATAATTACTCCCAGATCATATGGTATCTCAAGAAATCTTGAGAATGCAACTCCAACTCCCTTCATCTGTCCAACCACATAGGTAAATGAAACAAAAATTGCACATATTAATGCAATTGTTCTGGCATTTTTTGAATAATATCTTTCTCCAATAAAATCTGGCACGGTAAATTTTCCGAATTTCCTTAGATAAGGTGCGAGGCAAAGGGCCAATAATACATAACCTCCAGTCCATCCCATTAAATATTGTGATCCACCATAACCTAGAAATGAAATAATACCTGCCATAGAAATAAATGAGGCGGCCGACATCCAATCAGCTGCAGTAGCCATTCCATTTAGTACTGGATGAATTCCTCCACTAGCAATATAAAATTCCTTAGTACTTTGAGCTCTCGACCATATAGCTATACCTATGTAGAGTGAAAAGGTTACTCCAACTAACAAGTATGTCCAAAATTGTGCATCCATAACTATTCCTCGAGGTTATATTTTTTATCAAGCTTATTCATTAAATAAACATATATGAAAATTAGAATAACAAAAATGTAAATTGATCCTTGTTGAGCAAACCAAAAGCCCAAAGGGAATCCACCTAGGTAAAATTCATTTAAGTTTTCAGCAAGTAAAATACCAAAACCAAAAGAACAAATAAACCAAATTGTTAGAAGTATCCTGAGGTACAATATGTTTTTTTTCCAATATTTTTCTTTCATTTTGTTTATTTTTTTCAAATTAAACAATAATTAAATAAATATCTCACTGTATAATTACTGTTTATTATTTGTTTTCTGGAAACTTTCCATGTTTTCTCAAATCCTCTTTTGTAATTATACTAAATGTCTTTGATTTAGGACCTTCTTTAAAAATTTCAAATGATTCGTTTGGCATTGATATGAGTTTCCTAAGTTTTGTGTCAATAATTCCAAAAGCTAAATCCAGATGAGCTAAATGGTTTCCATTCATATCATAAAAATTTTGAAAAAGAGTGAAAAACCTACCATCTTCACTATAACCATCTACCTCAACATTAATTGAAAACTCAACACCCATCATTATCTCTTTGTAATAATGCATATGTTCATAGAAAAGGACAGGACCTATATTGAGATTATTAAATTTATCTTTATCTAGTTTTAACTCAGAAAAGAAAGACACTCGAGTATCTGTTGCATATTTTATGTATGCATGATTAGCAACATGCCAGTTAGGATCAAGATCAGTCCATGAAGCAAAATATTTTCTTTCAAATTTTTCCAAAAGTAAAAATTGGTTATTTCAATTTAGGAAATTTAAAAAAAACTTTCTCTGTATCCCCAAAAAATATCAAAATAGAAAAATAAGAAACTAAGACTTATTAAAAATTTTATCACACTTCCAGCTATAACTCCTATAAATGAGCCAAATGCTGGTTTCAATGATTCATTGAAAGATTTATTATTAGTCATTTCTCCAAGTAAAGCACCTAAGAAGGGACCAATAATAATTCCAATAGGTCCAAGAATAACTAAAGCCACAATAAGTCCAACTGTTGTCCCAATTTGTCCAGATCTTGTTCCCCCTAATTTTTTAACTCCTAATATTGGTATCAGATAATCAAGTATTCCAACAGAAACAGCTACAGTAAGTGTTATTAAAATAAAGTTTAAGTTAAACTCAACTACAGAAGTTAAGTTTAAAAGCAAAATACCCAGCCAAGCAGTAACTGGACCAGGTATTATTGGTAAAAAACTTCCAATTATGCCAATTAGACAAAACAGAAAGCCTAAGGTGATTAAGATTAAATCCATTAAGGAATTAATTAGTTTTCAATTAAAGGTTTGAAAAATTGATTAACCCTTATGATCTTTCCATCCTCGATTCTGAAAGCTTCTTGGTATAAATCAGTCATTTCTGAACCATCAGGACCATCATAAGTTGCCCTATCCCAAAGAAGGACCCATTCATGACCTTCTTCAGATATAACTGAAATATTTACACCAACTCCTACATTTCTAAAATTTGATGATTTATAAGCATCATCATATAGTTCTTTAAATTCTTCAAGTGAGTTTGTTTGAGAACCATCTCCATGTTGTATAATAATATCATCTGACATAAAGCTGTATGCAAGGTCAAAATCACCATCTTCAATTGCTTTGTGCATTTTTTGAACTATCATAATATTTTCTGAGCTTCCAATTTTCCATTCTTTTTGATAGGTTGGCTCATAAATATATTCAATAGAACTTGAGCTATTGTCAGATGACTCAATTTGATCGCAAGCTGCAATCAATAATATAGTAAATAAAATATATTTTTTCATTTTGTATTTGATTTATAGTTATTGTTTAAATATAGAAAAAGTTAAGCAGAGTTTCTACTAGCATTAATATTTCCATAAAGAGATCTTGTTATCATTTTTTCAAATATTGGTTTTTTTGAATTATCCAACTTATTTGAATCAATTTCATTTACAGTTTGCAATGCATATTGCTGAATAGTAATAAGAGGCATTACTATTTGCTCTCTGGTTTCTATTGATAGTTTATTTGCAGGTTCATTTTCCATCAAATTTTTAAAATTTGAAATCTTTAAAAGCATCTTTTTTGTAAGCAGGTATTCTTCATGAATTAATTTCCAGAATTCACCAAACTCTTCATCTTTACTCATGTAAGATGTTAATTCAAAGAATGATTTTGTTAGGCTCATCATGCTATTTGAGACAAGTGCTCTAAAAAATGGCACTTCAGTGTAAAGGTCTTTTACATCCTTAATTTTATTTTTTTTATAGAAATAATTTATCGATGTTCCTAAACCATAAAAACCTGGGACATTCTGCTTAAGTTGGTTCCAACCTCCAACAAATGGAATGGCTCGTAATTTATCGAAATCAAATTCTTCATCTTTATTTCCTCTTTTAGAAGGTCTACTTCCTATGTTTGCTTTTGAGTAATATTTGATAGTACTCATTTTATCAAGGTATGGTATAAATTTAGGGTGGTTTTTAAAATCATTATAATGTTGAAAACTTAATGACGAAAGCTTTTCAATGGTTTGTCGATTTTTTCTATTAAACACTTCTTTGTTAGATAAAATTCTATTTTTTATTCCCGAGCTAATAAGTTGCTCCATGTTATATTGTGACGATTCAATTGTCCCAAAATTTGAACTTATTGTTTGACCTTGAACTGTCAACTGGATTTGATCTGATTCAATAAAATCTCCTAATGAACTGTAAAATTGATGTGTATTACCTCCGCCTCTGGCAGGTGGACCTCCTCTTCCGTCAAAGAATATTACTTTTATACCAAACTTTCTAGAAACTTTTGTTAATGACTCCTTAGCTTTTAAGATACTCCAGTTTGCAGTTAGATAACCCCCATCCTTAGTTCCATCTGAAAAACCAAGCATAATTGTTTGTACATTATTTCTGTTTTTTAGATGTTGTCTGTATAATTTATTAGCATATACCTTTTGCATAATATCTGATGAATTTTTTAAATCTGAAACAGATTCAAATAAAGGAACTATATCAACAAAAAATTCATCCCCTAATACTAACCTAATAATTGTAAATATTTCAAAAATATTTATGGCAGATTTATTATTACTGATAATGTATCTATGGCAGCCCTTTTCACCATTTGATTTTTGAATTTTTTTAATTATCTCTATTGATTCAATTGTGGATTTAGCAGAGCTATCCTTAATATTTCTAGAATTTATTTTAGTCGTTAATTTTGATAAACTAATTTCTTTTTTTTCTTCATTTAGTTTATCATACGTAGAAGCTAATTCGTTTTTAAAAAATTTATTTAAAACTTCACTAAATACACTTGAATGTATTCTTGAATCTTGTCTTATATCGAGGGTAGCAAAATGATAACCAAAAATATTTACTTTATCTATTAAATCATCCAGATCATCAATAAATAATGACTTGTGCTCATCTACAAGTGTATTTCTAATAAAAGTTAATTTTTCTTTTAGATCTTTTAATTTAATTTTTGGCTCTTTACTTGTCTCAAAGATACTTATCCATAATGAGTCCTCTATTGATATTATTATCTCCTCAATTTTTTTAAATGTTAATTTTCTTCTTAGAGCCCTAATATCTCTGTAATAATTTTTTATTATGTCACTCCTAAGTTTTTGAGCTGTTTTAAGAGTTATTTTTGAAGTCACATATGGATTACCATCTCTATCACCACCCGGCCAAAAACCTAAAGATATAATATCATGATGATCAAATTGATTATCAAAAATATTTGACTTAATATATTTAAAAATATTACTTGCAGAGTAATAGAACACATTCTCTAAATACCATGAAAGACTTACAGCTTCGTCATATGGTGAAGGCTTTTTTTCTTTAAAGAAAGGTGTCTTCCCAAGTTGAGATAGCAAATCTTTTATTTCATTTAAATTATTTTTTTCAATTGATTCAGCTAAATCAGTTATAATACCAAGAACAGATCCAGGATAAAATTGTGTTGGGTGAGCAGTTAAAACAGGTCGAATATTAAATGATTTTAAATATTTCTTTAGTTCACTTTTTTTATTAGATGATTCAACTTGCTCTTTAAGATTTCTAAGCGTTCCAAATCCATCCATATTATTAACCATTGTAAATGAGGCATCCTCAATTGCATCAAATAAAACTACTTGTCTCTCTACATACTGAATAAATCTGAATAATAGAGAAATTTTATCATCCTCATTATAGTTTTCGCAATACTTTTGAAAGAACTGTTCTACTATTGTTCTAGGATCGAGTTTTTTTGAATAACCAGATTTACAAAATTCACTAAAAACAGGAAGCAGATTACCTGTTTCAGATATACTTTCATATGGAAGTGTAGCAAAAATACTATTATATAAATGAAAACGAGATAATACTTGTTCTTGAAATCTCTCCTTCTTATTTAGCTTTGGCATTAAATTGATTTATTTAATACAAAGTTAATACATGAAACGTAATAATTTAAGAAATCAAACTAAGTATAAGAGTGAATATTAAATCTGATAAAAATTAAAGTCAGAAAGACTGGAGTTTATTTGGTCGTTAAAATCAAATAACAAGAAGAAACCTCCACCACCTGATCCACAAAGTTTCATATAATATGAATCACTTTTAAGTCCATTTTCCCAAACATTTATTAATTGATTTGGAATCATTTCCTTAAAATTATTGAGCGAACTTACTGATAATTGTTTTAAAGAGTCTCTAAATAAGTCTGAACCATTAAGAAGATATTCAATACACTCATTGGTATTAATAATGTATTTATTATCAAAGAAATATCTAAATTCACTTTCATTCATTTTATTTTGAAATACCTCAATCATTTTCTTTGTTGAAGAGTTTATTTTACTATCCATTATATAAACCGTAAAGTTTTTATAATGAATTTTATCTATCAATTTAATTTGCTTATTGAAATATAATATTGGGCTATTAAATAGTGAAACAGATGGGTCAAGACCAGAAGACTTTCCATGAAATTTTGATTCAATAATTGACAATAGATTTTTTATCTCTTCGACATTTAAATTAACATTATCTTTTTTTTGATATGAATAAAAAACTGATGCAATAAGAGCACCACTGCTTCCTAAACCTGAAGCAATAGGTATGCTACTAACAAAGTGTAACCCTCTTTCTATGTCATTTTTAAACAAATTAAAATCAATTTTATCTTTAATGTCTAAATCAGTCATAAATTCATATAACTGGAGAATATTAGAATTTGAAATCTTCCCTTCATTATTTAAAAAATCTGATTTATTTAAATAACCATAAAATTTTTCAAAAGGAATGGATAATGCATTAGAGTTTGATAAAACTCCATATTCGCCAAATAGTAAAACTTTTGAATAAAACTTTTTATTATCCATTATCTGTTTTTTGTAGCACCATTTCCTAGATGATCATGAATACAAGATTTAGACTTGCATAATGTAAGAAGTTCATCATCTATAAATTTTGTTATTATTTCAGTCTCAGATTTAGGGTATAATAAATGGACATTTGAACCAGCATCTAATGTAAAGCTTAAATGAAGTTTAGTCTCTCTTCTGAATTCCAATACTTTATAAATTGCCTCTAAAGTATTTGGCTTCATAAGTATATAGTATGGGTCTGATGACAACATTAAAGAGTGAATCATCAATGCTTCTGATTCAGTAATACTAATGAAGTCATCTAACTCACCTGATTGTAAAATATCTTTTAGTCTTTCAATATTATTTTTTGCAATTTCAAATCTTTTTTTAGAAAAAGGGTTCTTATTCATTAACTCATGTCCTAAAGAACTTGAAATCACTTTCTGACCAGGATCAATTATCAATATTGTATTATTATAATCATGAAATATTTTATCAACCTCATTTGAAATATTCACAGCATATAAATCTGAACTTTCTTTATAAGCATCTGTTTTCCCCCATAGTGTTACTGGACCTTCAATACTCCTAGATGCACTTCCGGATCCAAGTCTAGATATAAATGATTTCTTTCTAAGATTAAAATTATTATCATTACTTGTAATCTGAGATTCAATATCTACTAAACATGATGCCAAAGCTGACATAGAAGATGCAGAAGATGCAATTCCACTACTATGTGGAAAATTATTTTTTGAGTTTATGTATAAATCATGATTTTTTAGAAATCCAAAATACTTATCAATACTTTTTATAAAAGCATTTACTTTTTTTTCAAAATCTTGATTTTCCTTTCCATCAAATGTGAAATATATTTCATTTTGAGTATTTTTTTTTGGTTTAAATTCAACTACAGTATTTGTATAGCACTTAGATAAAGTAAAACTAATAGATGGATTTTGAGGTATTTGATTTTGTTTTTTACCCCAATACTTAACAAGAGCAATATTACTTGGAGAATTCCACTCAACTATTCCAGTAGACTCAAAACTATCAGAACAAATAAAATCCTGCTCAACCATTTAAATATTGTTAAAAATCCTTTAAATATAGTAAAGATAAACTCCAGGATGAATATTATTTGTTTAATTTGGGTTTCCTAAAAGTAAATTAATTTGAAAAAGTCAGCTTTTAAATTCAGTTCTTTTCAAGAACCTACCCTATCACCATTTGAAAAGCTATTTAATATTTTTAAAGAGCTAATAATTCATACATCTGGTGATTTTGACGAAGCTATTGAATGGCTTAGAGAACTTGATAAAGAATATAAACTGACCGATGAAAATTATACAATTGATGATTTCGTTAATGATCTTTTAAAAAAAGGATATATAAGAAAAGAGATTTCAGCAAATGGAGATAGTATAAAGATTAGCTCTAAAACAGAGAGACTTCTTAGGAAGCATGTACTCAAACACTTATTTGGAAACCTTAAAAAAACAAAAAAAGGTAATCATAAGACAAAATATTCATCTTCTGGAAGTGATGAAAATCTAAACATTAAAGATTTCGAATTTGGTGACCCGCTTGATAGAATTTTGTTAACTGAAAGTCTAAAAAATGCTATAATATCTTCAGGTGAAAATGATTTAAGTCTAAAGAAGGATGATTTAGTTGTTTGGAATTCAAATCATAATTCACAGATGAGTACAGTACTTATGATTGATATAAGTCACAGCATGATCCTTTATGGTGAAGATAGGATCACACCAGCAAAAAAGGTTGCTATGGCATTGGTTGAATATATTAAAACAAAATTTCCAAAAGATACTATTGATATTTTATCATTTGGAGATGAGGCAAGACCAATCAGTATCAAAGACCTCCCATATTTAAAGGTGGGTCCTTATCACACTAACACAGTTGCTGGTCTTGATCTAGCTTTTGATATTCTTAGAAAGAGAAAAAATAATAACAAACAGATATTTATGATAACTGACGGAAAACCTAGTTGTATGTTTACGAAAGATGGCTTTTACAAAAATAGTGCTGGACTTGATAACTTCATCTTGGATCAATGCTATAATAGGGCTAGACAAGCAAAAAAGAATAATATTCCAATAACTACTTTTATGATCGCTAGTGATCCATATCTTCAGACATTTGTAAAAAAATTCTCTGAAGTAAATAACGGTAAAGCATTTTACACAGGTCTTGATGGATTGAGTGAAATGATATTTGAAGATTATGACAAAAATAGAAGACAAAAATTGAGATAATGAAAAAACCTAAACACAAAACAATAGGAGAATTAAAAAAGAGTGGTTACCATTCAAAAACTTTGAACCAAGAAATAACTGATAATCTTAGGTCAAATTTGCTAAATGGAAAAAATGTTTTTTCCGAATTAATTGGGTATGAGGAAACAGTTATTCCAAGTGTAGAAAGGGCATTTTTATCTAATCATAGTATCAATCTTCTTGGTCTAAGAGGTCAAGCAAAAACAAAACTTGCAAGAACTTGTATAGAACTATTAGACGAGTGGATTCCTATTGTTAAAGATTCTGACACAAATGATGATCCTTTGAATCCAATCTTCAAAAGTTCTTTAGAAAAAATAAAATCAGATGGAGATAATTCAGAGATTGACTGGATTCATAAGAGTGAAAGATTTTACGAAAAACTTGCAACGCCTGATGTAACTGTTTCTGATTTAATAGGTGATATAGATCCAATCAAAGCTACTAATCTCAAGTTATCCTATTCTGATGAAGAGGTAATTCATTTTGGTTTAATACCTAGAGCTCACAGATGTATTTTTGTTTTAAATGAGCTGCCGGATCTTCAACCGAGAATTCAAGTTTCTTTATTCTCAATCCTTGAAGAAAAAGAAATACAAATAAGAGGATTCAAGGTTAGGCTTCCCCTTGATATACAATTTATTTTCACCTCTAACCCAGAGGATTATACAAACAGAGGAAGTATTGTTACACCATTAAAAGATAGAATTGGTTCTCAGATTTTAACTCATTACCCTGAATCTGTAGATATTGCAAAAACAATTACAAGTCAAGAGTCAAAATTGAATTCTAAAACTATTTCAAAGATACATATACCAGAGATTGCAAGAGATATTATTGAACAAGTATCTTTCGAAGCAAGAGAAAGTGAGTTGGTAGACAAAAAAAGTGGAGTAAGTGCTAGAATGAGTATTACTAGTCTACAAAACCTAGTTAGCTCAGCAGAAAGAAGAATGTTAATCAATAAAGAAGAAATAACGTCAATCAGAATGTCTGATTTTAACTCAGTCATCTCATCAATAAATGGTAAAGTTGAGCTTGTTTATGAAGGAGAGGAAGAAGGAGCTGAGCAGGTTTCCTATAATTTAATATCAGATGCCGTAAAGACATTATTTATAAAATATTTTCCAAAAATTGAGAAACTTACAAAACCAGATGAAATATCAGTTTATGATTCTATTCTAGAATGGTTTACAGTCAATCAAGTAATTCTTAGAGATGATTTAAGTAACAAAGATTACGAATCAATTCTCAATAAAGTTAAAGATGCAGATTCAATCTTAAACAAATTTATTCCAGACATTGATAAAAAGGATAAACTTTTCTTTATTGAATTCTTATTATGGGGACTTGAAGGTTTTAATAAGTTGACAATAATGAGGACAAATAACGGAGTTGAATTTAAGGACCCTTTTAATAACTTCATTAATAAGATCTAGTCAATCTTTTTAATTTGAGACTTTTTGGCTTCTTTTTTTGATCCATCAAATCCTTCCACACCACTTACAGTTGTATATTTGAGGATGTTCTTTTTACCATTATTTAACTTAGAATAAGCACTATGACACATTACTGCTGCTTCATGAAAACCAGAAAGTATTAATTTGAGTTTTCCTGGGTATGTATTAACGTCTCCAATAGCATAAATACCATCAATGTTAGTCTGATAATCCAAACTATTATTAACTTTTATTGCATTGTTCTCGATATTAAGTCCCCAATCTTTAATTGGCCCAAGCCTTGGGATAAGTCCAAATAAAGGAATAAAATAGTCTACATTATAAGTTTCAGTCTTTCCATCCATATCAATAGAAACAGAGCTTAAAGATTTGTCGCCATGAAGTTGAGTAACTTGGCCAGGAGTTATCACATCAATTTTTCCAGAATTTTTTAATTCTTGAACCTTTGTTACAGATTCATCAGCTCCCCTAAATTCATTTCTTCTATGAACTAAAGTTACTTTTTTAGCAACTTTAGACAAGTGTATAGTCCAATCAAGAGCAGAGTCACCACCACCTGCAATCAAAACATTTTTATCACGAAAATCATCAGGATTCTTAACCATGTAGAGAACACCATTTTCTTCATAATCAGATATATTAGAAATATTTGGTTTTCTAGGAGTAAAAGTTCCAAGGCCTCCAGCTATTGCTATAATACTAGCATTTATTTTAGTCTTCTTTTCCGTTGAAACAATGAATGATCCATCATTAAGCTTTTCAATTCCTTTAGCAGTCTCACCTAGAGTATATGAGGGAGAAAAAGGCTTAATCTGTTCTAGAAGATTTTCAATCAAGTCACTGGCGATTATCTCTGGATATCCTGGAATATCATAGATAGGTTTTTTTGGATATAATTCAATAAGTTGCCCTCCGGGCTGTGTAAGAGAATCAAGAATATGGCATTTCATCTTTAATAGACCAGCTTCAAATACTGCAAATAATCCTGTAGGGCCAGCACCAATTATTAATATATCAGTTTTTATCATTCAGAAAGAGGAAGTACAGATTCAACAACTTCAATCTCGGGTGCGTACTTTTTAATTGTTGTCTCAACACCATTTTTTAGAGTCATTTGATTCACTTTACAATCAGCACAAGCACCATGAAGTTTGACCTTGACTTTTTTGCCACTAATTGAAGAGAGTGAAATATCACCACCATCCTGAACTAAATATGGCCTAATTTCATTTAATGCTTCTAAGATTTTATTTTCAAGTTTAGTCATTATTTTTTAACTGCTGAACATCCAACTAAGTTAGTGATTTCTACAATTTTAGTAGGAGGTAATTCTTTATTTCTTTTTAATAACTGCTCAACTACATTTTTTGAAATATTATCAAATATTTCTGAAACTTCAGTCGATTCTTGGAGTGAACCTGGTCTTCCAAAGTCAGATGCTTCTCTTAGACTTTTAATTAGGGGTATCTCTCCTAGAAAATTGATATTTAAGTCCTTTGAAAGATATTTAACTCCATCCTCTCCAAAAATATAATGTTTGTCTTCAGAGTCATCTGTTTTAAAATATGCCATGTTCTCAACCAATCCAAGAATTGGAACTGAGATACTTTCCTGTTGGAACATTTTAATACCTCTTCTAGCATCTGCAAGAGCTACATTCTGAGGTGTACTAACAATAATTGATCCTGTAATAGGAAGTGATTGAACCAGACTTAGATGGATATCACCAGTACCTGGAGGGAGATCTAGAAACAGAAAATCAAGTTCACCCCAATTAGTATCAAAAATCATTTGGTTTAGGGCTTTGGAAGCCATGGGACCTCTCCAGACGACAGCCTGATCAAGCTTTGTAAAAAAGCCTATTGACATAATTTTAACACCGTAACTTTCAATTGGTTCAATTTTTGACTGATCATTAACTTTGATTGACTTAGGGACATAGCCTTCAACATCCATCATTGTTGGTACAGATGGACCATAAATGTCTGCATCTAAAATTCCTACTTTACATCCTTTTTTTGCTAAAGAAGCAGCAAGATTTATTGTTAAAGTAGACTTACCTACTCCACCTTTAGCCGATGAAACTGCAATAATTGAATCAACACCAGAAATTTTTTTTGATTGTGATGAGATTTTATTAGATGCCTTTTCAATTTTTGTGTTGATATTTATCTTAGCTTTTTCATAAATCTCATTATGAATAATTTTCATTATATCTACCTCAAGCTTTTTTCTTGCCTGAAGAGTTGGATTACTTAATGATAGATCAATATCAACTTGATCACCAAAAACTTGAATATTTTTTATAGCTCCAGATGAAACTATGTTATCATCTGAACCTGATATACTAATTTTTTCAAGAGTCTTTGAAATATTTTTTTTTGATAGCTCCATAAAACTTATTACAAATATACTAGTAAGTAATAACTTAAAAAACCTAAGAAAATACTAATTATTTAGGGGTCCAAATCTTTTGTTCAAAATCTAATACTTTATCATCTTCTACCATTATTCCTTCACTCTCCAATAATTGTCGCATTAATTCAAAACCTCTAAAATGATGTTTACCTGTTAAAAGTCCATTTCTATTTACAACTCTATGGGCAGGTATTGAAGAATCACTATGACTAGCATTTAATGCCCAACCAACTGTTCGTGCACTTGAAGAAGATCCTAGGTGGATTGCAATTAAGCCATAAGTTGTAACTCTACCGTATGGTATTCTTCTCACAACATGATAAACTCTTTGAAAAAAATCATCTTTTTTCATTTACTTAAACAAAGAATTTAAGAGTTAGATTTTTGAAGTGTAAAGGAAAATTCAGTGCCAACACCAACCTTACTCTTAACAAATATTTGTTCTTGATGAGCTTCAATTATATGCTTAACAATTGAAAGACCTAAACCAGATCCACCTTTTTTTCTAGAACGATTTTTATCAATTCGATAAAATCTCTCAAAAAGTCTAGGAAGATGATGTTCGTCAATACCTTCGCCATTGTCAGAGACTTTTACTAATATCTTATCTTTATTAAAATCTTCAACAGAAACTTTAGTAAAACCATTTTTTATACCATATTTCAATGAATTAACAACAAGATTAGTTAAAACTTGCAATATTCTTTCTTGATCAGCATTAACAAAAATTAGCTCTGAGTAATCTTTATCATAGTTTAGAGAAATAGTATTTTTTTCAGATTCAAATTCCATTAATTCAAACACATTATCAATTAAATCAAAAACATTAAAGTCTGATTTATCAACAGTTTTAATACCTGATTCAAATTGTGTAATGAGGTCTAGATCTTTAACAATTGCAATTAATCTTTCAACCCCTTTTGCAGCTCTTTTTAGATATTTATCTCTAACTTTCTTGTCTCTGATAGCTCCCTCAACTAGAGTCAGTATATAACCTTGAATCGTAAATAGAGGGGTTTTTAATTCATGTGAAATATTTCCAAGAAACTCTCTTCTATAACTATCTTGATCCTTTAAAACATTTATTTCAGAGGTCCTCTCTCTAGCTTTCTGAATCAAATCAAGAGTTAATTTTTCAAGATTTTTTTCATTATAACCATCTTTTAGAATTTCTTCATTTAACTCATCTAAAACTTTCTTAACTCCCGTTTCTATGTAAAGTCTTATGTATATTTCAAGTGTATAACGTATTATAAAAAAAAGAATTAAATAATACGCAATAGAAAGGAGTAACTGGTTAAATCCTTCAAAATTTGATGATATAATTAAGTGAAAGAATAAAAAATCTAAGAGAAATGCACATAAAGTTAAGATTAAAGAGGCTCTAAAAGCTTGTGGGTTATATGATAGCTTAAAAAAAGAAAGCATTATTCAATTACAAACTTATATCCTACACCCTTAACAGTTTTAAAATACTTGTCCCCTACTTTTTCTCTTAATTTTCTTATGTGTACATCAATTGTTCTATCTCCAACAACAACTTCACTTCCCCAGACTGTCTCCATTATTTTTTCCCTCTTAAAAACTTTATCAGGTTTAGCAGCAAGAAGATAAAGCAATTCAAATTCCTTTCTTGGAAGATTTAATACTTTATCTGACATATAAACTTTATACTTTTCCCTATCTATTTTAATATTATCAAATACTATTTCGTTAATATCATTGGCAATAACTTTTTTTAATCTTCTTAGAAGACCTTTGACTTTAGAAACTAGTACTTTAGGTTTCACAGGTTTGGTCACATAATCATCAGCTCCAGCATCATAAGCGGCAACATGAGAATAATCTTCTCCTCTTGCGGTAAGAAACATAATTATTGTATCATTAAATTTATCATCGGACCTAAGTTTTTCACAGGCTGCAATTCCATCCATGATAGGCATCATTACATCCATAATTATTAGATTTGGATTTAAATTATACGCTATTTCAATCGCAGATTTTCCATCAACTGCAGTTAAAACATTATATCCTTCGTTTGTTAAGTTATATTTAAGAATTTCTAAAATATCTGGCTCATCGTCAACACATAGTATTTTTATATCACCTTTTTTCATAAGTAATTCAATTTAGTGAATTAATCGATTTAAACTTAATTTGAAAAAAAAAATTAATTTTCATGAAATGATTACTTAACAATAACTAAATAACAGTTTTTTCGTCCCCTTTGAAGTAGCAGATATTTATTGTTAATTAAATCTTTATTTGAGACTAAAGTATTTTCAGATACTTTGATTTTATTTACAGAAATAGAATTTTCTTTTATAGATCTTCTGGCCTCACCCATTGATTTTAAAAAATTAGTATACTTTGCCAATAAAATGTCAATATTTATTCCTTTAGCAAGTTCTTTAGAGTCAATTGATGAGCTAGGTACACCATCAAAAATTTCATTAAAAGTATTCTCATCTAAAGATTCTAAATCTTCTTTACTTGATTTTCCAAAAAGCACCTTTGATGCTTTTACTGCATTCAGCAAATCATCTTCACTATGAACCATTGATGTAATAGAGTCTGCAATCTTATTCTGAAGAAGTCTTTTTGACTTATCTTTTTGGTGTTCATTAATTAAATCTCCAATTTCATGCTCACTAAGAAAAGTAAAAACTTTAATATAATTGACTGCATCTTCATCGGATATATTTAACCAATACTGATAAAACTTATAAACAGATGTTTTTTCTTTATCTAACCATATGTTTCCCCCCTCTGACTTACCAAATTTTGATCCATCTGATTTTTTAATTAGAGGACATGTCATAGCAAAAACCTTTTTATTTTCTTTTCTTTTAATCAATTCGGTTCCTGTAGTTATATTTCCCCATTGATCACTTCCTCCCATCTGTAGCATACATTTCATTTCTTTATATAAATGAAGAAAGTCATAGCCTTGAATAAGTTGATAGGTAAATTCAGTAAAGGACATTCCTTGAGTCGTATCTTTTGAAATTCTTTTTTTTACTGACTCTTTGGCCATCATGTAATTAACTGTTATATGTTTTCCAATATCCCTAGAAAAATCAATAATAGAGAACTTTTTCATCCAGTTATAATTATTAACCAAAATGGCCTTGTTTGATTTATTTGATTTAAAATCTAAAAATTTTTCAAATTGTTTAGTTAGTTTTTTTTCATTAAAATCTAGCACCTCTTTATCAAGTAAATTTCTTTCGTCAGATTTACCGGAGGGATCACCAATCATGCCAGTAGCCCCACCAAGTAAAACAATAGGGGTATGTCCGTGATTTTGGAAATGTTTTAGTATAAAAATTGGAACTAAACTTCCAATATGGAGTGAGTCAGAAGTTGGATCAAATCCAATATAACCAATTGTTTTATTTTTCTCTAAATGTTCTTCAGTTCCAGGAATCATGTCATGTAGCATTCCTCTCCATTTTAATTCTTTTATAAAATCTTTTTTCATTGGCTACTATTTTTTAAACTATCAATAGACTTTATAATTCTTAGCTTAACGTTAGAGTATATTTCATATTGTATTTTAGGATATCTTGAGTAGTATAACTCACTTTCATAAAACTGAATACTATCAATATTATATTTTTTGTAAATTAATTCATCTCCTACGAAACTTTTATCAATTTTATAATCAAGACCACTTGATGAGTTTAAAATTACAATATCAAAAATAATATTTTCCATTTTTTTCTTACTAATTAAATTATTAGGAATATCATCAGAACACCCAAAAAATAGTGTAATAAGTATCAATATATATTTTTTCATCGGTCAAATACAAGTTTTTTACCATTTGGAGTTTCATTTACTACTCCATTGGAATATACAACTCTTCCATTTAAAATAGTTGAATGAATGGATGAGCTAAAAGTTACACCTTCAAACGGTGACCACCCACATTTATAAAGTAGAGATTTTTTTGAGACTAAAGTTGGAGAATTAGGATCTACTAGCACTATATCTGCATAATATCCCTCTTTGATAAAACCTCTTTTTTTAATTTTAAAAATCTTTGATGGGTTGTGAGCAATTTTTTCTACAATTTTTTCAACGCTTACTCCATACTTTGGTGATTCCTCAAGTAAAGATAAAATTGTATGTTGAACCATAGGTCCTCCAGAAGGACAGTTAAAGTAACTGTTTTCTTTTTCAACTTCTGTATGAGGTGCATGATCTGAAGCTATAATGTCTATCTTGTCCTCTTTTATTGCATTCCAAAGTGCATCTTTATCACTTTGAGATTTTATGGCAGGATTCCATTTAATTTTTGACCCCATTTTTTTATAGTCTTTATCAGTAAACCATAAATGATGAGCACAAACTTCAGCAGTTAATTTCTTTTGATCAACAGATAGTTTATTTTCAAATAGATCAAGTTCTTTTCTTGTAGAAATATGAAAGACATTTAGCCTAGCTCCAGTTTTTTTAGCTAGATCAACGGCATATTTCGAACTTTTATAACATGCCTCTTCGCTTCTAATCTTGGGGTGAAACTCCATAGGAACATCTTCACCATAGATTTCTTTATATTTTTTTGAGTTATTTCTAATTGTTTGCTCATCTTCACAATGAGCAGATATTGGCAGAGATGTTGATGAAAAAATTTTTTCAATAGAATTTAAATTATCTATTAACATTTTTCCTGTTGATGAGCCAAGAAACAGTTTGATACCAGCAACTTCAGTAGGGTCTATTTTTTTAATTTCATCTAGATTATCATTTGTACCTCCAAACATAAAAGAGAAATTAGAGTATGAATTTATTGATGCAATACTTATCTTTTTGTTGAACTCCTGAATTGTTGTAGTATTAGGACTTGTATTTGGCATTTCTATATATGAAGTAACACCTCCTGCAATAGCAGCTTTCGATTCAGATAAAATATTTCCTTTATGTGTAAGTCCAGGTTCTCTAAAATGCACTTGATCATCAATCATTCCAGGAATAAGAATTAATCCATGAGCGTCAATTACTTGAGTATCTGAATCAATCTGTATCTTTTTAGATATCGAGGCAATTAAATCACCTTCGATTAGTATATCTTCATATAATCTATTTCCTTCATTAATTATGGTTGCATTTTTTATTAATAGTTTACCCATTTTACTTAAAAAAAGAATTAATTTTTAATTTAATAACTCCAAAAATTGCCTCAAAAATTATACTCTGATTCATTTTTGATTTACCTAATTTTCTGTTGACAAAAATTATTTGATGCTCTTTTAATTTAAAATTTTTTTTCCAAAGTTTAAATTTCATTTCAATTTGAAATGCATATCCATTGAATTTTATTTCACTTAATTCAATTGAATTTAGTGCTTTTTTAGTGTAACCAACAAAACCGGAAGTTGCATCTTTTACAGGCATACAAGTAATTGACCTTACATATAAGTTTGCAAAATATGAAAGAAATATTCTAGACAGAGGCCAGTTGACAACACTAACACCCTCAATATATCTTGATCCGATAACAAAATCATATTTATTTTGAGTTAATTGAATTTTAAGGTTCTTAATCTCATTTGGGTCATGTGACATATCAGCGTCCATTTGAAAGATATAAGAATATTTATTGTCAAGTGCCCATTTAAATCCAGTCCTATAAGCAGAACCTAGTCCAGATTTTTTATCTCTTTTTATAAGAAATACTCTGCTATCATGAATGTTGTTTAAATTGTTTACTATTTCAGAGGTTCCATCAGGAGAATTATCATCAACAACAAGCACGTCATTAGAATTATCAATGCTAATAATTTTATTAATTATTAACTCAATATTTTCTGCTTCATTGTATGTAGGTATAATAATTAAACTATTGTATTTCATTATTTATAGTAGTTATTCTATAATTTTGTTTTAAATATGATTCAAAATCAAGCTTTAAGCAGTTTATTTATTCTAATTTTATTATTGGTATTTTATTTATTTCAAATATTTCAAAGAGTAAAATTAGTTTATTTATTTAGAAGTTTTGGTTATCACTTTCGTAATATTTTCTTACCATACAATTCTGATGACCTTAGTGTTTCAAGCTCAGGGACATCATTAATTAATTATTTTCACTATTTCCACATATTCTTTTTTTTACTTATTAATGGTGTGATTATTTCGTATTATGGAGCTTGGCATGAAGGTGGGGGCCTCAAGTCAAATAAAATTAGTTATGATTTATTTATGAGTTATTTTAATTTTAATTTACTCATAATGATTACTCTTTTCATAAGATTTTTAGTAATCAGATTTGTTTTAGAATTATTTATAAGCTTTAAGCTCAAGCTTATATTTTATAAAAACTTTATTATAAATGTTATTATTGGATTATTGATGTTTCTTAATTTTGTAATATATAATTTAAATCCCTCCTACGAAATCAATTATCTATTTAAATCATTTTTATTATTATTATTTTTTCATTTTATTTTTCAAACAAAGAACTATTTAAGCTATTTCGTAAAAATTGATTTAAAAGAAGTAATGTATTTTATTTTGTATCTTTGTGCCTTCAAACTTGCCCCTTGGATATGGTTATATTCTGTTATTCCCTTAAAATAAGTAAATATGAGTATTAAAAGTATTCTTATTTCTCAACCTGAACCTACTAATGGAAATTCTCCTTACTCTAGGCTAAATAGAAAGTATAAGATCAAAGTTGATTATAGGCCATTTATTCATGTTGAAGGTTTAATTGCAAAGGAAGTAAGAGCTCAAAAAATTGATTTTTCTAGATTTCATAACATTGTTCTTACAAGCAGAAATGCTGTAGATCACTTTTTTAGAATTACTGAAGAAATGAGATTTAAAGTTCCAGATCAGACTAAATATTTTTGCCAATCTGAGGCAGTAGCTTATTATCTTCAAAAATATGTGGTTTACAGAAAACGTAAAATATATGTAGGTAATAATAGTTTTAGAGATCTTGAAGCAACATTTGTTAAATTTCATAAAGAAAACTTTTTAGTTCCAAGTTCTGGTAGCCTTAATCCAGATATAGTAAATACACTTGATTCATTTGATATTTCATGGCAGAGAGCACAACTTTTTAAAACTGTAATTTCAGATTTATCTGATTTAAGTGACGTTTACTATGATGTACTTGTTTTTTTTAGTCCATTAGGTATAGAATCCCTGTTTGAAAATTTTCCTGATTTTAAACAAAATAAAACTCTTATTGCTGTTTACGGAAATACAACTGAAGAGGCTGCAATTGGAAAAAATCTTAGAATTGATATCAAGGCACCCACTGAAATGTCACCTTCAATGTTAATGGCAATTGAAAAATATTTAAAAGGTTAATTTCTTCTACCGAATCTCATCCATAGATATACTAGGTTAGCAATTGAAGCCAGTGCAGCTACTACATAAGTGCCTGCTGCCCAGTTAAGGGCTTCTTTAGATTGTAAAAGTTCTCTTTGATTTACTATTCTTTTTCTTTCAAGCCAATATATTGCTCTCTTACTAGCATCAAATTCAACAGGAAGTGTTACTAAACTGAATAATGTTCCAAAAGCAAAGCCCAAAATTCCCAAACTAACAAGACCACTGCCTAAAGCTGGAGATGTCTGTGTTAAAAAAGCTCCTAAAATTAAAATCCAGATTCCAAGATTTGAGGTTACTCCAACCATTGGCACTAATACTGATCTCATCTGCAACCATTCATAGCCTTTTGCATGTTGAACGGCATGACCACACTCATGAGCAGCAACAGCTGCAGCAGCAGCATTTCTTTCATTATAAACACCTTGGCTGAGATTAACAGTCTTTTTTTGGGGATTATAATGATCAGTCAACTGACCTCTAACAGAAATAACTTTAACATCATATATACCATGATCACTTAACATTTTCTCAGCAATTTCTTTTCCAGATAAGTTTGCTGATAAAGCTTGTTGAGAGAATTTTTTAAATTTTGACTTTAGCTTATTTTGAATAAAGAAGCTAAGCAACATTATCGGTATTAAAATGTATAAATAACTTAGGTCAGAATAATATAGTAGGTCCATAATTAATTTTTTATAAATTTAAATAAACAGTTCAATTGAAAAAAATATTATCAATTTTTTAACTTAAAAATAATAACAAAGAGTTGAAGAACAGCAGTAACACTGTTTGCTACTATAATTGCAATGCTACCTATTAAAACTCCATATACTAACCATAGCAAAACACCTACAAACATTATTAAGTACATCAAAAGAGAAACACCTTGAGCTTTCTTCTCTTTATATATTTTATAAACTTGCGGTATAAATGCTGAGGTTGTGAGAATTGCAGCTATAATTCCAATTGATTCATGAAATGGATCTCTCATACAACTATATTAATGATTTTACCAGGGACTATAATAACTTTCTTTGGTCTTACATTATTTAGGATTGATATTGTTTTCTCATTAGATAAGACAATTTTCTCAATTTCGTTAGAATCTAATTCCAGGGATAAGTTTATGGTAAATTTTGTTTTACCGTTAAAAGAAACTGGATAATTCTTTTCAGACTCAATTAAGTATTTTTTGTCAAATTCAGGATATTTTTCATCAATTATTGATTTTGTATTCCCAATTTGACTCCAAAGTTCCTCAGCAAAATGAGGTGCAAAAGGAGAAATTAAAACAAGTAATTGTTCAAGTATTAATCTGTTATTACATTTTAATGCACTAAGTTCATTTACACAAATCATAAATGAACTTATACATGTGTTTAGATTAAGCTTCTCAATGTCTTCAGTAATTTTTTTTATTGTCTTATGTAGTGATTTTAAAGATTCTTCTGAAGGTATATCTTCAGTTAAAGTTAATTTATCATCTTCAAAGAAAAGATTCCAAAACCTTTTCAAAAAAGAATAAACACCTGATATACCTCTTGTATCCCAGGGTTTGGACTGCTCAATTGGTCCTAAAAACATTTCATACATCCTTAATGTATCAGCTCCATATTGATCACATATTTCATCAGGATTCACGACATTAAATTTTGATTTAGACATTTTTTCTTGCTCTCTAATACACTCAAATTTCCCATTATCAAAATGAAAAGAAGCATTATTAAAATCTTTATCTTCTTTTTTTAAAACATCTATTTCAACTTCATTTTCTGTATTTACATATTTAATGTCAATCCTTATTCTATCAACTTTTATATTATTAATTAAATTTTTTGAGAAGTATTCTGAAGTACCTGACTTACGATAAATAAATGCAGAGTTACCAAGAATCATTCCTTGGTTAACAAGCTTTTTAGCATATTCATCTTTTTGGAGAAAACCTAAATCAAATAAAAATTTTTGATAAAATCTTGAGTAAAGTAAATGTCCAGTAGCATGTTCACTTCCTCCAAAATAAACATCAACATCAGACCAATAATATTGAGAAGCATTAGAAATGAATTCATTATTATTTTTCGGGTCCATATACCTGTAGAAATACCATGAGCTTCCAGCCCAACCAGGCATGGTATTAAGTTCTAGTGGGAAAACATTTACATTATCAATTTTACTATTAAGAGTTACCTTTTTATTTTTTTCATCCCAGGCCCATTCATCAGAATTACCTAAAGGGGAATCACCATTTTTGGTTGGTAAAAAATTGTCTACTTCAGGAAGGTTTAATGGAAGATATATTTCTTCTATATTTTTTGGTATATCATTTTTATAGTAAATAGGAATTGGCTCACCCCAATATCTTTGCCTACTAAAAATAGCATCTCTAAGTTTATATTGAATTTTTGATTCTCCAATTTTTTTATCTTCAATTTTATTAATTATAATCTCTAGTGAAGTTTCATAATCATGACCGTTAAGAAATTCTGAGTTGATTAATTTAAATCCTGTCTTTTCAGAAAAAGCTGATTTTGAAATATCAATCTGATCAAAAATGTTTGGAATATCTAGTTTAAACTTTTTTGCAAAGTCATAATCTCTCTGATCACCAGCTGGAACTCCCATTACTGCACCAGTTCCATAACTCGCCAGCACATAATCCGAAATCCATATTGGAATTTTTTTACCAGAAAATGGATGGATTGCATAAGATCCAGAAAATACTCCAGATACAGATTTAACATCTGATAGTCTGTCTCTTTCAGACTTTACTGAAACTTCATCTAAATAATCTTTAATTTCTTTTCTATTATTTGATAAAGAAATATCATACAAGTCTCCATACTCAGGTGCGATTGTTAAAAATGAAACTCCAAAAATAGTGTCAGGCCTAGTTGTAAAAACTTCAATTTTTTTTTCAGAGTTTTCAACTTCGAATTTTAATGAAACACCTTTTGATTTACCAATCCAATTTCTTTGCATTTCTTTTAAAGGTTCTGGCCAGTCAATTTTACTTAAATCCTCTAAAAGTCTATCTGAGTACTTACTTAATCTTAGACACCAATGTTTAACTTTTCTTTTTGTTACATGATATCCACCCCTTTCACTTACTCCATTAATAATCTCATCATTTGCCAGTACAGTTCCCAATTCCTCACACCAATTAACCTCTCCATCAGTAATATAGGCTAGTCTAAAATTCATCAAAATATCTGATTTAATTTTATCGTTAAAATTTTTCCATTCTTCATTTGAAAATGAATAGTCTAGATTCTCTAACTCATTTTTATATTCATTATCACCATCTTTTTCAAAGGAATTAATCAATTCACTAATGTTCTTTGCCTTATTATCAATTTTACAGTAGAAGGCATTAAACATTAATGTGAAGATCCACTGTGTCCATTTATAGTAATTTGGCTCAGAAGTTCTTATTTCTCTTGACCAATCAAATGAAAAACCAATTCTGTCCAGCTGCCTTCTATACATATCAATATTTTCTTGGGTTGTTTTTTTTGGATTCTGGCCTGTTTTTATTGCATATTGCTCTGCTGGCAAACCAAATGAGTCATAGCCTTGAGGATGAAGTACATTAAAACCTTTATGTCTCTTATATCTTGAAAAAATATCACTGGCAATATATCCAAGAGGATGCCCTACATGAAGACCAGCACCAGATGGATATGGGAACATATCTAAGACATAGTACTTTGGTTTTTCAGAAATACTTACTTGAAAAGTTTTGTTCTCTCTCCAGTATTTCTGCCATTTTTTTTCTATTTCTAGAAAATTGTATTTCACTGAAAATAAATTTTTTACAAAGGAAGAACTTATTTAAATAACATAAAAATTAATTTATTAATTGTTTAGTACTTTTATAAAAATTTAAATGGATTTTAAAAACTCTTATCAAAGAAAAAAGTCAACAAATAACCTAATATCACTATTTGTAATTAATACTATAGTATTATTTTTTCTATCAGTAGCTATACTTACTTATTTGAAATCATCTTCGATAGAAAACTATTTTAAAGAAAATATTACAGTTAGTATTTATCTAAAAAATTCATCTAGAGATAGTGATATCAAGCAAATTAATAAGTTTTTAAATTTAAATGAAAATGTAAAATCCATTGAGTTTATATCAAAAGAAGATGCAGCGGAATTATTTACAAATGAAATTGGTGAAGAATTTGTTGGTTTTTTAGGTTATAATCCTCTACTAGATCTAATTTCAGTAAGGCTTTTTGGAGATAAAATCGATATATATAATATTGAAGAGTTTATAGAGAGTCTTGACAATTTTCAATTTATTGAAGAAATTGAATATGATAAACCATTAGTTGAATCTCTAGTGAACAATTTTAATAAAATTGGAGTATTGATTATTATTACAAGTGTTTTATTTTTTATTACAAGTTTTATTTTAATTAATAATTCTATTAAGATTTCAATATATTCCAAGAGAGATATAATAAAAACAATGCAACTTGTTGGAGCTACTAAAAGTTTTATTAGAAGACCTTTTATTGCAAGCTATATTAGGATAGGGTTTTACTCATCCATCATATCATTGATATTACTATTTATTTTATTGTCTCAGACTAGTTTTGAATTAGCTGAAATTGATTTTTTTTCAAATATTAAGGACATCATAATTTTAGTTTCATTCATAATTTTATTTGGAATATTTACATCATATATTAGCTCTTACTTTATTACTCAGAAATATCTAAAATTAAAAATATCAAGATAGCATTGATGAAAAGGAAAGATTTTTTATTTAATAAGAATAGATTTAGGCTACTAATTGTGTCAATTTTAGTTATTGGTATTGGTTTTCTTCTAATGTCAGGAGGAGCTTCAGAAGATCCTGAAGTATTTAGTGATGAAATATATAATTTTAGAAGGATTAGACTTGCACCACTTATTGTAATTGCAGGCTTTACTCTTTGCATTTTTACAATTCTTAAAAAATCTAAAAATTAATTTACAATGTTAAATGACTTTATAGAGTCTGTAACACTGGATGATATTAGAAATGGTAAGATAATTTTAATTGATAAACCAATTGAATGGACCTCATTCGATGTTATTAAATATATTCGGAAGAGTATACAAACAAGACTAAAAGTCAAAAAAATAAAGGTTGGACATGCTGGTACACTTGACCCCCTTGCGACTGGTCTGTTAATTGTATGTATTGGGAAAGAAACAAAAAATATTTCTAAATATCAGGACCTTTCAAAAAAATATACTGGTATAATTAAATTGGGTGAGACAACTCCTTCTTATGACAGAGAGACAAAGATAGATGGAACCTACGATTATAAACATATTGACGAAAATAAAGTTTTAAAAATTTCAAAAACTTTTATAGGTAAACAGAAACAATTCCCTCCAATTTATTCTGCTCTAAAAAAAGATGGTAAAAGAATGTACAAGTATGCCAGGGAAAAAATTGAAATTGAAATTAAACCAAGAGATATTGAAATTTATAATTTTAAAATATTAAGTTTCTCTACACCATATATTGAATTCATTATTGAATGTTCTAAGGGTACTTATATTAGATCTATTGCTAACGATTATGGACAAAAACTTAATTCAGGATCACATCTTCATGAGTTAAAGAGAATTAGTATTGGAGATTTTTCTATTAGTGACGCTTTAAGATTTAAATAAATTTGAAACATTATAATTATATTTGCTTAATTCCTAAATGATGAAATACAATCGAATTTTACTAAAGTTAAGTGGTGAAGCACTATTAGGAAAAAATTCTTATGGCATAGATAATGATAGGCTTGTTGTTTATGCAGAAGAAATCAAAGAAATTCATAAGCAAGGAGTTGAGATTGCTATTGTAGTTGGTGGTGGTAATATTTTTAGAGGGTTAAGTGGTTCAAAAGATGGAATAGACAGAGTTCAAGCAGATTACATGGGAATGCTTGCAACAGTTATTAATGGATTAGCTCTTCAAAATGCTTTAGAGAATATAGATATTCCTACAAGACTTCAATCTGCAATAAAAATGGAATCTATAGCAGAACCTTTTATAAAACGCAAAGCAACTAGACATCTGGAGAAAGGTAGAGTTGTAATTTTTGCATCAGGAACTGGTAATCCATATTTTACAACTGACTCTGCAGCAGTTCTTAGAGCGATTGAAATTAATGCGGATGTTATATTAAAAGGGACTAGAGTTGATGGTATTTATAATGAAGATCCTGAAAAGAATAAAGAAGCAATTAAATTTGATGATATTTCTTTTGAAGATACTATAAGTAAAGGGTTAAAAATTATGGATACTACTGCTTTTACATTAAGTAAAGAGAATAAGCTTCCAATAATAGTTTTTGATATGAACAGAAAAGGTAATTTGACCAAAGTTATTATGGGAGAAAAAATAGGCACAAAAGTTTCTAGTTAAGTCTGGTATTATGGAAAACAACCAAGAAATAATAGAAAATGCAGAATTAAATATGATGGCTGCTATTGGTCATTTAGAAACTGAACTAACAAAAATCAGAGCCGGCAAGGCAAATCCTATAATGTTAAAAGGTATTTCAGTTGAGTATTATGGTAATTTAACTCCTTTAAATCAGGTTGCTTCTGTTAGTACACCAAATGCTCAAACGATAAGTATTCAGCCATGGGAAAAGTCAATAATTGATGAAATCGAAAAAAGTATAATTGATTCTAATCTTGGATTTAACCCTGTTAATAACGGCGAGTCAATTCTAATTAATATTCCTCCTTTAACAGAAGAAAGAAGAATTGAACTAACAAAATTTGCAAAATCTGAATCTGAATCTGCAAAAGTGAGCATTCGAAATGCAAGAAAAGATGCAAATAATAAAATCAAAGCTCTAGAAATTTCTGATGACTTGAAATCTAATCTAGAAGTAGATTCTCAAGATCTTACTGATAAATATATAAACAAGGTAGAGGAAATGTTCACATCAAAAGAAAAAGATATTCTAACTGTCTAGTATGAATCTATCAAAAGTCAAAGAAATTTATGATTCTCCATTAATTGAAAGCGAGATCAATTTAGGTGGTTGGGTTAGAGCATTTAGAGCTAATAAATTTATAGAATTAAATGATGGATCTACAATCAAAAATATTCAATGTGTTATTAATGATGGTATCATAGGTGAAGATATTATCAAAAGAATTAGTGTTGGATGTTCATTAATAATTACTGGCATATTAGTTAATAGCATTGGTAAAGGTCAAAGTTTTGAGATTAATGTTTCAAATATTAAGCTATTGGGTGATTCAGATCCTGAAGAATATCCTATTCAACCTAAGAAACATAGTTTTGAGTTTTTAAGGGAGCAATCTCATCTTAGAATAAGAACTTCAACATTTAGTTCTGTGATGAGAATAAGATCAAAATTGGCTTTTAGTATTCATGATTATTTTAATAAAAATGGCTTCAATTATATTCATACTCCAATTATTACATCAAGTGATGCTGAGGGAGCTGGAGAGATGTTTAAAGTGACTACATTAGGCAAAGAAGATCTAGCAAAAAAAGATGTTGACTATTCAGATGATTTTTTTGGTAAAAAAACTAGCCTTACTGTATCAGGCCAGCTTGAAGCAGAAACCTATGCTCTTGGCTTAGGAAATGTTTATACATTTGGCCCAACTTTTAGAGCAGAAAATTCCAATACCTCAAGACATGCTTCAGAATTTTGGATGATTGAGCCAGAAATGGCCTTTTATGACCTAAATGACAATATGGATTTAGCTGAATCATTTGTAAAGCATATTTTAAAATATATATTAACAGAATGTGAGGAAGATTTAAGTTTCCTTGAAGAAAGACTTTTAAAAGAGGAAAGTCAAAAGCCACAAAATGAGAGGAGCAATTTGAGTCTAATTGAGAAGATTAAGTTTACTGTAAATAATGAATTTACTCGTGTTTCATATACAGAGGCATTTGAAATACTAAAAAGCTCCAATTATAACAAAAAGAAAAAGTTTAAATACCTACTAGATAATTGGGGTTCCGATCTTCAAAGTGAGCATGAGAGATTTCTGGTTGAAAAGCATTTTAAATCTCCTGTAATTATTTATGATTATCCTTCAAAAATTAAAGCATTTTATATGAGGTTAAATGAAGATGATAAAACAGTTAGAGCGATGGACGTATTATTCCCAGGTATTGGTGAGATAATAGGAGGTTCTCAAAGAGAGGAAAGACTAGATATACTCAAAAAGAGAATGTCTGACATGGGTATTGACGATAAGGAATTGTGGTGGTACATAGATCTTAGAAAATATGGGACTGTTCCTCATAGTGGTTTTGGACTAGGTTTTGAAAGAATGGTAATGTTTTGTACCGGTATGTCAAACATTAGAGATGTAATTCCTTATCCAAGGACACCAAAAAATGCATCTTTTTAATTGAAATTAATTCTTTTCTTAATTTTGTTTAAGTATTATTAAATATGCTTAATCAGAAATTACAATTAAAGCTTTCTCAAAAGCTATCACCACAACAGATTCAGTTAATGAAACTATTTCAGCTTACTACAGCAGAATTAGAACAAAAAATTAAAAATGAAATTGAGGAGAATCCTGCCTTAGAGATGGGTAGCGAAAAAACAGATACAGATATTGAAAAAGATGAATTTGAAGTTAATAATGATGAGGATGTCAATGTAGATGATTTTTTAACAGATATGTCTGACGATTTTGACCATAGTCAAAGTTATTATACAGGTGATGAGGAAAATACTAGCTTTCAAACAAAAGCTTCATATAGCTTTCATCAATATCTAGATAATCAATCAAAAAATTTAATTCTTGATGAAAAATATAAGCCTATTTGTGATTTTTTAATCGGAAGTATTGATGAAAGTGGTTATTTAAGAAGAGAGATAGAAGATATAATTGATGATTTAGCATTTACACAGAACATAGTAACTTCAAAACAAGAAATATTATCAGTATTAAAGAAAATTCAAGAGTTGGATCCTCCAGGAGTTGGTGCAAGATCTCTAAAAGAATGTCTATTAATTCAATTAAGAAGAAAAAACTCAAAAGAGTCAATTGATAATTCTATTAAAATCATTGAAAATGATTTTGATTCATTCTCTAAGAAAAAGTTCTCTAAATTATCAGAGAAACTAAACTTAAACGAACAAAAATTAAAAGAAGCTATTAAGGAAATATCAAAGCTGAATCCTAAACCAGGAGGTTCAATAACTAGTGATTTTGCTAATAATGCAATTACTCCAGACTTTATATTAACAATTGAGGATGGAGATTTAATTGTAGAATTAAATAAAAGAAATTCTCCAGAATTAAGACTTTCTAATTCCTATAAAAATATATTAGAAGGATATAAAAAAGATCCAAATAAAACAAAATCACAAAATCAAGCAATTCAATTTTTAAAGCAAAAACTTGATTCAGCAAAATGGTTTATTGAAGCAATAGAGCAAAGACATCAAACTCTTTTTCAAACAGTAAATGCAATTGTTAACTTTCAGAAAGATTATTTTTTAACGGGAGAAGAAAGTAATCTTAAACCTATGATTTTAAAGGACATTGCTGAAAAAATTAATTTAGATATTTCTACTGTTTCAAGAGTTGCAAATAGTAAATATATGGATTCACCGTATGGAATTCGGCTTTTAAAAAGCTACTTCTCTGAGGGAATGAAAAATAGTGATGGAGATGATATATCAACAATTGAGATTAAAAGAATCTTACAAGAGATTGTAGAATCTGAAGATAAAATAAAGCCATTATCTGATTTAGATTTATCCAGTAAATTATCTACTAAGGGGTTTAAAGTTGCAAGAAGAACAGTTGCAAAATATAGAGAACAGCTAGACATTCCAGTTGCCAGATTAAGAAAAGAATTATAACAAATAAAAAATAAGTCCAAGTCTAAAGAAACCTACATTTAGAGTATTTCCATCTAATGTTTCTTGATTTTTAATTAAAGGATTTAAATCATATTCTAAGGAGATATTCCATGTATTATATCCTACATTAAAATATATTGATGAAGTCCATTCTTGAATATCTTTGATTTTTAATTCTTTTCCATAGGATGGATTTGAAAATAACGAGAAATTCTTTTTAATCTTGAGTCCAGAATATATTCTCCAAAATCTATAAACATCCACAGAAGATTTACGCCATCTAAATTCAATAGGAATTGCTATTGATGAATATGATATTTTATTCTTAGATTCAAGAAATCTACTTACTATAATATCATAATCTATTTCACCATCAACTTCTAAAGCCTGAATATTAGATGTGAATAAGTTTCTCTCAAACCCTAAACCAATTCCCAAAGCATTGGTAGAAGTTTTATTTAAGGGAATATCTCTTATAAAACCAATTTGAAAATTACCAGAGAATCCATTTTGTTTGAAATCAGTTACTTGTTCAGTCTGGATAAAATAGCTTGAGCCAAAATAAAATTGATCTTCTCTATAGAAATCTTCTCCATTAGTATCTTGAGCAATTAAGCTAGAGATTGTACTTAAAAAAAAAAGTAAAATTACTAACTTTTTACTAGTTGAAATTTTGAGTATAATCTCCAACTCTAGTAGTGTAGTTTAGTTTTAGTGCGTTAACCTTACGTAACTCTTGTTTGATATCACTTATGATTCCCATTTTAGTGTCACTATCAACCTTTAGTGCAGTTGTTAGAACATTTTGAAGCTCTTGACGTTTTGCAGCTCTTTCAGCAAGAACAAAGGCGCCAACCTCCTCAACGGTACCAAACTTGTCATTAAGTTGAATTTTAGCTGAGCTACCATAAGTATCAATATATCTACTAGAAGGTTTACCAGCATAGATATAAATTACTCTATCCTTTTTATCTAGCTTCTGAACTTGATCGGCAGCAGGCAAAGTATTTTGTACCATAAGAGTACTATCCCTCATAACAGTTGCAACCATAAAAAAGAATAATAACATAAAAACTATATCTGGAAGAGATGCAGTAGATATTGCAGGTAGATCTCCACTTTTATTTTTTTTAAATTTTGCCATATTAATTTACTTTACTTGGTTCAGCCTCAGATAACTTTTGCGGGTACAATGCTTTTATAACATCTAATTTTTCTTTGAGACTAGACTTATCATCAGGAGAAGTTCTCGGATCACTGTACCTAAGATCAGCCTCAATGTAAGTTAAAGCCTCATTAGGATATAATCTAGCAAACTCTCTATTTCTGAGAACATTGTATGCTGCAACTAACTCGTTTTGAACTGCTATATAAACTTTATATTCAGTCTCTCTATCATTTTTTAGAGATATAATAGCTTTATCAGGGTTATCTGATGACCTTGGGTCCCTATTGCCTTGACAATAATCACAAGCTTCTTCTCCAGATCCTCCTCCGTTATCAAGAAAATCTACTGCGAGATTTCTTAGATCTTTAATATCAGTTAATTCTTCTTCAACTAACAACTGATTATTTTTATTTACTACAACTGTGAAAATATTTTTTTGTCTGATTATTGGTGGATCAATTTGTTCCTCCATAGGAGGCAACTTTCTGTTAATACCACTATCAGTCTCAATTGTTGTAGTAACAAGAAAGAAAATCAAAAGTAGAAAGGCAATATCAGCCATCGACCCTGCATTAACTTCTGGTGACTTTCTTCTAGCCATAGTTTACTTTTTAATAAATTTTTTTCCTCCTGAAAAAATCATTAGTCCAACTGCAACAATAACTAAAATGTAGAATACTCTAATACCAGTACCTACAAGTCTTGAACCAATAGCTGACAAAACTTTACCATCTCTCATTGGAGTTTCAACACCACTTGAAAGAACAAATGCAATAACTATTACAACTAGAAATAATCCAAAAGAAGTTAACGCACTTTTCATTTTAGCCTTATCTTTTGCCAAGCCTCTTAAGGAAAATGTTAGAGTTACAATTACAGCAATAAAAAGTATTAATTGACTTAAAAGTATAATTGGAGTAATAACTCCAAAGTTTCCTGATGCAGCAGACATTTTTATTGTATCATCTCCTGTTCCAAAAACTAAGAAAAGAAATATAATACCTAGCACACCAAGAGTTATGCACCCTATTTTTGTAATTTTTTGAAGATTCATATAAGACTATTTTTTTTGAGCTGAAAGAATATCAATTAAAGTAATTGATGCATCTTCCATATCATTTACAATTGAATCAATTTTTGCAACTATATAGTTGTAGAATACTTGAAGTATAATGGCAACAATAAGACCAAATACAGTCGTTAAAAGTGCAACTTTAATACCCCCAGCAACAAGTGATGGTTGCATATCACCGGCAGCTTCAATTCTATCAAATGCAGTAATCATTCCAATTACAGTTCCCATAAATCCAAGCATAGGGGCAAGTGCAATAAATAATGAAATCCATGAGACATTTTTTTCAAGCTGTCCCATTTGTACACCACCATAAGAAATAACAGCTTTCTCTGCAGAATCAACTCCATCTTTTGCTCTATCTAAACCTTGATAAAAGATTGATGCTACAGGTCCTTTTGTATTTCTACATACTTCCTTGGCAGCCTCAACACCACCTGATTTAAGAGCATCTTCAACATCACCAGTTAACTTTTCTGAATTAGTAGTTGATAAATTAAGATATATAATTCTTTCAATTGAGATAGCTAAACCAAGTATAAGACATATGAGTACAATCCCCATAAAACTTGGGCCACCTTCAATAAAACGCTTTTTTAATTCTTGAGTAAAACCTGCCGAAGCTTCATCCGAAGTAGCTTCCATCATAGGCTCATCTTGTGAATCCTGAATAGTTATTAAACTATTTACTGTTGTAGTTGCATACACATTACTCGTAATGGCAGAACCAACAAAAACAGATAGGATTAATGCAAATAATATTTTTTTCATTTTTCTAATATTTTCAATAATTGAGAACCGAAAGATATAAAAATTATTATATGATTCAAATTTTTTTTAAGAGTGATTAATTAGGTTTTTTTGGCTTGTATTTTTGAAACGGATATGTCTCTAGAATAACATAAGGTCCTGTTGAAATAATTAATGGGAATCCAGAATTTGGATCAACAATGAACTCAAGTATAACAGTTTTGTATTTATTTTCATGTTCTTTAATTTAAATTTTATTACCATTTAATAATTGTACTTCCCCATGTAAAACCACTTCCAAATGCTGCAAGAACAACAATATCTCCTGAGTTTATTTTTCCTTCCTGCCATGCCTCTGTTAATGCAATAGGGATTGATCCAGCAGTGGTATTTCCATATTTCTGAATATTATTATGAACTTGATCATCGGATAGACCAAACTTTTTTTGAACAAACTGAGATATCCTGAGATTTGCCTGATGTGGAATTAACATATCTATTTGATCAGGTTGAAGATTATTTTTATTAAGACCCTCCATTATCACCTCTGAAAATCTTACTATAGCGTTTTTAAAAACTAACTGGCCATTCATATATGGATAATAGGAAATATCATCAGGGTCATTATCTTTAATAATTTTATTTACCCACCTATTAGTATTTGGTCCAATTAGTGCTAAATCTTTCGCAAATTTTCCTTCAGAATGAAGATGTGAAGATAGTATACCTTTTGTTAAATCCTCCTCTCTCGATATAACTGCTGCTCCAGCGCCGTCGCCAAATATTACAGTTACCGCTCTACCTCTTGTGGAAAAATCAAGCCCACCAGAATGGTTTTCTGATCCAATTACTAGAATATTTTTATACATACCTGATTTTATAAACTGATCAGCCGTGGCAATAGAATATATAAAACCAGAACATTGATTTCTTATATCAATCGCTGGACATGTTTTAATTTTTAGTTCTTCTTGAACAAGTACACCACCTCCTGGGAAATAATAGTCTGGACTCAATGTTGCAAAAATAATTAGGTCAATTTCATCTTTATCAATTCCAGCTCTTTCAATTGCTATTTTTGCAGCTTTAATCCCCATGATAGCAGTTGTATTACCATCACCTTTTTTTATATGTCTTCTTTCTTCAATTCCTGTTCTCTCAATTATCCATTCATTGGAGGTATCCATAATTTTAGAAAGATCATCATTTGTAACAATATTTTCTGGAACATACATACCAAGTCCTGAAATTCTTGAGTTATACATCTGTGAGGTTTTTTGTCAAGTTAATAAATTTTATTTTGGAAAATTTAAATTCTAATTATTCAAGTCGAATATTGCTTATTCCTATTTCAACCCCAGGTTTAGCTTTAATCAAAATTGAAGATGTTATACTAGACATGTCAATACCAAGATTTTCAAAATCTTTAAGACTAATCATGTATTCTCTCCATTCATTATTAATTTCAATTTCAAGTGTTTGATTACAATCTAGGTTAACATCACATTGTCCAATTTGAATTTTTTCATTAGAAGCTGAAAACGATTTTGCATTGAAAGCAAGCTTCATCGCTCCATTGGATTGGCGTGTCATATTATCTGGTTGATCTGTAGAAATTCGAAAATAATCACCATCTTCAGCAGGTGAATATCTTGTCTCATCTCCTGATGTCCAATGAATTCTTAATGCATCTTCTTGAGCTAAGTGATCAGTCTTACTTATAATTAGGCCTCCAACAGATGTAGGAAAACTTGCAATTTGCTTTTCAAGTACTCCTGAAATCAAAAATAATTTCCATGGATCAACTACAGCACCTTTATTGTAAAATTGTCCAGTTGATGCAAGATCTGAATTTTCAAGTCCAGAGTCTACTGCTACCAAATTAATTTGAGATTTACTTTCATAACTTAATCCATACCCCAAATCAAACAGTTTTTCACTATTATTAGAAACTTTAGCTTTAGCAGGCCAGCTAAAAGATAATCTACCTGTAAAATCATATGATGGGTCTACTCTAAATAGTAAATCTGAAATTCCGCCGCCTTCACTTCCTGGAAGCCATGCAGCCACAAAAGCATCTGAACTATTTATTTCAGGGTTGGTCCACATTGGCCGTCCAGAGAGAAAAACTGAAACAACCGGAATTTCTCGATTTTTATAATTTTCTAAAATATTAGTATCGAATACATTGGAAACAAAATCAAGATTTTCTCTATCGCCTTGAAACTCTGCATAGGGGTCTTCTCCATATACAGCTATAACGATATCAACATCTTGATTAAAGTACCCATCTTCACTGAAGAATAAGTTTCCACCTGATTTACTAATAACCTCTTCTATTCCTTCAAAAATTGATGTAGCATTAGGAAATTCTTCATTTGTGTGATTATTACCTTGCCATGATAGAGTCCAACCTCCGGTTGCTTTTGAAATTCTTTTAGCACCATCTCCAATTACTAAAATAGTTTTTGAGGGATCTATTGGTAAGGTTTGATTATTATTTTTAAGAAGAACCATAGACTCTCTTACAGCTTGTCTAGCAATTTCTCTATTTTCAGGAAGAGCTAATTGAGTTTCATTACCTGCATTAACTCTTGAACTTGGTAGGCCTTTTTCAAAAATTCCAGATGCAAGTTTAACTCTTAAAATTCGCCTAACAGCATCATTCAATCTCTCCATGGATATAGTACCGTCTTTCACATGCTGTAAAGTACTTTCATATAATCCTTTCCAACTATCTGGAGCCATATACATATCTAAACCAGCATTTAGAGACTGTGGACAATCAGTGTTTATACAACCTGGCACTTGGCCATGTCCATTCCAATCTCCAACTATAAAACCATTGAAACCCATCTTTCCTTTTAAAACATCAGTTAAAAGCTCTTTATCTCCGTGTAATTTTCTGCCCTTCCAACTAGAGAAAGAAACCATTACAGTTTGAACACCGGCCGGAATTGAACTGTAATATCCGGCAGCATGAACTTTACTTAATTCTTTTTCACTAATTATTGCATCTCCTTGGTCAACACCATTAACAGTTGCTCCATCTGCAAGAAAATGTTTAGCACTAGAAATTACTTTACCGTCTCCCAAAAATTTATTAGAGTCAAAAAGACCTTGTAGACCAATTACTATTCTATCTCCATATGATCTAACAATTTCAGGATCTTCGGAAAAACCTTCATAGCTTCTACCCCACCTTATATCTTTTGGAACTGCAAGTGTTGGAGCAAATGTCCAATCATGTCCCGAAACAGTTAGTTCATGAGCAGTTATATTTGCTATTTTTTCTATAAGATCAGGATTATTAGTTGCACCTAAACCAATATTATGAGGAAAAATAATAGCCCCCTTTAAATTTGCATGTCCATGGACAGCATCTATTCCCCAAATAATTGGTATAGCTATTTCAACATCATCATCTTCAATTGATGCACTAAAATATTTATCAGCCATTTCAAGCCAAGATTCTGTTTCAGCATATGGCAAAGGCCCAGGAGCAGAATTTCCTCCACTAAGAACAGAACCAAGCCTATACTTTTTGACATCTTCTGGCGTAACATGATCACTGTCACCCTGAATTACTTGACCTACTTTTTGCTCTAAGGTTAGCTTAGGAAGTATTTCATCAATTTGTTTTTCAATATCTGGGTCGAGAGGTAAAGGTTCAATACTAGTCCATATGTTATTAGAATTTATATTATCACAGCCTAAAAAAAGTTTTGAAGCTAATAAAAAAGTTACTATTAAGGTGGTTTTGGATCTTATATAATGCATTATGATTTTTGTTGATTAATTTAATTTTTGTTCAAAGTAAATATAAGAATTTGATCATACTCAAAAATCACAAAAATTAAAAAGTATCTCAAAATCTTTACATAAATTTAGGTATGAAAAAATTTAATAGAAGAAAGTTTTTATCAACAACAGCTCTATCCTCAGCTGCAATTTCGATTCCAACCGGGTTTATTGAAAATGAAGATAATAATTATAGTATTCCTTCAAATTCTTCTTACATGGGTGATTTTGCAGCTCCTAAACTTGAAAAAGTTCGTATTGCAATTATAGGAGTTGGAGGTAGAGGTCATGGGCACACTCTACAACTTGCTTCAATAGATGGAACCGAGATTGTTGCAATATCAGATCTACATGAAGAACTAGTTGATCGTTCAGTTTCGTCTTGTATTAAAATTGCTGAGGGGAGACACCAGAATATCGCTAGATATTTTGGAGATGAAAATAAATGGAAAAAAATGTTAAAGGTGGTAAAGCCTGATGTAGTAATTATTGCGACTAATTGGAATAATCATGCTAAAATGGCTATTGAATCAATGAAAAGTGGTGCACACACTTTTGTAGAAGTACCTATTGCAGTTACAGTAAAAGAAATGTGGGAAATTGTTAATACTTCAGAGCAAACCCAAAAGCATTGTATGATGATGGAGAATGTAAATTATGGAAGAGAAGAACTACTTTATCTTAATCTGTGTAGAAAAGGAATCATTGGTGATTTACTTCATGGAGAAGCAGCTTATATTCATGATCTTCGCTATCAAATGAAAAATGAAAAAACTGGAGAGGGTGTATGGCGCCCATATCACCTTGCAAAAAGAAATGGAAACTTATATCCTACTCATGGACTTGGTCCTGTAGCTCAATATATGAATCTGTCTAGAACTGATGACCAATTCAATACAATTATATCTTACTCTACTCCAGCAATTGGAAGGAATAAATATGCAAAAGAAAATTTCTCAAAGGAAAACCTATGGAATGAAATAGATTTTAAAGGTGGAGACTTAAATACATCAATTATCAAAACTAGTTTAGGAAGGACAATTATGGTTCAGTGGGATGAAACTAGTCCTAGACCATATTCAAGATTAAACCTTATTCAGGGAACAAAAGGCACACTTGCAGGTTATCCAACTAGGATTGCTTTAAATGATGGAGTTAAAGGAGTTACTAAGGATTCAAATAGTTGGGCAGAGGAGGAACAATTAGAGGAATTTTTTCAAGAGCATGAACATCCATTGTATAAAAGGTTAGGTGCTATTGCAAAAAAAATGAGAGGTCATGGAGGAATGGATTTTATGATGAGATACAGAATGGTTGAGTGCTTAAGAAATGGATTGCCCTTAGATCAAAATGTATATGAGGGATGTTTTTGGAGTGCTGTTTCACCTTTAAGTGAGGCCTCAGTTGCTCAAGGAGGGATGCCTCAAAAATTTCCTGATTTCACTAGAGGTAGATGGGTAAATACTAACCCACTTCAAATAGTTAGTTAAAAGTAAAAATAAATGAATTTAGCAGAGAGGATGGGATTCGAACCCACGATTCCATTTCTAGAATACACGCTTTCCAAGCGTGCGCCTTAAACCGCTCGGCCACCTCTCTATTTTATAAATTTATTTAAATTATTAATTGCCAAAGATGTCTAAAGAGTTTTTTTGTGTAATATTTGAAACCTCATCTAAATCAATTTTATACAAATCTGCAATTTTCTCTGCAATTATTTTTATATATGAACTTTCATTTCTTTTCCCTCTAAACGGAGAAGGTGCCAAATATGGTGAATCTGTCTCTAAAACAATTCTTTCAATAGGAATAGAATTTAAAAAATCAGAAATTTTTCCATTTTTAAAAGTTACTACACCTCCAATACCAAGATGAAAGTTAAGATCAATAATTTTATTTGCTTGTTCTTTATCTCCGGTAAAACAATGAAAAATTCCTCTCAGGTTTTCAGATTTAAATTTTTTCAAAACTTTATATATTTCATTAAAGGAATCTCTTGAGTGAATTACAATAGGAAGATTATTTTCTAAAGCCAGTTTAATTTGTTCTTCAAAAACATGAACTTGCTGCTCAAAATATTTTTTTTCATGGAAAAGATCAATACCTATTTCACCTATTGCTTTATAGTCATTTTTTAGAATATTATCTTTTACAAATTTTAACTCAGAATCATAATTTTCATTAACATAACAAGGGTGTAATCCAATCATTGAGTAAAAAAAACCTGGAAACTTTTTTTCTAATTCAAGCATACTATGATTATGTTTTGAACTAATTGAGGGAAGATAACATCTAGTAACACCTACGTCAAGGGCTCTATTTACCACATCGGTAATATCTTCACTGAATTGTTCTAAGTATAAGTGAGTATGAGTATCAATCAAATTAAGTGAGTCCAAGTGATTTCTCTATTTTACCACCCATTAAAATATTTTCAGGATCTTCAACACCTTCCTTAACAGCAATTAAAAAACCAACAGATTGATTACCATCAATAATTCTATGATCATAGGATAAAGCTAGATACATCATTGGTCTGATTTCAACTTTTCCATCTACAGCAACTGGTCTTTGAATAATATTATGCATACCAAGGATTCCTGATTGAGGAGGGTTTATAATAGGTGTTGAAAGCATTGAGCCAAAAACACCACCATTTGAAATAGTAAATGTTCCGCCTGTTAGATCATCAACTGTTATAGTTTTATTTCTAACGCTGTCAGCCAATCTTTTTATTTCCTGTTCTACAGACGAAAATGATAATTTTTGTGCATTCCTAAGTACAGGTGTCATTAGTCCCTTTGGTCCTGAGACTGCAATACTTATATCACTATAATTATACGATATTTTCTCGTCACCATCTATCATTGAATTAACATCAGGGTAAAGCTCCAGTGCTCTTGTAACAGAAAGAGTGAAAAAGCTCATAAATCCAAGACTAACTCCATGTCTCTGTAAAAAAGCTTCTTTATATTTTTTTCTGATTTCAAATATATTAGAAAGGTCTGCTTCATTAAATGTGGTTAACATTGCAGTTTCATTTTTTACTGAAACCAATCTCTCCGAAACCTTTCTCCTAAGCATAGAAAGTTTTTCTTTTGTTTCACTTCTTGAATCATCACTGGATGCACCCATTGCAGGCACTGCCTTTAGAACATCATCTTTTGTAATTTTTTGACCCTCAGTTTTAATCTCATTAAGATCTATACCCTTCTCAGAGGCAATATTTCTCGCAAGTGGAGTAACACTTATATTTTCACTTTGAGTTATTTGAGTCTTCTCTTCTTTAATAGACTCTATATTTGATTCAGTTTCATCAGTTTCTATTTCTGTTATAGACTCTGATGTATCAATTAAACAAACCACATCACCTACAGACATTGAGTCTCCCTCATGTGCTTTTAGGGTAATTTTTCCAGATGCTTCCGCTGGAAGATCAAGTGTAGCTTTATCAGAGTCCAACTCAGCAATAGTCTGGTCTTTTCTCACAACATCTCCATCTTTTACAAGCCATTGGGAAATCTCTACTTCAGTAATTGACTCTCCTGGGGAAGGAATTTTCATTTCTAGGACCATCTCAAAACATAGCTAGTTAATCAATCAAAATTAATGATAAAAAATTACTATTTAAATTTTATGCAAACTAAATGTTGGAGATATGATATTTCTTAAAATTATTTTTAGACTTATCAAAAACATACTCAATAACTTGATTATGCCTTCTCTCAAATCTAACATAACTTCCAGAGGCAGTTGATCCATAAAATCTTCTTGTAGCTGGCCTCATATTCTTAGCAATTAAATGATATGTTTGGATATGGTTCCAAGCTCCCATATTTCTTGGTTCTTCTTGGGCCCAAACTATATCCTTTGCATTTGAGAATTTTTTAATTTCAGAAATAATCAATTTAACAGGCAGTGGAAAGAGCTGTTCTATCCTTACAATTGCAACATTTTTAATTTTATTCTTTTCTCTGTAATCAGTTAAATCAAAATAGAATTTTCCAGAACAAAAGACTAATGACTCAGCCTTATCTGGATCTATTTCAGAATCAGAAATTACAGGCATAAACTTAGATGAAGTTAATTCTTCAATATCTGAGATAACCTTAGGATGTCTTAAGAGACTTTTAGGTGTAAATAGTATTAATGGTTTCCTAAAGTTAGTAATCATTTGTCTTCTTAGAAGGTGAAAAAGATTTGCTGGGGTTGTACAATTTGCAGCATACATATTATCCTTTGCACACAATTGAAGATATCTTTCCATTCTAGCAGAAGAGTGCTCTGCTCCTTGTCCTTCATATCCATGAGGTAGGTATAATACAATACCGTTTTGTAGTTTCCATTTATCCTCAGCAGATGATATGTACTGGTCAATTATTATTTGAGCTCCATTAGAAAAATCACCAAATTGAGCTTCCCAAATTGTCAAACTGTTGGGGCTTGCTAATGCATACCCATAATCAAAACCCAGGACACCATATTCTGAAAGAAGAGAGTTGTAAATTTTTAATACCCCTTTTTTATTAGAATCAATACTGTTAAGAGGCAAGTATTCCTCTTCAGAATCTTCGGACTTTAAAACTGCATGACGGTGAGAGAATGTGCCCCTTTCTACATCTTGACCAGATATTCTAACATTGAATCCTTCAAGCATTAATGTACCATAAGCTAGTTGTTCAGCTAATGCCCAGTCAACTTTTTTTGATTCAAAAAGCATTTTTTCTCTTGCATCAAATAGCTTAATTACTTTTCTTAAAAATTGTTTATTAGGAAGCTTTGTGATAGATGTACCTACGTTTAAAATAGCTTCTTCATTAGAATTAGTGTCATATTCTTTTAGCATTTTATTTTCATCAACACGCTTAAACCCTTCCCAGACTTCTTGCATAAAAGGAGTAATTTTTGTTTTTTCCTTTTTCTTTGAGTCATCAAGCTCCTCTTCCAAAGATTCAAAATAATCTGATTCAATTTTAGAGATATAGCCCTTATTAATTATTCCCTGTTCAATTAATTTACCTGCATATATATCTCTTGGATTTGGGTGTGAAGAAATAAACTTATAAAGCTTTGGTTGAGTAAATCTTGGTTCATCTCCTTCATTGTGCCCATATTTTCTGTATCCAAGTAAGTCAATAAAAACATCTCTATTAAACTGATTTCTATATTCAAAAGCAAAAGTAACTGCATGTATAACAGCCTCAACATCATCAGAGTTTACATGTAGAACTGGTGAAAGGGTTACTTTACCTACATCTGAACAATAAGTGCTTGATCTTGCATCTAAATAGTTCGTAGTGAATCCAACTTGATTATTTACAATTAAATGAATAGTCCCACCTGTACTATAACCTTTAAGTCTTGACATTTGAATTACTTCATAAACTACTCCCTGTCCAGCAATTGCTGCATCACCATGAACTAAAATGGGTAAAATTTTATTTCTTTTATTATTTAGGTCATTTTCCAATTTAGCTCTTGCTATTCCTTGAACAACCGGATCAACTGACTCAAGGTGAGATGGGTTTGGGGCTAAATTCATTGTAATTGTATTTCCTGACTTGGTCAACCTTTCTGATGTCCAACCTAAATGATATTTAACATCTCCATCAAAGATGTCCTCTTCGTAGTCTTTACCATCAAATTCTCCAAAGATATCCTTACTAGATTTGCCAAAAATGTTCACCAATGTATTTAGCCTTCCTCTATGTGACATTCCCATAACAACATCCTTAACTCCTTTATCTGCAGCTATATTAATTAGAAAGTCTATCGCTGGAATTAAAGACTCCCCGCCTTCAAGCGAAAATCTTTTTTGTCCAACATATTTTTTTTGAAGAAAATTTTCAAAAGTATAGGCTTTGTTTAGGCTATCTAAGATTTTCAATTTTTCATCTTTAGAAAAATTAGGATGGTTACCATTAACATTGATATTATTTTGAATCCATTTAACCTTATTAGGATCTCTGATATACATATACTCAATACCTATTGAGTGACAGTAGATTCTCTTTAAATGATCAATTATATTTTTTAATTTATCAGGTCCTATTCCGACAACCTCACCTGCACTAAAAACTAACTCAAGATCTGCAGCTTCTAGACCAAAGTTTTCAATATCTAGAGTTGGTAAGTATTTTCTTCTCTCCCTAACCGGATTTGTAACTGTAAATAGATGTCCTCTTTTTCTGTAGGCATCTATTAAATTAATTACCTGAAATTCCTTTTTAATATTTTCTGGAACTTCAAATTTTCTCTCCTCAACTGTGATATTTGCACTCTCCATTCCAAAGTCAAAACCTTGAAAAAATGCTTTCCAACTTGGCTCCAGAGTATCTGGTGATTGCAAGTACTGATCATACATTTCTGCGAATAAAGTTGTGTGAGCTGAGTTAAGAAATGAAAATTTATCCATCAAGTTTTATATAGTTAATAAAATTACAACTTGTTTTTTATGTTTCTTAATAATTTTTAGATTTTTGTATCATGTTTGCCTTAATAGATTGTAATAATTTTTACGCTTCATGTGAAAGAGTTTTTCAACCACACTTAAATGAAAAACCGATCGTCATTCTTTCAAATAATGATGGTTGTGTAATAGCAAGAAGTAATGAGGCTAAAGCTCTTGGAATTCCTATGGGAGCACCTGCATTTAAATTCAAAGAAGTCTTTCAAAAAAATAAAGTTGAGATATTCTCATCAAATTTTACACTATATGGGGATATGAGCAATAGGGTTATGTCTATAATATCCCGTTTTGTTCCAGATTTAGAAATTTATAGTATTGATGAAGCATTTTTAAGATTCAATGGTTTTACTGAGGATGAAGCTGACAATAAATGTAAAGAGATTATAAGTACTGTATGGAAGTGGACTGGTATTCCTGTCTCAATCGGATTAGCTCCGACTAAATCGCTTGCTAAAATTGCAAATAGAATTGCTAAAAAAAGCCCTGATATTCCCAAGGGGTTTTATTCAATTAATAATAATAAAAAACGTCTAGAAGCTTTGGGAAAAATATCTACTGGTGATATTTGGGGTATTGGATTACAAAATGAAAAGAAGTTATCAAACATAAATGTCAAGTCTGGAATTGACTTTATAAATCTTCCTGATCAATGGGTTAAAAAAAATATGAGTATAATTGGACTAAAACTAAAAAAAGAGCTTGAAGGTTCTCCTACACTTGATATTGAAGAAACAAAAATTGAGAAAAAATCTATTGCAACAACTCGAAGCTTTGAGTCTGATATTTCATCACTTGAAGATTTAATTGAAAGAATCACAACATATTCAGTTGTTGCTTCTAAAAAACTAAGAAATCAAAAGAGTGAATGTAATATGATTTGTGTTTTTATTAGGAGCAATCCATTTAAAAATAATAATGAAAGATATCATTATAGCCTAACAGGATCACTACCATTTTCTACTAATTCAAGTATTGAGATTAGTAAATTTGCAGTAAAACTTCTAAAAAAGATTTACTCTAAAAACAAATCATATAAAAAAGCAGGTATAATATTGATGGGGTTATCTCCAGAATCAAATCATCAGTTTAGTTTATTTGATAGAGATATTGAAAAACAGAAAAAGCTCATGGAAAGTATTGATACAATTGACACCAAATATGGACTGTATAAGGTAAGGCTTGCCAGTCAAGATCAAAAAAGAATTTGGAAAATGAAAAGACAAAAGCTATCTAGAAACTATACTACTGAAATTGACGAAATATTAATTGTAAAGTAGAATGAATAAAGAGAATAATATTAGAATATTTAAATCAACTGATAAAGAGTCCATTAAAAATATATTTATTGAAGATGGAATTTCAGCTGGATTTCCTTCACCTGCTAGTGATTTCGAGGAGTCAAGAATTAGTATTGAAAAAGTTGTAGTAAAAAATAAAGAGTCAACTTTTTATGCTAGAGTTTCAGGTGAATCAATGAAAAATGCAGGGCTTGATGATGGAGATATTCTTGTAATTGATAGAAGCGAAGAATTAAAGAATAATAAAATTGCTGTCTGTTATCTTAATGGAGAATTCACGGTAAAAAGAGTAAAGATTGAGAAGGATCATATATACTTAGTACCAGAAAATGATAAGTATGAGCCAATAAAGGTTACAGATGAAAATGAATTTATAGTATGGGGAATAGTAACTTACGTTATTAAAAAAACTTAGAGTCTCTCGTAAATACCTGCAATTCCTTGACCTCCTCCAACACAAGCAGTAACCATTCCATACTTTTGATTTCTTCTTTTCATTTCATTAAGCAATTGTATTGAAAGTTTTGCACCAGTACACCCTAAAGGATGACCAAGAGCAATTGCTCCACCATTAACATTTACAGTATCCGGATTTAAACCACTCTCCTGGATTACAGCTAGAGCTTGGCAAGCAAAAGCTTCATTTAATTCTGTTTGTTCTATATCAGATAATTTTAATCCTGCCTGACTTAAAGCTTTGGGAATTGCTTCAACAGGTCCTATTCCCATATATAAAGGATCTACTCCTCCTGAAGTACAAGTTACCATCCTTGCAATTGGTTTGACTCCTAACTGTTTAACCATCTCCTCAGACATAACTAAAACAAAAGCTGCACCGTCAGACATTTGAGATGAGCTACCAGCAGTAACTATACCTCCAAGTTTGAAAGCAGGTCTTAATTTAGCTAAAGCTTCAACTGTTGTTTCCCTTCTAACTCCCTCATCCATATCAACCGTATGAGATTTAGATACTTTATTTCCATCTTGGACAAATACTTCTTCAACAGTAACTGGAACAATCTCATCTTTAAACAATCCCTTTTCAATTGCATTTGCTGCCTTTTGGTGAGACTCATATGAAAATTGATCTGAAGCTTCTCTTGATATTTTATATTTTTCAGCAACAGCTTCAGCTGTATGTCCCATTCCAATATGATAATTCATATTCTCCATATTTGCTTTGTAGCTAGGAGATAATTTATACCCAGTCATTGGAATTAGACTCATACTTTCAATCCCTCCAGCAACAAAAATATGTCCAAATCCAGCTCTTACTTTACTAACGGCCATAGAAATAGCTTCTAGACCTGAAGCACAATACCTATTAATTGTTACACCAGGCACTTCTTTTCCGAGAGCTCTGGCAGATATTAATCTTGCCACTTGAAGACCTTGTTCACCTTCAGGATTAGCACATCCTACTATAACATCGTCAACTTTTGTAGTATCAAGTTCTGGAACTTGAGATGTAAGATGTTTTATAACATCTACAGCAAGATCATCGGTTCTATAATTTTTAAAGCCACCTCTTTTTGCTTTTCCAATTGCTGATCTATAACCAGCTACAATGTATGCTTCCATAATTAATTTCTTAATGGTTTTTTTGTCATCAGCATGTGCTGAATTCTATCTAATGTTTTTTGATTTCCTAGTAAACTCATGAAGTTTTCTCTTTCAAGATCAAGAAGGTATTCTTCACTTACATTTTGAGAATAAGTTAAATCACCACCACACATAACATATGCTATTTTTCTTGACACTTCTACATCATAATCAGACATGTAATTACCAAGTCTGAATTCATTTATAGCAGAGTGTAATGTTGATAATCCTGATCTTCCTAAAACTTCAATGTCTTGTCTTGATGAAGGAGGAATATAACCTGTTTTAAGACTTAATACTTTTTCTTTTGCCATACTAATATTTCTCATTCGATTCATACAAATAAAATCTCTCTCTGGGAGAAGATATTGAAGATCATAAGCCTCATGAGCTGACATGGATACTGAACCCATTGCGATTGATTTAAAATGATCAATTAATGATGGCATTTTTACATCTCCTGAGTTAAAGGAGTCAGATGCTCTCATTGCCATTTCTTTTGTTCCACCTCCACCAGGTATAAGACCAACTCCAGCCTCAACAAGACCAATGTATGACTCAGATGCATGAATACCAGCATCACAATGTATTGAGACCTCAAGTCCTCCACCCATAACAAATCCATGAGTTGCAGAAACAACAGGTATATTACATGTCCTCATCCTCATCAGTATCTTTTGGAATCCAACTAGAAACTTTTCTATTTCATCAAAGTTCTTCTGCATAGCCATCATCCCCATATTCATAAGGTTAGCTCCAACAGAGAACTGTTTGTCGTTATTACCTATTACTATTCCATTCCAACCATCTCTCTCAGCAATATCAATTGCCTCATTGATTCCTTTAGCTATTCCCTCTCCTATAGAGTTTCCTTTTGTCTGGAATTCAATACACATAACACCATCTCCTATATCATGCACGGTACACTCTGGATTCCTTAGAATCTGTTTGTTTTCTCTAAATGCATCGAGTATGTAATGATCTTCAGAGCTTGGAACATTTATATATTTTTTAGAATTAACATCATAAAATTTCTTTTTCCCATCTTCAAATTTGTAGAATGATTCTACTTCAGAGTCAGACATATCTGTGATCCAATTTGGAATTTCTTCACCACAACTTTTTATCATTTCAATTCCAGTTTTAATTCCAAGATTATCCCATATTTCAAATGGACCATAGCTCCATGCGTATCCAGTTCTTATTGCATCATCTATTTGATAATAGTCATCTGCAATTTCTGGAATACTCATAGCAGAATATGACAGTATACATGAAAAATATTCTCTGTAAAACTTATTAACGTTTGAATCACCCTCGACTAAAAACTTTAATCTTCTATCAAACAGCTCTATAGATTTTGCTTCTTTAATTTCGGGTAAATTAGGTTTAATTGATTTTCTATATTCATTTGTTTCAAGATCCAGAGCATTAATGACTGACCTACCATTTTCATCTTTTTCCTTAGTTTTTTCATAGTACCCTTTACCAGATTTATTTCCGAAAAACTTATTTTCAATTAAAAATTTGAAAGATTTATTTTCAGGCTGATCTTTTAGTTTGATGTAAAATGTATCATCATTTACATTGTTTACTAAAAAGTTAGTTACATTGTCGCTTGTATCTAGTCCAACCAAATCTTGTAATCTAAATGTTCCAGAATTAGGAAGACCTATTACACTACCTGTCATCAAATCTACTTCTTCAATTTTAAAATTGTATTTTTCTGTTAATTGAGATGATTTGATACCACACATTACACCAATTCTGTTTCCAATGAATCCAGGAGTATCTTTACAGAGTACTGTTTGCTTTCCAAGTATAACATCTCCAAATTCCATTAAAAATGAAACTAATTTAGGATCGGTTTTAGTTTGAGGAATTACTTCGAATAGTCTTAAATACCTAGGAGGATTAAAAAAATGAGTTCCACAAAACAATGATTTAAAGCTATCTGATCTTCCCTCACATAAAAGAGATATTGGAATACTAGAAGTATTAGAAGTTACAAAGGCACCATCAGACTTGTATTTTTCAACCTTTTCAAAAATTGTTTTTTTAATTTCTAAATTTTCAACAACAACTTCAATAATCCAATCTGCATCTTTTATTTTTTCAAAATCATCATCAAAATTACCTGTGGTTATTCTTGATGCATATTCTTTTTTGTAAAGAGGATTAGGCTTGGACTTAATTGCGTTATTTAATGCATCATCTGCAATTATATTCCTATTTTTTATTGATTTGTCTTTAGGCTGAATATCGAGCATTAATACATCTATTCCAACATTTGCAAGATGACAAGCAATTCCTGAACCCATTACACCAGATCCAAGAACAGCGGTTGTTTTAACTTTAAAATTCATTTTTTTATAATAATTGCTAATCTAAATAAATTATTTTAATTACTAACTTTACAAAATTAATATATAACTATGGACAAAGAAAACATACTTTCAAATTTTCAATCAAAAGCAAAAAATGCAGCTCCAATAGGAGGTATTATTAAGTTTGAGATTGATGGTAACTCTATCTGTATTGATGGAACTGGATCTGAAAATAAAATTTTACTAGAAGATATGGAGGCTGATTGTACTATTACTATGGCAGGCTCTTTAATGGAAGATCTTCAAAATGGTAAGGTGAATCCAATGATGGCAGTTATGAGTGGAAAACTGAAAATTAAGGGTGATCAGGGACTTGCAATGAAGCTTCAGTCTTTTATGTAAAAAAATGTTAAGCATTTTTTGTTTTTTTATTAATTAGATAATTTTTTTTTATAAATTGTATTTGACAAATTAACCAATTATCGAAAAGATTAACCAAAAGATCAACAGATCCAAAGTAAACTACGCAGTCACCTTGGCTAAATCCTTATCCTCTAAGGACTCACAAACTATTAATAAGGTTTGGGAGTTATGTGGTTTTAAATCAAGACTTGAATTTGAAAGAAATTTCATACGCATACATGGTGTTTCATTCAGAGATTATGTCAATAAGCTTTAGTATTAATTATCTCAAATTATAATCTTTAAGTAAATTTGCAAACTAGTGAAACGTAATATAGACATACTAGTTATCTCTGATTTACATCTTGGGACTTATGGCTCTGAAGCTGATGAAGTTTTGTCATATTTAAAAACAATTGATGCAAAGAAAATTGTAATCAATGGAGACTTTATAGATATTTTATTATTCAATAAAAAGTATTGGCCAAACTCTCATATGAAAGTTGTAAAATACTTTCTAGATCTAATATCTCAGGGTAAAGAAATCCATTATGTAGTTGGTAATCATGACGAACTATTGAGAAAGTTTTTAAATTTTAAAATTCAAAACTTTCAAATTGTTAATCAAGTAGTGTTAGATACTGATGAAGGAAAAGTCTGGATTTTTCATGGTGATGTTTTTGATTTTTCTATTCAGACACAATGGATAACTAAATTTGCAGGATTTGTTTATGATTATATGATAATGTTCAATAGTTGGCTTAATAAAAAAATAATGAAACCTCTTGGAGGAAGAAGATTAAATTTCTCAAAAGCAATTAAAGCTAATGTAAAAACTGCTGTCCAGTATTTTAGCAATTTTGAGAGAGCAGCTGCTGAAACAGCTCATAAAAATGGATATAAATATGTGGTCTTGGGACATATTCATACTCCAAAAATTGAATCCTTTGATATAGATGGTGATGAAATTATTTACATGAATTCAGGAGACTGGTTAGAGAGTTTATCATCTTTAGAATATTTAGACAATAAATGGTCCATATATTATCACACTCGAACTGAAGCTGATTTTAATAATGATGAGGAATCTAGAATTGAAATGACAACTAAGGAACTTTATAAAGTCATGATAGAAGAGTTTAAAATCCTTAAGGATAAATGAAAATTCTATATGCAATACAGACTACAGGTAATGGTCATTTAGCAAGAGCTCAAAACATAATTCCAAAAATAAAAGAAGTAGCTGACCTTGATATAATTACAAGTGGCCCTAAAAATAATTTTTTACTAGAAGAAAAACCCATCAAACATTTTACAGGTGTTACTTTTTTCTATACGGATAATGGATCAGTTAATTGGCTGAAAACTGCATTTCTAAATAATTATTTTAGATTATTAAAAGAGATTTTATCATGCCCCGTAAAGAAATATGATTTAATAATAAATGATTTTGAACCAGTTTCTGCATGGTCTGCAAAATTTAATAATGTTAAGTGTTTTGAATTAACAAATCAATACTCCATGTGCCTTAAGAATACTCCTAGACCCAAGACTTACAATAGGCTTGTATTATGGGCAATAAATTATATAATTCCTACTAAACTTGGATATGGATATCATTATAAAAAATACACCGATAGAATTTTTTTCCCAATAATTAGAAACAAAATTAGGAATCTGAAAGTAACAACTAGCGATGAAATAATTGTCTATTTACCCACCTACTCTCCTTCAAATTTAATAGAGATTATTAATCAATTACCTATTAAGAAAACGTGGACTATTTTTTCTCTTGATGCTGACAAAAAAGAAATAATATCTGGAGTAAATATTGAACCTCTTTCTGAAGATTTATTTTTAAGGAAATTTGCTTCTTGTTATGGAATTGTGTGTGCTGGTGGTTTTGCTACAACCTCAGAGGCAATATTTCTAGGAAAGCCTATGATTGTTGTTCCTGTAGAAGGTCAAATAGAGCAGCAGTTTAATGCCGCGGCTTTAAAGGAAGAAGGAGTAACAGTAATTGATAGGTTTTCAATAAAAAATATAGACATTATTTCTAATTGGATTAAGTCACCAAAAGTGTTAGAAATAAAATATAAAGATGAATCCAAAAAAATAATTGATACAATTATAAATGACTTCTCAAACTTAAACTAAACCTACTATGGAAAATGAACTAGATAATTTAAAGTTTCCTATTGGAAAATATAAAGCGATACTTGATTTTAATTTCTCAAGAACAGTTGAAGATATAAAAACACTAGAGTCATTTTCTGGTGATCTTAGAGAGTGCGTTAAAGGTCTTGACAAGACTGATTTTAAAAAATCTTATAGAGATGGAGGAATGAATATTGCTCAAATTATTCACCATTTTTGTGATACACACACATATGCCTTCTTAAGAACAAAACATACATTATTAGAGGAAAATCCTAGCGTTAAAATGTATGAAGTAGCTGAGTTTCTGACTACTCCTGATTCAAATGTATTAGACATAAAAGATAGTTTAAATGTGATTGAAGGAATTCATGCTAAATGGGTTAGCCTATTAAAGACATTATCTGAGGAAGATTTCAATAAAACTTACTATCACTCATTCAGAGATAAAAATATAATTCTTCATGAGCATGTTGGAATGTATGCATGGCACACTAAGCATCATATTGAACATATTAAAATGGCTAAGAAGAACATTAAACAAAAAGGTAAAAGAACAAAATAATAACTCGGTTCTAAAGAAATCAGTGGAATGTTTTTTTATGTTTTATAAAGTTCACTTTGAAAAATTTAAAAATTGTTAGTATTTACTTAATATTAAATAAACATTCATAATATGTTATAAAATTGCTTTATTTGTTGCCAATATGTTGCCAATTATATAATTTTATTCTATGTCATCAATTGGTTACAGACTTAAGTCAAAAGAAAATAAGCAGGTTAGTATTTATGTATACTTAAGACCTCCTAATTCTAAAGTAATCTCAGCTAGAACAGGATTAACTGTTAATCCTTCGAATTGGAGCAAGTCAAAAATGAGAGCTAAACCGAAGGACCCTCTTCTTAAATCACTAAACAATAATCTTGATTCAATAAGTAAGTTTATTCCTGATAAATTAAATAAATTTTAAGATCATAAAAACTTTTGATGTAATAATAATTGGTGGTGGATTGGCAGGGTTAACAAATGCCATCCATTTGTCAAAATTCAACCATCGTGTTTTACTTATTGAAAAAAACTCCTATCCAAATCATAAAGTATGCGGAGAGTATATATCTAATGAAGTAATTCCCTATTTAAACTATTTAGGGATTGATCCAATAAAAGAGGGAGCAAAGAAGATCAGTAAAGTGCAAGTTAGTACTGCAAAAGGTAATCTAATTAAGGGTAACTTACCTTTAGGAGGTTTTGGAATGAGCCGCTATTTTTTTGATAAATTATTATTAAATAAAGCAGAATCTAACGGAGTTAAAGTTTTAAAAGACTCAGTAAACTCTGTAATTTTTAATAAAGGGGTTTTTACAATTCAAACAAAAGATTCAAAATCTTTTCAAAGTAAAATTACTATTGGCGCTTTTGGTAAAAGGTCATTATTAGATTTTAAGATGAATAGAAACTTCATTAAAAAAAAATCACCATACCTAGCAGTTAAAATTCATGTAAAAGGAGATTTTCCAGAAAACCTTATAGCACTACATAATTTTAAAGGGGGTTATTGCGGGGTGTCAAAAGTAGAAAACAATTCGATAAATTTATGTTACATTACTGAATATAATTTATTTAAAAAACATAAAAATATTTCAGATTTTCAGCAGCAAGTAGTCTACAAAAACAAGCACTTAAAAAAAATATTTGAGGAGTCTGATTCTGTATTTAAAAAACCACTTACAATAAGTCAAATTTCCTTTGAAACTAAAAAACCCGTGGAGAATCATATCATAATGTGTGGAGATACTGCAGGGATGATTCATCCGTTATGTGGAAATGGAATGGGAATGGCTATTAATAGTGCAAGATTAGCAAGTATTCGAATAATACAGTTTTTAAATGGAGAAATAAAAACAAGAGAAGGTTTGGAAAAACAATATTTTGAAGATTGGAATAATGAGTTTAAAACACGATTAAAGACTGGACATTTTATTGCTAGGATGTTTAGAAATCAAGCTGTTTCTCAAATTGCTTATTCAATTTTAAAAATAATTCCTTTTTTATTACCTAAAATTATTCGATTTACTCATGGAAAATACATCAAATCAATATGAGTTTTTTAGTTGATACTTCACATCGATCCTCTAAAATGGAAATTATGGATGATTTTACAATGCAAGGAGCTCTTTTAAGAGACACCCTTGACAAGCTAGAAATCATTAATAGGTTCTTGGGTGGTAATTCAGTAACAATTAAAGGGCTTAAAAAACTCATTAAAAATCAGTCAAAAAACAAGATAATTACGATTGTAGATTTAGGATGTGGAAATGGTGACATCTTACGTGATGTTGCTAAGTTTGGTAGAGAGAATAAGTATTCTTTTAATCTCATTGGAATTGATGCAAATTTTGCAGCAGTAGAGTATGCAAAGGAATTATCAAAGAAGTATTCAGAACTTAGTTTTAAAATGGTCAATGTATTGTCGGAAGATTTTAAAAAACAATCATATGATGTCGTCTTATGTACCCTTTTTTTACATCATTTTAAAAATGAGGAAATAATATCACTTCTTAAAACAACTACAGAGAATGCGACGATTGGTGTAGTTGTTAATGATTTACATAGACATAAATTAGCCTACTATTTTTTTAAATTAATAGGATTTTTTATAAAAAATAAAATGGTCAGACAAGATGGATTAACATCTATTTTAAGAGCCTTCAAAAGAAAAGATTTAGAAAATATTGCAAAAGAGATAAAAGTTCATTTTTCAATCCAATGGAAATGGGCATTTCGATATTTATGGATTCTAAAAAAAGATTTTATTGATTAAAAAACTATTATTTACATTAGAAATATCATGAGTGTAAAAATAATATCTGTAGCAAAAAAACTGCCAAAGTACGTTAAAGAAACAAAGGAAATTATTCCATTTGTAAAACAATGGATGCAAGGGCAAGAGAGCAGGTTTCAAAGAAAAGTTTTAAAACTTTTTGAAGGAGCTGGGGTAGATAAACGCTATTCTATTATGGACGCTGAAGAAGTTTTTTTAAATACATCCTTTGAGGAAAAAAACAATATTTATATTAAAGAAGTAACAAAACTTGCAGAACAATCATTATTAAAATCCCTAAAAAAAGCGAGATTACAGACGACAGATATTGATTATATTGTGACAGTGAGTTGTACAGGAATTATGATTCCTTCGGTAGATGCGTATTTAATTAATAGTTTGCAAATGAGACAGGATATTGTGAGGCTACCGGTAACAGAAATGGGATGTGTAGCAGGAATTTCAGGAATTATTTATGCAAAAAACTTTTTAAAATCTAATCCTAATAAACGAGCTGCTATTGTCTCTGTTGAAGCAGCTACCGCCACATTTCAAATGGAAGACTATTCTATGGCCAATATTGTAAGTGCTGCAATTTTTGGAGACGGTGCAGCTAGTGTTATTTTATCTTCTTTTGAAGAAGACGAAGGACCTATAATTAGAGATGAAGCTATGTATCATTTTTACGATTCCATTGATATTATGGGTTTTAAGTTGGTGAATACAGGACTGCAAATGATTTTAGACAAAAGGGTTCCTGAAACAATTTCTAATCATTTTCCTAATATTATTTATCCTTTTTTAGAAAGAAATAATTTAAAAATCGAAGATATAAATCATTTAATTTTTCATCCTGGTGGAAAAAAAATAGTGAATACTGTCGAGGATCTATTTAAGACATTAGGCAAAAATATAGATGATACAAAAGAAGTCTTAAGATTATATGGGAACATGTCAAGTGCTACCGTTTTATATGTTTTAGAACGGTTTATGGATGGTGATAGAAAAAAAGGAGAGAAAGGTCTGATGCTTAGTTTTGGACCAGGATTTTCCGCACAAAGAATATTATTACAATGGTAAAAGAATTTGAAAACAAAAAAAAATGGGCTTTAATTATAGGTGGGTCAAGTGGATTGGGTTTAGCTACTGCAAAAAAATTAGCAAAACATGGAATGAATATTTGTATTGTTCACAGAAACTCTAGATCTCAACTAGATCAAATAAAGAGAGATTTTAAAGAAATAAAAAAGGAGTCAGTAAAATTTATTAGTTACAACACGGATGCCTTTAAAACGGAAAAGAGAGAAGACTTGATTGAAAATTTAAAAGAAGAATTGGATGGTGGTAAAATAAAAATATTAGTACATAGTGTTGCCAAAGGAAATTTAAAGCCTATGGTTTCAGATACTTCACCAATATTACAAACAGATGATTTTCAATTAACTATACAAGCAATGGGAATTAGTTTATATGATTGGGTGAAAGCTATTTTTGAAGCAAAACTTTTTGCAGATGATGGGCGAGTGGTTAGTTTCACAAGTGAAGGTAACAGCAAAGCGTTAAAAAATTATGCAGCGGTATCTGCTGCAAAAGTAACATTAGAAGCTATTACTAGAAATATTGCATTAGAATTTGCTCGTTTTGGGATTAGAGCTAATTGTATTCAAGCAGGAGTTTCAGATACAGCATCATTTCAAATGATTCCAGGTAATAATAAATTAAAAAAACACTCTTTAGAACGAAATCCTTTCGATAGATTAACATTACCTGAAGATGTAGCTAATGTTGTATATTTATTATCAAAAGACGAAGCTGCTTGGATTAATGGAACTATTATAGTTGTGGATGGAGGAGAGCATATTAGTTAATAGAATTATTTCAATTTTAAATTTTTAAGCTGTTGATAATAAAAGTAAAACTAACATAGATTTTTTATTAATTGAAAAAAGAAACTATAATACAGCTTTTACCTTACCGAGCACCTTTTTTGTTTGTAGAGGAATTAACTTACATATCCGAAGATCGATCCGAGGGATACTATACTTTTAAAAATGATGAATATTTTTATTTAGGTCATTTTAAAGATAATCCTTTAACCCCTGGTGTTATTTTAACTGAAGTTATGGCACAAATAGGAGTGGTCTGTTTAGGGATTTACTTATTAAAAAAGTTTCTTTCTGAAATAGAAAGACCACAAATAGCACTTTCAAATAGCGAAGTAGATTTTTTTTTACCTGTTAAACCTAAAGAACGTGTCAAGGTAGTTTCAGAAAAAATATATTTTAGATTCAACAAGCTAAAATGTAAAGTTCAGTTATTTAATGAGAAGAACGAGTTGGTGTGTAAAGGAACGATTTCTGGGATGCTAAAAGTAATGAATAATGAAACTTAGAGTGGTTATTACTGGAATGGGTATTGTAGCTCCAAATGCAATTGGGCTGGACAATTTTTTAGAAGCCATCCAAAAAGGAAAGTCTGGAATCACATTTCATCAAAAACTAAAGGACTTAAAATTTTCTTGTTGTATTGGTGGGATTCCGTCTGTCTCTAAAGAATTGAAAAGTCAATACTTGACGCCATTACAATTGCGTGGATTTGATAGTGCTGGAATTTTATATGGTTGTATTGCAGGAATGGATGCCTGGAAAGATGCGGGATTTAAAATTGACAAAAATTCACCTACTGATTATAATTCAGGAATTGTTTTTGGAACTGGGACTTCTGGAATAGAAAAATTTAGAGAAGCAATTTATAAGTTAGATGATCATAAAGTAAAACGTCTTGGCAGTACAGTAGTAGTACAAACTATGGCAAGTGGAATAAGCGCTTATTTAGGCGGAATCTTGGGACTTGGAAATCAAGTTACAACAAATTCATCTGCATGTACAACAGGCACAGAAGCTTTATTAATGGGCTTTGAGCGCATTCAATCTGGAAAAGCATCTAGAATGTTAGTGGGTAGTTGTAGCGATGATGGTGCATACATTTGGGGCGGATTTGATGCGATGAGAGTGATGACTTACAAGCATAACGAAACACCTGAAAAAGGGTCAAAGCCAATGAGTGCAGAAGCATCTGGGTTCGTACCAGGAAGTGGTGCTGGAGCATTGGTTTTAGAATCTTTAGAAAGCGCATTGAAAAGAAAAGCAACTATTTATGCAGAAGTTTTAGGAGGAAATATTAATTCTGGTGGACAAAGAAATGGAGGAACAATGACTGCTCCAAATTCAGAAGCTGTTCAGAGATGTATTGTGGATGCTATTAAAGATGCAAATATAAAAGGAACAGAAATTGATGCAATCAACGGACATTTAACAGCAACGATTAAAGATCCCATAGAAATAGAAAGCTGGACCAAAGCATTAGGAAGAAAAGGAAAAGAATTTCCAATGATAAACTCATTAAAGTCAATGGTAGGACATTGTCTTGCAGCATCAGCATCTATTGAAAATGTAGCAACAGTACTACAATTAAAACATCAATTTGTTTTTCCAAATATAAATTGTGAGGAGATACATCCAGAAATTTTAAAGTTAATCTCAAAAGAAAAAATCCCAACAAAAACGACAGCAAAAAAATTGAACATCATTGCTAAAGCAAGTTTTGGCTTTGGAGATGTAAATGGATGTATTATTTTTAAGAAATATTAATAATATAACTTTATTGGCGTTTACTTGTAAAATGATAAAATAAAATATAAAAATTACTAAAAACTATATCAATGAATAGAAAAGATCTGATCACTTCACTGCAAAAAATCGTAAAACCCTATGTTCAAGATCAAGAAGCTTTCAGGAATCTTTCAGAGGAAACAGATTTTATCAATGATTTAAAAATTAACTCAGCTAATTTAGTTGATATCATTCTTGATGTAGAGGATGAATTTGATATTGAGATTGATAACGAATCTATGGAGAAAATGCTTTCAGTTAAAACTGCAATAGAAATTATTGAAACAAAATTAACAAAATCTTGATTGGCAACGATATCATAGATCTATCACTTGCTAAAATAGAAAGTAATTGGCAGCGAAGTGGTTTTTTAGAAAAGCAATTTACTGAACATGAGCAAAAACTCATTTTTGAATCACCAAATCCTTTTATTTTAGTCTGGAAATTTTGGAGTATGAAAGAATCTGCCTATAAGGTTTATACTCAACAAGATAAAGTACGTTTTTTTGCTCCTAAAAAATTTAATTGCATATTAATTTCAGAAAAAGAGGGATTAGTAAATTTTAAAAATCAAACATTCTATACATCATCAATTATTACACAGGACTATATTTTTACATTGGCGAGTAAAGAGATAACTATCAAAGCTTACTCTAAACTTGTAATGCCAAAATTTATAGATAGGATGATAAAAACTAAATTACAAGATTTAACGGCATTTCCCGCTGAAGAAATTAAACAAAAAAAAACTAAAAACAAGGTTCCTTTGTATTATTACAAGAATATTTTATTGACCAAATCATGCTCAATTTCACATCATGGAAATTACGGTGTATTTTCTTTATTATATCCCTTAATAATGACAAATACTAATACAACTCCAGGCATATCCCCTAACAAAAAGATTATACACCATTTACTAGACACTTCCCTCAAAAAGAAAATGGATTTTAAACTGACCCCGGGGGGTCCGATTTATACTAAGTAAGTAGATTTTTTTTGGTTTTGTTGCCAATGTGTTGCCAAATAGGTAATAAAAAAACCGTAACAAACTATTAAATAGTCTATTACGATTTCCTTAAGTACTCGAGGCGGGACTTGAACCCGCACGAACATTACTGCTCATTGGATTTTAAGTCCAACGTGTCTACCAATTCCACCACTCGAGCGTTGAGCGAAAGACGGGATTCGAACCCGCGACCCTCACCTTGGCAAGGTGATGCTCTACCAACTGAGCTACTTTCGCAGAGAATGCAAATTTATAATAATTTAAATTATATGAGAAGTATAAATAAATTAATCTTTACCAATTTCTGTCTTTGAAAGTGCAAGCGCAGTTTGATACTCATTCTTTTGATCATTTAGGAATCTAGTATACATCCCCACATATATTCTGGACTGAGATAATGCTCCATATAATTCATTTGAAAGATAATACTGTCTGTTGAATCTAAATCTAGTTAGTTCTTGCTGACCATAGATTTCACCATCGTAAGAGTTATAATTAAATTGTATTCTAAAATTTCCCATGATTTGTCTTCTCCAAAGCAAATTAAAGTTATCTATCTCTGTTGAAGTTGCATAGTTTCTTTCCTTTTTATGAGTATACATATTTAAAAGAAGTGACTTTAACTCTTCATTTTCTATAAGGTTAAATGTACCATTCGCAATTAACTGATTAAAAATACCATCTTGAGGAAAAAAAGAAGTTCCAATTTGAATTTCAAGAAGCACTTCTGCTACCTCACGATCAGTAAGTAGTGTGTGATTAGAATTAATATCATCTAAAAGTCTAATTAAGTTCTTGTCTGATCTATCCAAGCCTTCTAGGATGATTTCTATTTGGTTGATATCATCTTCCAATGTTTTAGATAGATCAGTTAGCAAATAGTTCTTTTCCTGTTTAGTAATATTAACTTGTCTTCTTTGTTCAAGATAAAATGATAATAGTACACTTAGAATAATTACAATTGCTTGGACTATATTATTTCTAAGAAATGATTTAAATGTATTGGTTGTTTTAGTCATACCTAAAAATATAAAAGTTTATTCATATATAGATAAATCTAAATTTAACGAGTCGAAATATTTAAACCTATTTAAACATATTGAAAGAATTGTATCTCTTAACGAACTTTTTATTCTTTCAGGGAAATATTTAACTGCAATATATGCTTGAAAGGTCTCCGCAATATCTTCTGATTCTGGATTATCTTTAGCATAAGTTGATAGATAATTTCCATCTAGATAAACAGCATCATTCCAACCTCGCTGACCGTAAACATAGGGATCAATTGATAAATGTGTCGCTTCATGAATAAATAATTCTTCAGTTCTGTCTCCATCTGGTCTTGTCTCTACATTATTGTTTAACCAATCAATCGGAATTGTAATGTTTGAATAAGACAGATCATTATTTCTTTGAGCAGAAGCAGTATAATCACCTTTTAAAAACTCAATTGATTTAATATTTTTTCTTAATTCTTTACCAAGTTGACCTATCAATGGTGCATACTTTTGTTTAATTGCAAGTGCTTCCTCTTGAGAAAATTCAGTATAAATTTCAAAATCTACAGATAACCCGTCACCAAAATTGATTTTATACACATGAGCAGGATAATCAATAAAACTAGGAATAGATTTATCATAAAACAGCCTATCCAAAATTCCTTGGTAAGTGGATGATGAATAAATTGTATAATCTGAAGAAGTTATTAAGTCAGGTAATTCCCACATTGTTCCAGAAAATGGGGGATCAGATATCTCAATTTGATTAAAAATATATACTCCATCCTCTGCACCTTGGAACTGAATTAGGTCAAGCTGAGCTTGAAGCTCAGAAAGCTGAACTGTTAGATTATTATTTTCAGATTCAAGAATTAAATTTTCCTGTGATAGCAATTTTATTTGATTTAAATAATATTCAATTTGACCTTGAAAACCATTTAGCTGATTATTTAAATTTTCAATTTGACTTGATAAAAGATTATTTTGATATGTAAGTTGATTTATTTGAGCTGAATAATCATTAATTTGAGAGTTTAGCTGAGAAATATTAGATTGTAGATCAAGTATTGTTTGATTAAGCTGATTTATCTCGTCTTCTTTAGAACATGAGTTAAAAATTATAAAGAATATAAAAATTAAAAATTTATAGTTTTTCATATTGGATTATCATTTCTCCTGGATTATGCGGTGGAATATAATAAGAGAACCCATACTTATTACATATTTGATTAATTATTTTATTTTGCATTACTGGTGAATTCCCTGTTATCACTGTTAGACTCACACTACCTTTAGCTGAATTTAAAAGCATGTACTCTTCAATTAATTCAAGTCCCTCTGGATGTGTTTTTCCGTGTAAATCAATCTCCATCTTTTAATTCTTTTTTTATTTGGTTTAATTTCAAAAGAGCCTCAACAGGACTTAAATTATCAATATCTAAGTCTTCAATAATTTTTCTTATCTCTTGCATTTTGGGATCTTCTATATCAAAAAAACTTAGCTGAAGGTTATCATCGATTTGATCATCTTTTAAATTCTTAGGCCTGCTAGATTCCATAAGTTTTAACTTGTTTTCAGCTGAGCTTAGCACAAGTCTTGGCATTCCAGCCATCTTAGCAACATGTATTCCAAAACTATGATTACTCCCCCCTTTAACTAGTTTTCTTAAAAAGATAACATCATCTTTTGTCTCTTTTACACTAACATTAAAATTTCTTATTCCCTTGTATATTGACTCCATTTCATTTAAATCATGGTAATGAGTTGCAAAAAGAACATGAGGTTTTAATTTATCTTCATGTAAAAACTCAGCTATTGCCCAAGCTATAGAAATACCGTCATAGGTACTTGTACCTCTTCCAATTTCATCAAGTAGAATTAAACTATTTCCTGTTAGATTGTTCAAAATTGATGCTGTTTCATTCATTTCAACCATAAAGGTTGACTCACCCATAGAGATATTATCACTTGCACCGACTCTTGTAAAAATTCTATCAACTAAGGAAAATGTCATCTCGTGTGCAGGGACAAAACTACCTATTTGAGCTAATATAGTAATCAATGCTGTTTGTCTTAAAATTGCAGATTTACCAGACATATTTGGGCCAGTAATCATTATAATTTGCTGATCGGTATCAAGAAATATATCGTTAGGAATATATCTTTCTCCTGGAGGAAGATTTGCTTCAATCACAGGGTGTCTTCCTGCAATAATTTCAATTTTTTTTGTACTTGTTATTTTTGGGCAACAATATTTATATCTAACTGCTCTTTTTGAGAAAGAATTTAAAATATCAATTATAGAAATTTTATCTGAAACTAATTTTAATGTTACAAGGCTATCTTGAAGGTTATCTAACAATTTTAAAAATAACTTAAGCTCAAGATCTTTAATTTTTTCGTCTGCATTTATTATTTTCTCCTCATACTCTTTTAATTCCTGTGTTATATATCTTTCTGCATTAACAAGAGTTTGCTTTCTTATCCAGTCTTCAGGAACTTTATCTTTATGAGTATTTCTTACCTCAATGTAATATCCAAAAACATTATTAAATGAGATCTTTAATGACGGAATATTAGTTTTTTTTGTCTCCCTTTCAAGGATTTGATTTAGATATTCCTTACCTGAACATCTTATCTCCCTTAGACCATCAAGTTCTTTTGAGAATCCATCTTTAATAAAATCTCCTTTCATTATTGAAACCGGAGAATCATCCTTTAAGGTCTTAGATATTTCTCTTATTATGCTTTTAGAATTGGGTAATGATTTACCATAATTTTTTAAAACACCACTATAAACTAAAAGAGAGTCTTTTATTAAGTCTACGTTTTCTAATGAACTTTTTAAATTAACCAGCTCTCTGGGTGAAATTTTATATGTAGCAATTTTTGACATTAACCTTTCTATATCTGAAATATTATTTAGGTTGATATCAAGCAGCCTACTTATTTCATCATCACTCATTATTGATTGAACAATTTCTTGTCTTTTCTTTATCTCTTTTTTATCAATTAATGGAAAAGCAATCCAACTTTTAAGTTTTCTTGAACCCATGCTAGTTGTTGTCTCATCAATTGTATCAGAAAGGTTAAAACCATTTATAGAGTTTGAATTAAACAATTCAAGATTTTTCATTGTAAATCTGTCCATCCATACATAAGACTCTGGAAATATCCTTTGAAGACTTGAGATATGAGTAAGATTATTATGCTCTGTATCATCTAAATAATGAATTATTGAGCCTGCAGCTACAACACCAAGCTTTATATTCTCGACACCAAAACCTTTCAAACTCTTTATATTAAAATGATCAATCAACTTATTTTCTGAATAAGAGTTATCATAAACCCAATCATCTAATGGATATACATTGTATGAGTTTCCAAGTAACTCAAAGAATTTATTTTTTGATGGTTTTGAAACCAATATTTCATTAGGAGAAAAGTTTGAAATTAGCTGATCAATTAATTTTAGATCACCTTGTGATACATAGAAGTCACCAGTAGATACATCTAGAAATGAAATTCCAAATTCATTTTTTTCTATGTGGACAGAAGCTAAATAATTATTTTTCTTCTGATCAAGGACTCCATCATTAATTGCTATTCCTGGAGTAACTATTTCCGTAACTCCTCTTTTGACAATTTTTTTTGTAAGCTTTGGGTCTTCCAGTTGATCGCAGACTGCAACTCTATTTCCTGCCTTAACTAGTTTAGGAAGATAGTTTTCAATTGAGTGATGGGGAAATCCAGCTAGCTCAACCTCACTACTTGAACCGGCTCCTCTTTTAGTCAAGACTATACCTAAAATCTTTGATGCTAATATTGCATCTTCACCAAAAGTTTCATAAAAATCACCAACTCTAAACAGAAGTATAGTATCAGGATATTTAGATTTAATATCATTATACTGTTTCATCAAAGGTGTGATTTTACTCGTTTTAGTCACTGTTTTGTATTTATGCTAATGTAAATATTTTTATTTTTACTATAATGCGAAAACTAAGAAATACTGAGTTAAATAGAAAGACTATTGAGGAGTTTAAAAAATCCAAGAAAACATCAGCAATTGTGATTTTAGATAATATCAGAAGTATTCATAATGTTGGTTCAATTTTTAGGACTTCTGATTCTTTCTTAATTGAAAAAATTATTATCTCAGGATATACTGCTACCCCTGAAAACCCCAAGATGGAAAAAACAGCACTTGGTTCATCTGATTCTGTTGATTGGGAATACACAGAGGATATAATAGATACAATTCAAAATCTAAAGAATAAAAACATTAAAGTTGTCACAGTTGAGCAAGCAGATAAATCATTAAAAATTGAAAAATTTATTCCTGAACGAGGAATAAAATATGCTTTTGTCTTTGGTAATGAAGTAGACGGTGTTTCAGATGAAATAATTCTAGAATCTGATCAAGTTCTTGAGATACCTCAAGTCGGGACTAAACATTCATTAAATGTTTCAGTAGCAGCAGGAATCATTTTATGGGACTTTTATCAAAAAACCGAAATCTAAATTATTTTTAAAGGAATACCCTGATCATCACAGTCGTTATCTAGTTGCTTAATTGTTTTATTCAAAATTGGATGTACACAATCATCTGCTATTTCTAACATTGGGACTAAAACAAATTTTCTGATTTCAATTTTTGGATGAGGGATTTTTAAGTCCTTTAAATCTAATACAATGTTATCATAAAAGAGAATATCAATATCTATAAACCTATCAGAATAAGTACCATCAATATCTTCTCTTCCCATTAGTTTTTCAACCTTTTTTATGTCTTTTAATAAAGATTTTGGCTCAATATCTGTTTCAATAAGTAAACATAGATTATAAAAATCATTGGAATCAAAACCCCAAGATTTTGATTGATATATACTTGATCTAGAAATTATTATTCCAATCTTTTTTTCAATTTCATCTATTGCTTTATTTATTAGTGCAGAACGATTACCTTTGTTTGAACCTATTGATAAATAAACTTTACTCATAATTCTTATATGAATTCCAAAAAAATTACTCTAGCAAATAAAATATATTTAATTCTTGCGGGATTATTTATTACTTCACTAGTTGCATCAAATTTAATATTTACTAAAATATTTTATTGGTATCCATTCGATATAAATTTATTAGGTGTAAAACTTTTTGAGTTATCAGTGGGTATTTTACCATATCCTCTTACATTTCTAATCACAGATTTAATATCTGAGATTTATGGAAGAAAGAAAGCAGATCAGGTTGTAATAACTGGAATATTTGCATCAATTTTTTCAATTATTCTAATTTTCGTGTCTAGCCAAGTACCTGCTATAGATGCATCGCCAATTGATGATGAAACTTTTAACAGCGTTTTCCTTAATGCTCCACTAGCAGTATTAGCATCTATGTTAACATACTTATTCGCTCAATTTATTGATATAAGAATATACCATTTTTGGAAAAAACTTACCAAAGGTAAACACCTTTGGTTAAGAAACAACTTTTCAACTTTTACGTCACAATTTGTAGATACATTTACAATTGTATCGCTACTTATTATTTTTGGAATTCTTCCAGAGGATAAATTTTTAGTTCTAATTATTTCGGGATTTTTATTTAAAGTAATTGTTGCAATATTAGATACACCTCTTCTATATCTTTTTGTATGGATTTTTAGAAAGAAATTCAATCTAAAAGTCGGCGAAGAAATTAAACTTAATTAGGTTGGAATCAAAAAGGATAAATAAGTACCTAAGTGAAGTTGGATTCTGCTCAAGAAGAAAAGCCGATGAGTATATTTCTCTTGGTAGAGTTTATATCAACGGAAAAGTTGCTGAGTTAGGATCTAAGGTAAATATGGATGATGAGATTAAAGTTGATGGTGAAATAATTCAAAATACTAATAAAAAAAGAGTCTATATAGCATTCAATAAGCCTATTGGAATTGAATGTACTGGAAACCCAAAAGTGAAGGATAATATTATTGATTTTATTAATCACAAAGAACGGCTTTTTACAATTGGAAGAATAGATAAACAAAGTGAAGGTCTTATTCTGCTAACAAATAATGGTGACATAGTAAATAATGTTTTAAGAGCAGAAAATAAAAAGGAGAAAGAATATATGGTATGGGTAAATAAAAATATAACACAAGATTTTATTGAAAAGATGAGAAAAGGTGTAAGGATCATGGGTAAAATGACAAAGAGGTGTTATGTAAAGAGGATTAATGATAATAGATTTAAAATTGTTTTAATTCAGGGGATGAATAGGCAAATCAGAAGAATGTGTGAGGTTTTAGGTTACAGGGTAACTAAATTAAAAAGGATTAGAATTATGAATATTCATTTAGATATTAATGTTGGGGAGTATAGAAATTTAAACGAAGAAGAAGTAAAAAAGCTATTTAATCAATAGTTAGATCAATTAAAAACCCTTCGTTAGATCTAACATTAAATACACTTGAATCCTCAAAAATTAAATATTGTCCCTTAATTCCAATTAATTTTCCATTTATTTCATCAGACTTTTTAAGGCTTACTGATTTTACTGAGTCAACTGGACTATCTATTTGATAGTTAAATTTAATTACCTCAGCATCTATCATAAAGTAATCTTTAAAATCATCACCTAGGAATTCAAGCGCCTCATCTTTTTCATTTTTTAAATTTGAATCATTAATTTGACTTGTAAGCATTTTACGCCAATTTGTTTTATCAGAAAATTTCTGTTTTAATTTTACCTCAGCTATCCCTGCCAAATATCGATTAGGAACTTTAATTAATTCGATAGCTTCAATAGCTCCTTGATCAATCCACCTTGTAGTTTTATTATTGGATCGCGTAACACCAACTTTTGTTTCACTTGTTTTTGAGAGATAAACAATATGATCTTGAATTTGAATTTTTTTTTCATATTTAAGGTCTCTATCTTCAATTTCCAGGTGAGCTTTACTTAACTCAGGTTTCATTACCCAATCACCAGACATTGGAGACTCAAAAAAGCATTTTTTACAAAAACCATTTGCAAAAATTTCAATATTTTCAGAGCATGACAGACAACAATAACCTGTCTTTTTTAAATTGATATTTTTACCTATAAACTGATTAAGAAATAAAAGATCATTTTCGAAATCTAGGATATATCTAATAGGATCATCATGTATTGAAATCATTTTTTTTATTACTCCTGAAAACATAATTTTTTGTTTACTATTTTTATGCTAAATATATGTAATCCATGCCAATTCCAATTTTTAATTCTGTTGCATCCTTTTTTTTAAAAAGAAGGATAAGTCAAATAGAATTATTTAAAGACTATCCGATAGAAGTACAACAAGAGGTTCTAAGAAAACTTGTTGTTTACTCTATAGATACTGAAATTGGAAAAAAGAATGATTTTAAAACAATAGCATCTTATGATGATTTTAAAGAAAGAGTTCCAATTGTATCATATGAAGATATATACGCTGATATTGAAAGGAATAGAAAAGGTGAGCAAAACATATTTTGGAGAACTTCTGTAAAATGGTTTGCAAAATCAAGTGGAACTACTAATGATAAAAGTAAATTTATCCCAATAAGTTTTGAGTCTTTGGAGGATTGTCATTACAAAGCTGGAAAAGATATGTTATCATTATACTTTAATAATAATATAAATTCACAATTACTAGCAGGAAAATGTTTAAGACTAGGAGGGTCAAAGGATATCTATGAAAATAATAGTAGCTATTATGGTGATTTATCTGCTATTATAATTGATAATTTACCTTTTTGGGCTGAACTAAGCAGTACACCTAGTTCAAAAGTTTCATTAATTCCAGAGTGGGAACAAAAAGTTGAAGCAATAATAAATGAATCTTTAAGTCAAAAAGTGACAAGCTTTGCAGGTGTTCCTTCTTGGATGTTGTCGTTACTTCAAAAAGTAATTGAAAAAACTGGAAGAAACAACGTTATTGATATTTGGAATGATTGTGAAGTTTATTTCCATGGGGGAGTAAGTTTCGAGCCATATAAAAACCTCTACAAAAAATTATTTCCATCAAAAGATTTCAAATATTTCGAAATTTATAATGCCTCTGAAGGATTTTTTGCTATTCAAGATCAGAATGAATCAAGTGAATTACTACTTATGTTAGACTACGGTATTTTCTACGAATTTTATCCAGCTAATGGGTCAGAGCAAGAAATTGTTTCATTAGCTGATGTTAAGCTAAATTTAAATTATGCGATGGTAATAACAACAAATTCTGGACTTTGGAGGTATAAAATAGGTGATACAGTAAAGTTCACTTGCTTGAATCCATACAGGATTAAAATAACAGGAAGGACAAAACATTTTATAAATGTTTTTGGTGAAGAGCTGGTTATTGAGAATGCAGAAAAGGCGTTATCCTTAACTTCTGAGTTAACAAAATCTTCAATATCTGACTATACAGTAGGCCCAGTTTTTATGGGCAGTAAAACTAAAGGCTCACATGAATGGTTAATTGAGTTTGATAAACAGCCCAATGATCTTAATAAATTTATGGAAATACTTGATCTAAATCTTCAAAGTCTGAATTCTGATTATGAAGCCAAGAGATATAGAAGTTCAACACTTGAACTACCTATATTAGTTGTTGCAAGAAAGAATCTTTTTTATGATTGGCTTTCATCTAAGAATAAACTTGGAGGTCAGAATAAAATTCCAAGGTTATCAAATTCAAGAGAGTTTATTGAAGAATTAATTTCAATGAATCAGGAAACTGCTTTTAAGTAGGATAGATCAATTTTTTGAAGCTTTTCATCTGCATACAGCTTTGTGATTTTTAATTCATTCTCTCCAGAATTTGGTAAATTAAACATAGCATCATTTAAAATTGCTTCACATAGCGTTCTTAATCCTCTAGCACCTAACTTAAACTCATATGCCTTGTCCACGATGTATTCGATTGCACCTGGAGTAATTGAAAAGTTAATATCATCCATTTCAAAAAGCCTGGTATATTGCTTTATCAAGGCATTTTTTGGAATTGTCATTATATCCCTTAAAGCATCTTTGGTTAAGGGGTCTAAGTGACACATAACAGGCAACCTTCCAATGATTTCAGGAATTAGTCCATAAGATCTTACATCATGTGGATTTATATATCTTAAAACATTCTCTTCATTTTCATTAATTACTTTTTCATTTGCAGGTTTAAATCCAATAGATTGAAGATTTAATCTAGTTCTAATTATATTTTCAATTCCATCAAAGGCACCACCTGCAATAAAAAGAATGTTAGATGTGTCAATCTCTATGAATTTTTGATCTGGATGCTTTCTTCCCCCTTTAGGTGGAACATTTACAATAGTTCCTTCAAGTAATTTAAGTAAAGCCTGTTGAACTCCTTCACCAGAAACATCTCTAGTGATAGAAGGATTATCACTTTTTCTTGCAATCTTATCGATTTCGTCTATAAAAACAATTCCATTTTGAGCTTTGTCTACATCAAAATCAGCAGCCTGGAGAAGTTTACTTAAAATACTTTCAACATCTTCACCAACATAACCTGCTTCAGTTAGAACAGTAGCATCAACAATTGCAATAGGTACATTTAAAAATTTTGATATAGTTTGAGCTAATAGAGTTTTACCTGTACCTGTAGGTCCAATTAGAATTAAATTACTTTTTTGTATTTCAATTTCTTCTTCTAAATGTTTCTGATTAATTCTCTTATAATGATTATAAACTGCTACTGATAAAGTTTTTTTTGCATCTTCTTGACCAATAACGTGAAGATCTAGGAATTTTTTAATTTCCTTAGGAGGTTTTAGCTCAACACCAAAATCAGATGGATCTTTACTAGATTCATCATCTTTGAGAATCATATCTGCTTGAGATATACATATATCGCATATATGGGCATCTAAACCAGCTATTAATAATTTTGTCTGAGATTTTGATCTACCACAAAAAGAACACAAGATTTCTTCTTCACTCATATTATTTGTTTAATACTTCATCAACCATACCATATTTATGAGCTTCATCTGCTTTCATCCAGTAGTCTCTATCACTGTCTGCATTTACCTTTTTGAAAGTTTGGCCAGTGTGTTTTGAAATAATCTTATATAGTTCGTCTTTAAGCTTAAGAATTTCCCTAGCTGTAATTTCAATGTCAGCTGCTTGACCAGAAACTCCACCTAAAGGTTGATGTATCATAACTCTTGAGTGTTTTAGTGCAGATCTTTTTCCCTTTTTTCCTGCACAAAGAAGAACTGCAGCCATAGATGCAGCACATCCGGTACAAATTGTAGCAACATCTGGCTTTATGTATTGCATTGTATCATATATTCCAAGGCCTGCATATACTCCACCACCAGGAGAGTTGATATACATTTGGATATCTCTCGATGAATCTGTACTCTGCAAGAAAAGTAATTGAGCTTGAATGACATTGGCAACGCTATCTGAAATAGCAGTTCCTAAAAACATAATTCTATCCATCATTAATCTTGAAAAAACATCCATCTGTGCTACATTTAATTGTCTTTCTTCAATAATATAAGGAGTCATACTGCTTATAATCTTATCATAATAAGTAGAGCTTACACCGTGATGTTTTGTAGCATATTTCTTAAATTCTTTTGAATAATCCATCTAATAAATTTTTAACTCAAAATTAATCAAATACATATCTAAATAAAAAAATATACCAATTATTTACCTTATTATTAATAGATAAATACTTATGGAGTTTTATTAAAGATTATTAGGTATGATATATTTTGTTAAATTTGCACTCAAAATTAGTAACCTGGGTCGTGAACCCAAAACATTAAAATTATGGCAGTAAAAATTAGATTACAAAGACACGGAAAAAAGGGTAAACCTTTTTATTGGATTGTAGCAGCAGATGCTAGATCTAAAAGAGATGGTAAATACCTGGAAAAAATAGGTACGTATGACCCTAATACATCCCCAGCAACAATTGACTTGAATTTTGATTCTGCAATTTCTTGGTTAGGAAAAGGTGCACAACCTACAAATACTGCTAAGGCAATATTATCTTACTCTGGCGTTCTTCTTAAAAAACATCTCGATGAAGGTGTTAAGAAAGGTGCTTTTACAGAAGCTGAAGCAAAGAAAAGATTTGATAAGTGGATGAAAGAAAAGAGCACAAAAATTCAAAAGAAAATTGAAGATGCTAATGCAGCGCTTGAATCAAATAAAAAAGAAGCAAGAGAAAGAGAAGAAGAATACAGAAAGAAAAAATTAGAAGAATCTA
>CACHVZ010000001.1 GCA_902583445.1 uncultured Bacteroidota bacterium | reverse complement strand
GAAGAAGCTCCCGCTGATGAGGCTCCTGCTGAAGAAGCTCCCGCTGATGAGGATAAATAATAAATTTTATGGGTACAAATCATGTTAAAATTGGAACTATTGTTTCAAAACATGGTTACAAGGGCTCAATTAAGGTAAGTCTATTATCATCAAATCTTAAAGAAAATCTAGATGTAGACTTTATTTTTATTGATATTGAAAAATGTATTGTCCCTTTTAAAGTAGACGATATAACTTATTCAAGTGATAATTCAATTATTTTAAAATTACAAGAGTTAAATAGTGATGAAGAAGCATCTGAAGTAATTTTAAAAAATGTTTATTTAGATAAAAAACACTCTAACTTCAAAGATGAAGAAAACTTTTTTTATAATGAACTCTTGAATTTCATCGTATTTAAAGATTTCCAAAAGATTGGAAAGATTGTTAATATTAATGATAAACTTCCCCAACCCGTTTTTGAAATATTAATTAATGACAAAAAATTTATGGTACCAATCCATGATGATTTTATTGAAAAAATAGATAAAGAAAAAAAGTCAATTCACATAGTTATACCCGATGGACTTTTAGAAATTACATAATTGAATATTTAATTCATATTTTTGTTAAATAAGTTCCAAATTATGAGTGAAAATTTTACCTCTCCAGATTTTTATAATATTGATGAGCTTCTATCTGAAGAACATAAGCTTATAAGAGAATCAACTAGGCAATGGGTTTCAAAATCAGTTAGCCCAATTATTGAAGAGTATGCTCAAAAAGCAGAGTTTCCAAGCCATCTTATCAAAGAGCTTGGAGAAATAGGTGCTTTTGGACCTTATATTCCTGATAAATATGGTGGTGCTGGACTTGATCAAATAAGCTACGGGATTATGATGCAAGAAATTGAAAGAGGAGACAGTGGAATTAGATCTACTTCATCAGTTCAGTCCTCATTAGTTATGTATCCAATATGGAAATTCGGAAGTGATGAGCAAAAGGAAAAATATTTACCTAAGCTTGCAACTGGTGAAATCATGGGATGCTTTGGTTTAACAGAGCCAGATCATGGTTCAAACCCTAGCGGAATGATATCAAATTTTAAAAGTGATGGTGATGATGTAATACTGAATGGAGCAAAAATGTGGATATCAAATTCTCCATTTGCAGATATTGCTATAGTATGGGCTAAAGATAAAAATAAGAGAATTCATGGTCTAATTGTTGAAAGAGGTATGGATGGGTTTACTACTCCTGAAACTCATAATAAATGGTCGCTTAGAGCGTCCTCAACAGGAGAACTAATATTTAATAATGTAAGAGTTCCAAAGAAAAATATCTTACCTGGGAAATCAGGGCTTGGAGCTCCATTAATGTGCTTGGACTCTGCTAGATATGGTATTTCATGGGGGGCAATTGGTGTTGCTATGGATTGTTATAATACTGCCTTAAAATACTCATTAGAAAGAGTACAATTTGGAAAACCTATTGCAGCTAAACAACTTCAACAAAAAAAACTTGCGGAAATGTTAACTGAGATTACAAAAGCTCAACTTTTATCATGGAAACTTGGTAAGCTAAAAAATGAAGATAAAGCAACTTCGGCACAAATTTCTCTAGCGAAAAGAAATAATGTTGATATGGCAATGAATATTGCGCGTGATGCAAGGCAAGTATTAGGAGGTATGGGTATTACTGGAGATTTTAGTATTATGAGACATATGATGAATCTTGAGTCTGTTATAACTTATGAAGGTACTCATGATATTCATCTATTAATTCTTGGTAATGAAATTACAGGCCATAATGCCTTCTAAAAATCAAAAACAAAACCTATACTAGGAATTATAGAGTTTCTATTATCACTTTCAATCTCAATCAAATTCCTAGGAAATAATATATTCTGATTTTTATCTCTCTCAAGTCCATATTCAGGAGGAACTGAAATTTCATTTAGTAATAGGTTCTCAATATCAATATAAAAATTCATAGATGTGGTTTTAAAGTTCCATCTCTTATCAATTCTTACATCAAGTTTAAGGAATGGTTCCAGGTAATAATTACCGAGCTGAGAATAATCAAAAACTATTTCCGGATAAGATTGACTACTCAATAAAGTGTTAACAGGAGCATAAGGAGTTTTATCAGTAAATCTAAGTTTTGAGCTAAACTCCCAATTTTTTTTCAATTTATATCCACCAGTGAATGAAACTAGATTCCTATTATCCCATACAGAGGGTAGAAAGACTTCATCAAATCCTGAAAATTTACTGTAAAAAAATGTATAAGAAAATATTCCATAAAAGTTGTTTTTGAGCTTTTGTTGATATAGAAATTCAATTCCATATGATTTACCTCTTCCTGATGTAGATACATTCTCATTACCTAAAACTTCAAAATCACCTCCTTTATTTGCAAGTGAAACCATATCATTAATAGATATCGGATAGTTATTGTATCTTTTATTGAAAGCTTCGAGAGAAAATCTAGATGATTCTGAGTTATTAAACTCTATTCCAAAAACAAGGTGATCACTTCTAGTGTATTTAGAATCATTATTAACAAAATTATTATTTAGATTCTTAAACCCAAGTATAGTGTATGTTGGTATCTTAAAATATCTTCCTGTTGCAAAATTAAGTTTCCATCTATTATTCTTAGAAATGGACCATGATACGGCAATTCGAGGTGAAAAATTTTTCAATAAATTATTATCTATCGTAAAATTATCTTGATCAACTCTTATTCCAAGTGAAACCCCTAATCTATCATCAAAGAATCTTCTATTTGACTTAGCAAAAAAGCCATATTTGATTAAATCAATAGAAGTTTTATAATTTATTTCATAGAATGGATATAAAGTATTATTAGAATAATTAGAGTATTGCATATTACCACCAATTGAAAATTTATAATTATTAAAAGTTTGACTACTTATAAATCTCAATTTTGTCTCTTCTTCTAGTGAAATATTTGAATAAACTTTATCACTTTTATTAATGTTATCTTCGAATCTTTCAAAATCATTTTTAAGTCTATTGGTACTTATTGATAAGTTAAAGAAACCGTTATTTTGTTTGTAAATTCTTTTCCATGATAAACCAAATGTTCTTGTTTTTTGATTAATAATTGGTATCTGCTCAATAGTTGATTGGTTCTCAAAATCATATTCATCTGGTTCATTTACAGTTAATTTATCAATTGAACCAATTCCTATAAAATTTAACAAATTATAGTCATCTATTTTATGGCTTATTTTCATTTGATAATCCCAATAGTCAGGCAGAAAAGAAAATCCAAAGGCTTTAAATAAAAATTGCAAATAGCTTCTTCTTACAGAAAATATAAATGAGGTTTTTTCACTCAAAGGTCCTTCAAATGTTATTCCAGCTTCACTTGATCCTATACGAAAGTTACCAGATAATCTATTTGGATTTGCATCCTTTTGAATAAAAGACAATACTCCTGATAAAGCATTATCATATTCTGCTCCAAATGAAGAAGTTGAAAGAGTAACATCTTTAATAAATGAAATATTTACTAATCCGACTGGACCTCCAGAACTACCTTGAGTAGAAAAATGATTAATGTTCGGTATTTCAATTCCATCTATATAGTATACAGTTTCGTTTGGTCCTCCACCCCTAATTATAATATCGTTTCTAAAACCTCCAAAAGATGGAGATATACCAGGAAGACTTTGAATTACTCTTGTAATATCATTGTTACCTCCAGGATATGTTTCAATTTCAACAGCAGTGAATGTTTGAGTTGACAATGGAGTCTCAATTGAAGTCTTAAAAGGAGATTCTGTTAGAATAACTTCATCAAGAATATCTGATAAAGGACTTAAAGTGAAGTCTAAACTTTGATTTCCAACCGATTTAACAATTACATTGAATTTTGTTTGAGATTTAAAACCAATAAAACTTGTTGTTATATTATAACTTGTTGTTGGTAGATCCAATATTTGAAAAAAACCGTTTTGATCTGAGATAGCGAAAAAATCTGAATCTTCAACTATAATTGTTGCTCCTTCCAGAGGAAATCCAGTTTCACTATTAAGGACCTTACCTTTTAAACTTCCAAAATTTTGAGAAAATATACTTGAGGTAAGTACTAAAAATGCAAAGGTTATTAGAGGCCTATACATCTATTTATGAAATAAGTGCTTGTCTACAATAATCAAAGCATTTTATTACTTCTTTTACTCGATTTGAACCCTCTGGAATTCTATATTCAAGTTCTATTGTTGCTGTGAATTTATATGAATTGTCTCTCATTAATTGTAATACCTCAATAATTGGAGTATCTCCATACCCCCATTGTTGATTGTCACTTGCAGTTAAATTAGCACTTTTACCTGCTTGTCTATCTTTTAAATGAAGGCTTGAAATTCTTTTATGATTTCTTTTTATGAAATCCAACAGAGAATCTTTAGTGTTCAATCCGCCGACATTTATATAATGTCCAATATCTAGGTTAATATAATTTTTTTTGGAAGAGTTTAAAGCATAATCCCATGCTGTATCTGTTGCTTTTACATTAGAGCCAAAATTATTACTATGAGTGTGATATGCAACATTAACATTATTTTTTTCAGCATAAAAATTAACTCTATCAACACTATCATTATCCATAAGCTCATTGGTTAAAAAATCTGCTCCAAGACTTTTAGTTGCTTTCATAGCATATTCAATTTCCTCATCAGTATTATTTTTATCTATACAATTTACTTTAAAGGCAAAAATATTTATTCCATTGTCTTTGAATACTTTCTTTGCATCTTTAAATAATTTCATTGACACATTAGATCTCCAATTAGCTGACATTCTGTTTGATCTTGGCATTCCTAAAGATCTTTCAACATGATTTCCCATAAGCTCAATATTATCAGATTTAGAGTCAATACAATTCTGGACTATGACATTCATGTCTTCTGAACCAGGATTAAATGAATATGTAATAACTGATATCTCTACTCCATTAATGTTTTTAATTATAGGTGAGAAATTATAGTTTAAAGCTCCAAGAGTAATAAATGATGACTTTTTTATGAAGTTTCTTCTTGAGTTCATATTGGTTTTAATATTTTTATATAAAGTAAATTATAATTTTAAAAATACAAAATGATAAAAGGGGTAATATTTGATATGGATGGAACTATAGTTGATAGCTTACCCTTCCATCATGAAGCATGGAGAATATTTTTTGAAGAAAATAAAGTTGATGATTTTTCTGAGAAATTAAAAAAATATAAAGGAGGAGGAACACTTGATTTAATGAAAGCTGTGTATGGAGATATTTATTCAATAGATGAGTTAAAAAAAATGAGTGATGATAAAGAAATTATATTTAGAAAAATATACAAAGGGAATATTAAGCCAATTGAAGGGTTTCCAGAGTTCTTTTTTTACTTAAAATCAAAAAAAATTTTAGTTGGATTAGCTAGTAACGCAATTAGAAAAAATGTGGCTCTTACTCTTAATGAATTAGGAGTTCATGATTTATTTGACAGTATTATATGTGGTGATGAAGTAAATTTTGGAAAACCCAATCCTGAAATGTTTGATAAGACTGTAAGTAGATTTAAATTAGAAAAAGATAATTGCATAATTTTTGAGGACTCTATTGAAGGGGTCGGTGCTGCGGTGAATGCTGGCATTAATGTAATTGGTGTGACATCAAGTAGCCCAGGTGATATTTTAAATAATGCTGGCTGTATTAAATCAATTAGTAATTATCAAAAATTTGATTTGTCAATATTGGAATGATATATAACTAAGTATTTACGTGCTTCTTAATAATCTTTTTCGCATGTATTATGCTTTTTGATCCTTTCCTAATTTTCCATATTTTTTCAGAAGCATTTTTCCTTGATTGCTCAATATCAATTATTGGAGAAAAATAGTTATCACTAATTGAAAAATTATACATTTCCTGTTCAATTTTTGTCATTTTCCAAGGTTCATGAATATATTCTTTGGGAACAGATTTAAGTTCTGATACCCATTTTTTAATAAATTTACCTTCTGGATCTAGCAGTTTTGAATTTTTAATAGGATTATAAATTCTGACAGTATTAATTCCTGTTACTGCTGATTGCATTTGTATTTGAGAATAATGAATTCCAGGTTCATAGTCAAGAAATTTTCGAGCTAAAAAGTGACTAAAATTTTTCCAGTTTTGCCATAAATTAAATGCAGCAAAAGACACAATCATAGCTCTCATTCTAAAATTTAAATATCCCGTTTCATTAAGACATCTCATACAAGCGTCAATAATAGGTATTCCTGTTTTACCTCTTTCCCAGTTTTTTAGAAGATCTCTATTAAATTCATTTCTTATTGAATTATATGCTGTGTTAATATTATTAAATTCCATACTTGGTTCATCATCAAATTTCTGCATGAAATGACATCTCCACTGAAGCCTAGATAAAAAGTTTCTTATATCTCTGTTTTTTGAATTAGAAAAAAACTGATAGACCTGTTTAGAAGAAAGGTTTCCGTATGTTATATAAGGTGAAAGCCTACTGCATGAGATTCTACTATAAATTGGGCTACTGATGTTTTTTGTGTAACCTTTGTGTCTTTTTTTAAAAAAGAATTCATATACATCCAAGCAAATGTTTCACCACCAGGTTGAAAATTTTTATCATTATTTTTTTTTAAGCTAAAAAACTTAATTTTTTTTGGAACATCAATTTCGGTCTTATCTATTAAATTTAAATCTGAAAGTGAGACTTTTGATTTCATTTCATCAACCCATTCTTTTTTCCAATCTTTTCTTGATTTTAGCCCCCTTATAATTCCATTGGTCTTGTGTTGTATCCATATAATATTATTTTTTTTAAAAAATTTAAATAGATCCTTATCCCTTTCAAAGGTCAATTTATTTCCAATTTCCTGATAAGATAGAACTCTATTTATTTCATACTTTTTTGAAATTTCTTCAAAGAAAACAATAGCTTCACATTTTAAGAGATAAAGTTTTAGCGAGTAACTTCTCAATTTTCTTTCAATGTCTATTAGAGACTCATGAATAAATCGTAAATGTCGTGTGTCATAATCAGGGTAATCCATTACAGATGGTTCAAATAGATAAATAAATAACACTGGATTAGAAGATTTGGCTACGATTTCAAGTGATTTATGATCTAATGTTCTAAGATCTCTCTTGAACCAAACAATATCTATACTTGGTATTTTTTTATTTGGGGACATAATATTTTGTACTTCGGGTGGGAATCGAACCCACACTCCAAGAGGAACTGGATTTTGAATCCAGCGCGTCTACCAGTTTCGCCACCGAAGCTAAGGGCCTCAAAATTAATAAATTCCGGGATATTAAATAATTTATGATAAAATTATACCGAACAATAATTATTTATAAATTTGCACTCCAATTAAATGATAGTGGAAACGACTGTTAAGATATTTTCGTGTACCCAGAGTATGACTCTTTCTAAGAAAATTGCTAAAGAGTTTGGACAGGATCTTGGTGTTGTTAGTTTTCAAAGATATAGCGATGGAGAATTTCAACCTTCTTTTGAAGAGTCAGTTAGAGGTTCAAGAGTATTTATAATCGGATCAACAAACCCTTCCACAGAAAACTTAATGGAAATGCTTCTTATGCTAGATGCTGCGAAAAGAGCTTCCGCAAGACATATTACAGCAGTAATTCCATATTTTGGATGGGCAAGACAAGATAGAAAAGATAAGCCAAGAGTACCAATAGGTGCAAAATTAGTTGCTAAATTATTAGAAACAGCTGGAGCTACAAGAATAATAACAATGGATCTTCATGCTGATCAAATTCAGGGATTCTTTGAAAAACCCGTTGACCATTTATATGCATCGTCAATATTTGTTCCATATTTAAAGTCTTTAAATATTGATAACTTAACAATTGCATCACCAGATATGGGTGGTTCTAAAAGAGCTTATGCATACTCGAAATTTTTAGATTCTGATGTGGTTATATGTTACAAGCAAAGATCAAAAGGTAATACTATAACACACATGGAGTTAATTGGAGATGTTACTGGTAAAAATGTTGTTTTAATTGACGATATGGTTGATACTGCTGGAACATTAACAAAGGCTGCAGATTTAATGATCGAAAAAGGTGCAAAGTCTGTAATAGCAGTATGCACACATGCATTGCTTTCCGGTGATGCGTTTGAAAAAATTAAAAAATCTAAACTAAATAAATTAATAACAAGCGATTCAATTGAAATCAAGAAAGAATCTAGTAAAGTTGAACACCTATCTTGCTCAAAAATGTTTGCTGAATCAATGTATAATGTTCATCATAACAAATCAATTGATAAGCTATTTATAAATAAATAAAAATGAAATCAATAGAAATTAAAAGTAACAACAGGGAAAATACTGGTAAAACAAGCACAAATTCATTAAGAAAAGAAGGTAATGTTCCATGTGTTTTGTACGGAGGTGATGAAGTAGTACATTTTTCTGCAAAAGAAATAGGATTCAAAGACCTAGTTTATACAGCAGCTGCTCACACTGTTGTACTAGATTTTGGGGATAAAACAGTGAATGCTATTCTTCAGGATATTCAATTTCACCCAGTAACTGATAAAATATTGCACGCTGATTTTTATGAACTATTTGATGATAAGCCAGTTACAATGGAAATACCGGTAATTGTTAGTGGATCAGCCCCTGGAGTTATGAATAGTGGTGGTGTTTTAAGTAGAAATAAAAGAAAGCTCAAAATAAAAGCACTTCCAGGTAATCTTCCTGATTCTATTGATGTAGATATTTCTTCACTTGAATTAGGGGATAAATATTACACATCTCAAGTGGATGACGAGGACTTTGAAATACTTCACCCAGATAATACTGTAATCTGTCAAGTTAGAACATCAAGAGCATCAATGGCACTTCCAGAGGAAGAGGAAAGTGTTGAAGGCGAGGAAGGTGTTGAAGGTGCAGAAGGTGCAGAAGGTACAGAAGCAAAAGGTTCTGATACTGAAGCTCCTAAAGATGAGTCCAAAGAGTCTTAATATTTGGCGTTGTTTAATTAATCTTAACTTTATTAGGTTAATAAATAATGATGAATTTTCTTAAGAATATCTTCTCAAGTTTAAATAATAAATCTGATATGAATAAATATCTTATTCTAGGTATTGGAAATATTGGTAACGAGTATGATGATACTAGGCATAACATAGGCTTTGAAATTGTTGATCAACTTTCTCAAAATCTAGATACCAAATTTGAATCTGTAAAACTAGCTCAAAGGGCAGAAGGAAGTTTCAAAGGAAAAAAGATAATTATCATAAAACCAAACAATTATGTCAATAATTCAGGAAGATCATTATTGTATTGGCAAAAAAAAGAAAAAGTTTCACTTGAAAACATTCTGGTTGTTTGTGATGATTTAAATTTATTTTTTGGAAATATTAAAATAAAACCAAATGGCACGTCTGGAGGTCATAATGGCTTAAAAGACATTGAAGATAATCTTGGAACTTCTAATTATGCTAGGTTAAGGATTGGAATATCAAATAACAATAAGATTCCCAAATCAGATTATGTTTTAGGAAAGTGGAGTAGCTATGAAATGTCCAATATAAATACTCTTACAATTAGCTCAATTGAGATTATTTTCTCATTTATTCAAACTGGTATTGAAGAGACAATGAATCTCTACAACAAGAAAAATTTTATTAAATGAAAATTTTCAGGAGTATTGAAGATTATAATTTAAACCAAAGAACCATTCTAACAATTGGAACATTTGATGGAGTTCATGAAGGTCATAAGAAAATCTTGAATAAGTTAATTTCTTCATCAAAAAAAAAGAATTTATCATCTGTTGTCCTTACATTTTTTCCTCACCCTAGGATTATTTTAAATAAGTATAATGAAGTCAAAATGATAGATACATTAGATGAAAAAATTAAAGCTTTTGAAAAGTTAGGGATTGAAAATCTTATTATACATCCTTTTGATAAAAGTTTCTCATTATTATCTGCTGATCAATTTATTAAAGATTATTTAATTGAAAAATTAAAAATTAATCATATAATTATAGGGTATGATCATAGATTTGGCAAAGGGAGAGAGGCATCAGTAGATGATTTAAAAAAATATGGAGAAAGTTTTGATTTTATAGTTGAAGAAATTAAAGCACATGAGGTTGAATCTATAGCTGTAAGTTCAACTAAAATTAGAGATTCAATTAATAGTGGTGAACTTGATAAATCAGCAAAATTTTTAGGTAGATTTTTTAAATTAACTGGAAAAGTTGTCAAAGGTGATGGTTTGGGAAAACAAATTAATTATCCAACTGCAAATATTTATGTTGAAGAAAATTATAAGATTATTCCTAGAGATGGTGTCTATTTTATAAAGACTTTAGTTGATGATAATGAATTCCATGGAATGATGAATATTGGTCATAGACCTACAATAGGTCAAAATAAAAAATCAATAGAAGTTCATTTATTTGATTTTGATAATGACATTTATGATAAAACTATTTCTGTTGATGTATTATCAAAAATAAGAGATGAGATAAAGTTTTCATCAATTGAAGCCTTAAAAGAGCAATTAAAAAAAGATGAAACTTATTGTATTCAGTTAATCAACAAATAAATTTTATCTTTGATTTAAAATAATTATGCTTTCAATTGATTACATCACAAACTCAAAAGATGAAGCAATTATAGGCCTTAAAAAAAGAGGTTTCAAGAATCTAGATGTAATAGATAGCATAATAGAGCTCAATAATAATCGAAAAAAAATACAGCAAAAACTTGATAATATTCTTTTTAAGTCTAATACAATTTCTAAAGACATAGCTGGAGCATTTAAATCAGATAATAATGATATTGACATTGATAGTCTCAAATCTGAGTCGTCAAATTTAAAATTAAAGTCAAAGAGTTTAGCAGAAGAATTAGATACAGTTAAAATTAAAATATTGGATCTAATAACTACAGTACCTAATATTCCTGATTCAAAAGTACCTGATGGACTTTCTGAGGAAAATAATATTGAAGTATTTAGAAGCTCTAATTTTAAGGAGTCTGGATATGATCTAAAAAATCACTGGAATTTATCAAAAGAATATGACATTATTGATTTTGAATTAGGAAGTAAGATAACAGGATCAGGATTTCCAGTATATAAAGGTAAAGGTGCCAAACTTCAAAGAGCATTAATTAACTTCTTTTTAGATAGAAATAGCTCTGCAGGATACAATGAGTTTCAAGTTCCTCACTTGGTAAACTCAGACTCAGCTTATGCTACTGGCCAATTGCCTGATAAAGATGGTCAAATGTATCATGTTATCAATGATGACTTTTATTTAATTCCTACAGCAGAGGTTCCTTTAACAAACATATACAGAGATAAAATCTTAGCAGTTGACCAGGTCCCAGTTATGGTGACTGGTTATACCCCATGTTTTAGAAGAGAAGCTGGAAGTTATGGGTCTGATGTAAGAGGATTAAATAGATTACATCAATTTGATAAAGTAGAGATAGTAAGAATTGAACATCCTGACAAGTCTGATGATGCATTAATTAAAATGAAAGAGCATATAAAAGAAATTCTAACCGAACTTAAACTTGATTTTAGAATTTTAAATTTATGTGCGGGTGACCTAGGTTTTACATCTTCGATAACCTATGATTTTGAAGTTTTTTCAAAGGGTCAAGAAAAATGGCTTGAGATAAGCTCAGTTTCAAACTTTAAAACATATCAATCAAATCGTCTTAATTTAAAATTTAAAGATAAAGACGGTAAAAACTACACATTACATACTCTAAATGGTAGTTCTTTGGCTCTTCCCAGAGTAATGGCTGGATTAATTGAGAATAATCAATCTGAAAATGGAATTATAATTCCTGATGTTTTAGTCCCATATACTGGATTTGATATAATAAACTAATTCTATGATTGAAAATGTTAGTCCAAAAAAATTCCTGGGTCAACATTTCCTTATTGATGAAAACATTTCAAAGAAGATTGTTAATTCTTTTAGTTTAAAAGAATTTGATAAAATAGTTGAAATCGGACCTGGAAAAGGTGCTTTAACAAAATACCTATTTGAGTATAGTGATAAATTAATTCTTGTTGAATATGATACTGAGTCTGTTGAGTATATCAAAAGCTCATTTAAAATACACAACCCAAATATTATTAAACAAGATTTTTTAAAATATAATTTGAAGGATGTTTTGTCTCAGACCAGCAAGAACTTAATAATAGGTAACTTTCCATATAATATTTCATCACAGATTATCTTTAAAATATTGGAAAACTATTTATTAGTAGATAATCTAGTAGGAATGTTTCAGAAAGAAGTTGCGGAGAGGATTATTAGTAAACCTAACTCAAAGGAATATGGAATAATCTCAGTAAAAACTCAGTTATTATATGATGTTAAAATTCTGTTTGATGTTTCACCTAACGTATTCTTTCCAAAACCAAGAGTTAATTCATCAGTTATTTCAATGACCAAAAAGAAGAATGTTAATATTAATTTTGATGTAAAGCTATTTGATAGATTAGTAAAACTTAGTTTTCAGCAAAGAAGAAAGAAAATAAAAAACTCTTTAAAAAAACTTGATATAAAGGAAAATATTCTAGAAGATAGTATCTTTGGTCTAAGGCCTGAGCAACTATCTGTAAATGACTTTATTAGATTAACACAAAAAATCACTAATGAAACAATTTAAAATTAATGATGAGTTAATCAGTAAGATTAAAAAGCTTATTGAAGACAACAACAGAGATAAGCTTTTATCTAGTCTAGCAGATATTCATTACGCAGATTTAGCAGAAATTTTTGAGCTATTAGAAACAACAGAAGTAATTTTTCTAGTTAAAATTTTTGATAAACAAAAAATTGCTGATGCATTAGCAGAAATTGATGAAGACTTAAGAGAAATAATTTTAGAGAAATTATCTGCTAAAGAAATTGCTGAAAAAATTGTTGAGCTAGATACAGATGATGCAACAGATGTTATTTCTAAATTAACCGAGGAGAGACAAGAGAGAGTATTCTCTCAAATTAAAAATGCTGAGTTAACAGATGATATTAAAGAGTTACTTAAATATGATGAGGATACAGCTGGTGGTTTGATGGCTAAAGAGCTAGTAAGTGTTAATGAGAATCTAAGTATCTCCAAATGTCTTGATGAAATAAGAAAACAAGCAAAGAATGTAACTAGAGTTCATTCCATTTATGTTGTTGATTCAAAAAACAGATTAAAAGGAAGACTTTCACTTAAAGATGTTGTTACTGCTAAGTCTAGATCTAAAGTTAGGGATATTTATATTCCAAAAGTTGACTATGTTACTGTTGATCAAGAAGGAGAAGATGTTGCAAAAATTATGTCTAAATATGATTTGGAAGCGATTCCTGTTACAAATAAAAGAAAAACATTACTTGGTAGAATTACAATTGATGATATTGTCGACTTGATTAAAGATGAAGCTGAAAAAGACTACCAATTAGCTGCTGGTATATCATCTGAAGTTGAAGTGAATGATTCAATTTTACAATTAACAAAAGCTAGATTACCATGGCTATTCTTAGGACTACTTGGTGGGCTTGGAAGTGTTTTTATTTTGAAAGATTTTGAACAAATAATGAATCAACCTGACCTCAGAAATCTATTTTTCTATACTCCTTTAATTGCAGCTATGGCTGGTAATGTAGGTGTGCAATCTTCTGCAATTATAGTTCAAGGTTTAGCAAATGATTTAGTAAAAGGCTCATTAGTAAATAGACTTTTTAAGGAAGTTGGACTTAGTTTAATTAATGGCTTTGCTCTCTCAGTTATTTTAATAATTTTTGGTCAAATTATCAATCAAGATTTATTTATGAGTCTTACTATAGCTGGGTCAATGATGGGAGTTATAATAATTGCTGCACTGGTTGGAACTTTTGTTCCTATAATTCTTGATAAACAAGGAATTGATCCAGCTATAGCTACAGGACCTTTTATAACTACTGCTAACGATATTTTTGGAATCTTCTTATTCTTTTATATGGCAAAAATTTCTTTAGGATTTTAATGAAAAAAATTCTTATACTTTGTACTGGTAATTCATGCAGAAGTCAAATAGCCCACGGATATTTGAATCATTTAACAGATAATTCTGTATCTGTATTCAGTGCAGGGATTGAAAAACATGGGTTAAATTTAAATGCAGTTCGCTGTATGCTTGAGGATAAAATTGATATATCTAATCATACTTCAAATTTAGTAGACGATTACCTAAAAATTAAATTTGATTTTATCATAACTGTATGTGATAACGCTAATGAGACATGTCCAGTTTTTCCTGGTGAATCTTTAGTTAAAATACATCAAAACTTTATTGACCCTACAAAAATTAAAAACGGTGAATATGGGGACCATTTTATAAAAGCTAGAAATGAAATAAAGAAGTTTATTAAGAACTTTATAGAGAATTATCTAGATAAATAATCATCAATTATTTGTTTGTTCATTCGAACAATTTTCCATTGATCTAGACCATCAATTATTGCACCCGTCTTTTTATAAAAGTCAATAGCAGGTTTATTCCAATCAAGAACAGACCACTCTACTCTATTTACATCTCTTCTTTTGGCTTCCTCTAGAAATGATTTATAAAGAAGTGTGCCTATTCCTTTACCTCTCATTTTTTCTGTAACTATAAGATCCTCAAGATGGAGGGTATCTCCTACCCATGTAGAATATCTTGGTGTATAGAATGCTAGTCCTACAATTGTATTATCAGTTTCAGCTAGAATACATTGATATTTTGGATTCTTTCCAAATCCATCTCTTATTAATTCTTGTTCAGTTACTTTTACAGCATCTGGTTCTTTTTCATATACAGCAAGTTCAATTAATAATCTGAGTATATCTTTTACATCACCTGATTTAGCCTTTCTAATTGTAGTATTAACCATAATTCAATTTAAAAAATTAATCGTTTTTTCAAGAAAAAATTTAGGATTATCTGCATGTACCCAGTGGGCTGCAGATGGGACCTTTATTATTTCAAGATTCTTAAAAAAAGAATTCATTAACTCATAATCTGATTCATTTACATAATCAGAATTTTCACCATGAATAAGTAAGGTTGGATTATTAAAAGAAAAGTCTTCTTTCAAAATTAATGAAAGCTTATTTTTAAAATCATATAATATGTCAAGATTAATTTTTAGACCTAAGGTATCTTGGTCTTTCCAATAAAGATTTTTTAACAAGAATTGTCTAACTCTTTCATCAGAAATTAATTTTGAAAGTTGAGAGTCTGCATCATTTCTTGATTTTATTATTTTAAAGTCAAGAGATTTTAAGCTTTCAAGTATATAATCGTGGTGAGGTTTATATGCTTTGGGAACTATATCTACAATTATAATTTTTTTAAGTAGCTCTGGATAATTCTTGGCGAAAAGCATTGTAACATTTCCTCCCATTGAATGACCTATCATGTAAAAATTTGAGATATTATGATGAGAGATATATTCATAAATATCTTGTACCATTAAATCGAAGCTGAATTCATTAGTCCAAAAACTTTTTCCATGATTTCTTAAATCAATAAGATGAACTTTAAATCCACTTTCAGCAATTTTATTTGCATGAGATTTCCAATTGTCTCCCATACCAAGAAAACCATGAACAATAATGATATTCTTATCAGAATCACCAATTATTTTAGAGTGAAGTAGATTCAATTTAAAATTTTTAAATAGGATTTAATTGTAGACTCAAGACCAAAATAAAGTGACTCTGAGATTAGTGCATGCCCTATGGATACTTCTTTAAGATTTACAATATTGTTTTTAAAAAATTCAAGATTTTGTTGATTTAGATCATGACCTGCATTAAGCTCCATTCCAATTTTATTGGCAATTTCAGAGCAATTAATGTAACTATTCATAGCATTTGATTTATCATTAATGTATTGTTTTGCATATGGACCAGTAAATAATTCGACTCTATCAGCATTTATTTTTTTTGCTCCTTCAAGCATTTTAGAGTCAGGATCAATGAATATTGATACTCTTATTGAGTTTAATTTAAATTCATGAACTACATCTTTTAAAAAATCAAAATTTTTAACTGTATCCCAGCCTGAGTTAGATGTAATTGCATCAGATTCATCAGGGACTAAAGTAACTTGATCAGGTTTTACTTCACAAACCATATTAACAAATTTTTTAGATGGATTCCCTTCAATATTTAATTCAGTTGAAATATTTTGTTTTAGATCATATGCATCAGAGTATTTGATATGTCTTTCATCAGGTCTAGGATGTATAGTTATCCCTTCAGCACCAAACTTAATAATGTCTTTAGCAGTTTTAACTAAGTTTGGATAATCTTCTCCCCTAGCATTTCTAAGAGTTGCTATTTTATTAATGTTCACACTTAATCTAGTCATCTCAATACATTAAACTTAAATGCAAATATAGTACTTAATAAAGTTTTAAAGTTTGTATTTTAGCTGTATGAAAATTGCTCTATATATAGCATTTAATAATAGTTCTTCAGTTAATTGCTGCAAGGAAGTTATTGATATTGTGTCAGTAGGAAATGATATTATTATTGATTCAAAAATTAAGAGTGATCTTAGTAAGGAATTCCAGAGTAAATTTTCATTTTTTGATTCATCAGACCCTATTGATAAAGATATTGACTATGTTTTTGCAGTTGGTGGTGATGGAACAATATTGAGATCGATTACATACGTAAAAGATTCAGGAGTACCAATATTAGGAATAAATGCAGGAAGGCTTGGCTTTTTAACTAGTGTTCAAAAGGAAAATATAGGTGAAGCTGTAAATAAAATAAAAGATAACAAATTTAGCATTATATATAGAACTTTGCTGGAGGTAAAGTCATATTCAGCTAGTAAGCTTTTTTCATATGCACTAAATGAAGTTACAATTCAAAGAAAAGACACGACATCTCTTTTAAACATATCATGTTCAATTAATGGTAATTATTTAACAAATTATTGGTCAGACGGATTAATTATATCAACTCCTACAGGTTCAACAGGTTATTCTCTGAGTAATGGTGGTTCAGTTGTTTCTCCAGAGTCCAAGGTAATTATATTGAATCCAATTGCGCCACATAACATTAATATGAGATCTCTAATTGTACCTGATGATTCTGAAGTTAAAATTCAAGTTGAAGGAACTGATAATATTAATTTATCTTTGGACTCTAGAATGTATTCTTTTGAATCAAAAAATGAAATTCAGATATCAAAATCAAAATTCTCTATAAAGACAATTAAATTTCATGAAGATAACTTTTATAAAAGGTTAAGAGAAAAACTTTTTTGGGGACAAGATATGAGAAATAATAAAATCAGCGACTGATGAATATACCTAATCATGTAGCGATAATAATGGATGGAAATGGAAGATGGGCTGAACAAAAAGGAATGCCTAGAGAATTTGGTCATCAAAATGGAGTTAGGTCTGTAAAGAAAATTGTTGAGGAAGCTAACAAGTATAAAGTAGAGTATTTAACATTATTTGCATTCTCTATTGAGAACTGGGAAAGACCTAGTTATGAGGTAGAGACATTAATGAGACTTTTAGTAGAAACTCTTAAAGATGAATTTGAGGATTTATTTAATAACAATATAAGATTGAATGCTATAGGTGATGTTAAATCACTTACCAACGAAGTAAAATATGAATTAGACAAAATTATAAAAAATACTAAAGACAACACAGGAATGACATTAACCTTAGCTTTGAGTTATGGTGGAAAACAGGAGATTTTTAAGGCTCTCAAAGAGATTTCAGAAAAAGTTAAAGATGAGACAATTTGTCTAGATAATTTTGATGATTCCATCATTAATGACCATCTTTACACAAAAAATTTACCAGATGTAGATTTACTAATTAGAACTAGTGGTGAACAACGAATTAGTAATTTCTTATTATGGCAAATAGCATATGCTGAATTATATTTCACTGAAACATATTGGCCTGACTTTTCCGAAGAAGATTTTACAGATGCCATTATTGAATATCAAAAAAGAGAAAGAAGATTTGGAAAAACTAATAAACAGCTTTAGGTTAAATACACTTAAAATTCTTGTTTTACTCCTTATTACTATTGGAGAGACATATTCACAGGATACATATAGAAAGGGTGACACTTACATAATAGACACAATAACTGTCGCAGGTCTTAAAAATTTCAGTGATCGAACTGTTGTAACATATAGTGGTCTGAGAGAAGGTCAATCAATTCAGGTTCCTGGAGAAGAAATAACATCAATTTTAAAAAAATTATGGAATCTTGAACTGTTTAGTAACGTTGATCTATTTGTTACTGGTGTTAATAATGGTAAGATTAAGTTGGAAATCAATGTAGAAGAATTACCAACATTATTGAATTATAAAATTAATGGTGTAAAGAAAGGTAAAGCAGAAACTTATGAAAAAGAAACAGAATTATCTCAGGGGAAAAGACTCTCAGAAAGTTTTTTGACAAATACAAAAAATTATATTCAAAGTGAACTTAGGAAAAATGGTTACTTAAATTCTAAAATTAATTTAGTTACAATTCCCGATTCCATCGGATCAAATCAATTAAATCTTAATATTAATATCGATAAAGGAGAAAAAATAAAGATTAGAGATATAAACTTTAACGGTAATGAAATTTTTGGTAATGCTAAACTCCGCTCAAAACTAAAAAAAACAAAGAAAAGGTTTCCTCTAAGATTTTGGAAAAAATCTAAACTTATTGATAAAGATTATGAGGCAGATAAAGATAATTTAATATCATTTTATAAAGAGAAAGGCTATAGAGATGCGAGAATTGAATTTGACACAATTGTTATAAATGATGAAAAAACAATTGATTTGAATTTAAATATTGATGAAGGAAATAAATATTATTTTGGCGATATATCATACATTGGAAATAGCTCCTTCACTAACTTTCAGTTAGATCAAATTCTCGGAATTGAAAAAGGAGATTCATATAATGGAGTTTTACTGAAGGAAAGAATACAAGATGAGAAACCTGATGCAAATGATATATCAAATTTATATCAAAATAATGGATATCTTTTTTCCACTGTAAATGCAGTTGAAGTAAGTGCTGAAAATGACACAATAGATTTTGAAATAAGGATTAATGAGGGTAAGCTTGCTAGTTTTAATAAAATTTCAGTTGTTGGTAATACTAAAACTAATGATAATGTAATTTATAGGGAACTTAGAATTAAACCTGGTGAACTTTACAGCAAAGATAAAGTTGTTAGAACAATTAGAGAGGTTGGTCAACTTGGATTTTTTGATGCTGAACAAATAAGTCCTGACTTCAAAAATGTTGACCCAAATTTAGGAACTGTGGATATAGAATTAGGATTAATTGAAGCTGGAGCAAGTCAATTAGAGCTTCAGGGTGGTTATGGTTCAGGTTCTTTCATGGGTACATTTGGTGTATCTTTTAATAATTTTTCAGTTAAAAACATAAGAAACAGAAAAGCTTGGCAACCTTTCCCTAGTGGTGATGGACAATCACTTGCTGTAAGACTTCAAACTAGCTCCTTTTACAATACAACAAGTTTTAGTTTTGTGGAACCTTGGCTAGGTGGGAAAGAGCCAGTACAATTCTCAATTTCTTTATCCACAACAACTCAATATAGATATGATTATTTTACAAGAAGAGCTGATAAAAGTCAATCTTTTCAAATCAAAGGTTTCAATGTTGGACTAGCAAAAAGGTTGAAAGTGCCTGATGATTTCTTTGTATTGTCTCAGTCACTTTCCTATCAGTATTACAATCTAAAAAATTATTATACTGGCTTATTTACATTTGGTGATGGAGAATCTCATAATATTGCTTATAATGTAGCATTATCAAGGAATAATACTTTTACCAATCCTATTTTTCCTGTAGGTGGATCAAAGTTTACTCTAAGTGCTAGACTTTCTCCACCATACTCATTAATTACAGGGGATGATTTCTCAGATATAGATCAAAGACCGGAGTATCAAGATAGAAATGGAAATCCAATTCTTTCAGAAATTGATCAAGCAAAATTTAGATGGTTAGAGTTTTACAAATTTAAGTTTGAAGGAAGCTGGTATCAAAGATTATTTGGAAAATTTGTTCTTAAGGCACAGACTGATTTTGGTTTTTTAGGCACATATAACAAGAACAAGGGGAACATTCCTTTTGAAAGATTTTTTCTTGGAGGTGACGGTATGATGCAATATGCATTAGATGGCAGGGAAACAATTGCATTAAGAGGATATGAGAATCAATCCTTATCAAGCAGAAATGGTTCTGTTATTTATAATAAATATTCACTTGAATTAAGATATCCAATTAGTTTAAAACCGACTGCATCAGTTTTTGCTCTAAGCTTCCTTGAAGCTGGAAATGGTTTTGATGATTTTAAAGACTACAGTCCATTTGATTTAAAAAGATCTGCTGGTATTGGAGTAAGAGTTTTCATGCCTGCATTTGGGCTTCTTGGAATTGATTTTGGATATGGGTTTGATACTTCAAATATCTCAAATACAGGTCAAAGATCTGGATGGCAAACTCACTTTGTAATAGGTCAGCAATTTTAGTAAATATTTGAATAAAAATTACGATATTGCACTCGGAAATAAATAAAGTAATATGAAATTAGCACTAAAATTTATTGCGTTTGCTTTTTTAACCATAGCACCGCTTTCAACTTATGCTCAGTCCAACGTTGCACATATAAATGTTCAACAATTAATTAGCGAAATGCCTGAAGTGATTGCTGCTCAAAATGAGCTTGCTAAGCTTGAAAAGGATTATACAACACAAATAGATAACGCTTTTAAAGAATTCCAGACTAAAGCTCAGTCTTATTCTGCAGATGCTGCAAATCAAACTGATGTAACAAATCAGGCAAGACAGAAAGAGCTTGAAAGTATGCAAACTAATTTGCAGGAATTTAGAGACTCTGCTGCTCAAGAGCTTCAAAAAAAGCAAATGGACCTTATGACCCCTTTATTAGAGAAAGCAAGAAATGCAATTACTAAAGTAGGACAAGAACAAGGTTTTGATTATGTGATTGACGCTAGCCCTAATGGCGGAATAATTCTTGCAGATGGTAAAGACCTAATTGAAGATGTAAAAAGAGAGCTTGGGTTCTAAAAATTCAACTTACATAAGGCTTTTTAATATACAAAGGCTCACAGTAAGCTAAATCTTCAAATCTTTTTTCAAGAAACGATTCATAGGATAAATCAATCATATTTATGGATGATATTGACTTATTTATAAGTTTAATTTTATCATTTATAATAGTACTGATATACTTGAATGAATCTTCGCTATTAACTACAATTGTAGAGCCATCTTTTATATATTTTTTAATGAAATTGGGATCAACCTGTTGTAATGTTGGGTTACCTACCTCATTTAATTTATTTTCAAAAGTTGACAGATAGTAAAAATTCCCCTTGTCATTTATCATTGGTATTATATCTCCAGAATCAGCTTTTATAGAATTAGCCAAAATTTTTAGAGATGAGATACCGATTAAATTTATTTTATGAGGATAGCATAGCCCTTTTGCAACAGAAAAACCAATTCTAAGTCCAGTAAACGATCCTGGGCCAATACCAATGGCTACAGCAGATAGTTCTTTGGTACTTATATTATTTTGATTTAAAATATCTTTGATTGTACTTGTTAAAAGTTCACTGTGGCGATATTTATCATCCTCTAAGTCAAAATTTGATATAAGTTGAGCCTTTGAAGATAAAGTAACTGAACAGTTTTTACTAGATGTCTCAAAATTTAAAATTAAAGACATTAAAATTTAATTATCCATTGGTATTGATAATGGAAGGCCAAAATAAAATTCTAAAACTTTTAGTCTAAAGATATAATCAAACTTTGCTCTAATATTTTCTGAAACAGCAGCTTCATATAATTGCTTTGATTGAATAAAGTCAAATGAATTTAGTGAACCTATTAAAAATTGATCAGATGCATCTTCAAATGCACTTTGTAAAGACTTAACAGTTTTGTTGGAGGCTTCGTAGAATTTGATAGCACCAACAAGATCATTATATGCTTGATTAACAGTATTTTCTAGATTAAGTTTCTCTTGTTCATATTGAAATTTTAATCTATCTAAATTAATCTTAGATCTTTCAATATTATTTGAAATTGCTTTACCTTGAAATATTGGTATATTAAGCCCAAATCCATAAGTTTGACCTTTATTAAAATCTAATTGATCATTAAAGCTTGGTGCATTATCAAGATATGATACTCTTGTATTAAATGAATAAAATGATGTTAAAGAAGGCAATCTAAATGACTTCGCAATTTTAATATCTTTTTCTGCTATGGATATATTTGTCTCTGCAAGCTTAATATCATTTCTAAAGGTTTTAGCTTTTTCATAAATTTCTTTAGGAGAATTTTCTAGTATATTAGAGAAAGGTATACTGAAATCTTCATCTGCTATGTCAAAGCTTTCATAGTTATCGATTAAAAGCACTTGAGCAAGATTTAGTTTGGCATCTCTCAGATTATTTTCTGCTAAAACAACATTTTGCTCCTGTGACGCCAAATTTGCTTCTATTTCAAATATTTGCCTTGGCGAAAATATTCCTGATTCAATTAAATCTTTAGTCCTTTTATACTCTTCTTTTGTTATTTCTAGTTGAGATTTTTGAACCTTGAGTATCTCCTTGTTAAACATTATTTGTAAATAAGAATTCGCAACAAAAAGCTTAACATCATCTTTAATATCTTCAAGCTGATATTTTGAAGAAAGTATTTCAAGGTTTGCCCTATGTAATTGATAGACATTTCTTGATCCACTGTATACTGGAAGACCAACTGATGCAGTTGCCGATGAAAATTGAGTAGTTATTTCTTCAATGATATTAGTTGTAACATTAATTCCTCTACCAACATTCCACTGATGATTTGCAGAAGCACCAATATTTGGAAGAAAGTTTCCAATTGCATCAGATTTTGATAATTCAGAATTTTTAAGATTCAATTCTGATTGCTTTATGTTTATGTTTTTTTCTAGTGCAATATCAATAGCATCTTGAAGGGAAATTATTTCAATATTCCCTTGAGAAAAAAGTGCGGTAGAAAATAAGAATGTAAATAATATGTTTTTTTTGATCATGATATTTATTTTAATCCTCTCTAAATTGATCAAACGCAGATTCTTCTGGTTCAATTTTTAAAGGCTCCGTTTTATTCCAAATTTTAATTTTATCTTCCATTGAAACTCCTGATAAAACTTCTACTTTAATTCCATCTGATAATCCAATAGTAATATCTCTTCTCTCAAAATTTTGATCAGAAACTTCAACCTCAACATAAGGTTGTTGTGTTCTATTATCAAATTGAAGAAGCGCCTCTGCAATTACCATAATTTCTTGTTTATCTTCAACAACTAATGAACCATTTGCACTGTAACCAGCTCTAATAAATGTATCTTCATCTAAAGTCAAGTCAGCTTCTATTTTGAATTGAACAGCACCTCCTTCTTCGGTTCCCTTTGGAGCCACAAATTTTAGTTTTGCATCGAATTCTTTTTCTGGAATCGCTGCCATATTTACAATTAGAGATTGTCCTAGTTCAAGTTTACCAACTTCTGCCTCATCAACTTGACCTTCAAAAATCATTTTATTTAAATCTGCAATTATTGCAACTGAAGTCCCTTCATTAAAATTATTTGCTGCTATTACTTGATCACCTAATTTTACCGGAATCTCTAATATAGTTCCTGATACTGTTGCTCTAATATTTGTATTTGCTGTTGAAGATCCAGCTACAGAACCTTTTCTTAATATTTCTAAATCATTTTCTGCTGCAAGTAAATTTTCTTTTGCACTATTAAAGCTAAGTTCCGCATCCTCATAATCCTGCTGTGAAATAATGTCCTTTTGAAATAATTCTTTAGCTCTTTTAAATTGCCTCTCTCCATTTTCTACTGTTAATTTTGAAGCTGTTACCTGCGCCCTAGCTGCATAAACTGATCTCTCATCTGGTACAACCTTTATTATTGCAATTAATTGGCCATTTTCAACAACATCTCCTTCCTCAACTAGAATATTGTCAATTATTCCATTTAATTGAGGTTTTATATCAACTTCATCTTCTGGAATAACAGTTCCTGTTACCACAGAGGTTTTTTGAATACCAGAAATAAATGGACTCGAAGTGTCATACTGAATAGATGATGTACTATTTGTTCTAACAAAATAGGCTATAGCAAATAATAGACCTAAGATTAGTAAAACGATTAATATATTTTTTGTTTTCATTGTTATTTGTTTAATTATTATTCTTCTCGAAGAGCTTCAATTGGTTTAATACTTACCGCTCTTTCTGCTGGTATTAGTCCAATAAGAGTTCCGAGTGTTATCATTGTTATAAAAGCACCAGATACGATAGCTAAAGGCACAGTAGGATTTGCAAAAGGAAAATCTTCTAATCCAGATGTACCAATATTAATTAGAAATAAGAGAAAAGCACCAACTATAATACCTATAATTCCCGCAATAATGGTAAGGAATACAGATTCAAGGACAATTTGAACCTTTATTTCTCCTGGAGTAGCTCCAAGGGCTCTTCTAATTCCAAGCTCATTTGTTCTCTCTTTAACAGCAATAAGCATTATATTACCAATACCTATTACACCAGCAAAAATTGTGGCAATTCCAACAACTAGTGAAAGAAACACCATGCCTCTTGTAAATTTAATTATACTTTCAAATAATGAACCAATATTAAATGATCCAAATGCCTTATCATCTTCTGGATGTATAATCTTTCTTACTTTTAGATTTTCCTTTATAGTCTCTTCTAAATAGTTCGGATTTACATAATCATATCCTGAGATAAACATAAATCCAAATTTATCTCCTCGATTATATATTTTGGCAAAAGTTGAATATGGAATTGTTATATCGGAGTCTGTTCCAAATCCATCTCCTTCAGAGTATTTTTCAACACCAATAACTTTAAAGTTTATATCATTAATTCTAATATATTTACCAATGGGATCTTCATCTAGATCAAAAAGTCTTTCCTGAGCACCTTCACCTATAACAGCAACTTTTCTCTCATATTTTATATCTTGATCGTTTATATATCTTCCACCATCATAGATTTTAATTACAGAAATTTTAGCTTGATCAGGAAAATTTCCAAATAAATTGAAGTTATCTGATTTAAGCCCTCTAACAACTAATGGAGGTGAACCGCTAAAAGCACCTGCTTGAAGACCAGGAGATATATATTGAATTTCTGGAACTCTGTCAGTTAAATATTCTACATCTGATAATTCAAATATTGGAAATCTACCTTCCTCAAATCCTTTATACGGCATACTTGTTGACTGAACCCATATTCCCATAGAATTTTTACTAAGTCCACTAAAAGCTTCATCAAAACCATTTTCAAGTCCTTTTGCTGACCCTGCTAATGCAATATAAATGAATATTCCCCAAAATACACCGATGGAAGTGATAATAGTCCTAGTCCTATTTTTTGAAATAGATTCAAAAATCTCATCCCAAGTGTCCCTATCAAATATTTTTTTTAAACTATTCATCTCTTAAGGCTACAATTGGTTTAATACTAGCTGCTCTTTTTGCTGGAATATAGCCAGCGATTACTCCAAAAACAATTAAAATAACTGTTGCAAAAAATGCAATACCAAAATCAACTCCTGCTCTTGTAATAAAATAATCTTGTAAAGCACCCGAGTCAAGTGAATTAAGAATAATAATTCCTAAAATCATTCCGAAAAAACCTGAAAGTGTTGTGATGAAAATTGATTCACTTAATATCATTTTAATAATTTCGTTTGGTTGAGCACCTAATGCTTTTCTAATTCCTAATTCTTTTGTTCTTTCTTTTACTATAAAAACCATAATATTAGAAATACCGATAATTCCTGCTATCAATGTCCCTATTCCAACAAATGTTACAATTATTTGAAGAGCATTAGCAAATTGAAGTGATCTATCAATTTCATCAGCAACATTTCTTACACGGATTCCACTAGGGTCTGATGGGTCAATTGATTTTCTCTTTTTTAATAAAGACTTAATTTCATTTGATAATTTAACTGCTCCTGACCCATCAATATTTTGATCAAAAGTAATCGCTAAATTTCCAATAACATCCGTACCTTTTAAAATTTGTTGTCTAGTTGAATAAGGTATAATAAGTTTATTTTCTTCTGTATCTCCACTTATATCTTGAAAAACTCCAACAACTTTAAATGCTCTTGATCCAATATTAATAAATTTACCGATAGGATTTTCATCTTTAAAAATATCTCGTGCAACAAGTCTGCCAATAGTAGTTACTTTATTTTTTTCATCTACATCCTTTTCGTTAATATACCTACCCTGCATCAGTACATGTTTTTCAATAAACTGATTAGAGGGTGCAACTGCATTTATTTCAAACTGATATGAGTCTAATTTATATTTTATTGGCTCACTTACAAATAATTTTGGATTTACATATTCTATTCTATCAGAAAACTCGTTAGCGACAGCGATTACATCATTATTTTTTAGCTCAATTATCCTATTTGTTTTAAAACCACCGTATGGTTTTGTTGTTTTACCAGGATATATGAAAATTACATTGTTAGCTTCGTTGAGAAATAGATCACTATATGAATTCTTAAGGCCCTCACCAAGTCCAAATAATATTATGAAAATTAATATCCCTAGAGACACTGTCATACCTGACAATGCAGTCCTAAGTTTATTTTTCTTAATAGACTGAAAAATTTCTTTCCAGCGTTCTAAATTAAACATTTTTTATAACGTTTTGTTTAATTTTTTTATCCTCAACTATTATACCATCTTTAAGATGAACTACTCTTTTACACATTTTTGCAATATCTTGTTCATGAGTTACTACAAGAATAGTTTTACCCTCATTATTAATTTTTTGAATAAGAGCCATAACCTCAATTGATGTAGTTGAATCAAGTGCACCTGTAGGTTCATCTGCAAGAAGAACCTTAGGATTAGATGCCAATGCTCTTGCTATGGCAACTCTTTGTTTTTGACCACCAGATAATTCACTTGGCAGGTGATCTGCCCAATCTTTTAAACCAACTTTATCAAGATATGTTAATGCTGTTTTTTGTCTCTCTTTTCTTGATACTCCCTGATAGTATAGAGGTAATGCAACATTTTCAAGAGCATTTTTATAATTAATTAAATTAAATGACTGGAAAACAAATCCAAGAAATTTATTTCTATAATTAGCAGCCTTTTTCTCATCCATATCTGCAATTCTAATCTTATCTAAATCATATGTTCCAGTATCTGATGTGTCTAACATACCTAGAATATTTAGTAGTGTGGATTTACCAGAACCAGAAGATCCCATAATTGCAACTAGGTCTCCATCTTCAACAGAAAAGTCAATACCTTTTAGAACATGTAATGAGGATGCCCCTATTTCGTAGGATTTATGTAAATTTTTAATTTCTATCATACTTGGGCAAAAGTAGTTTTTCTTGCAATAATATATGTTATTCTTTCATTATTTTTTAGTTTACTGGAATCATTATTACCTTTTTATTCTCAGTTAAACTAAATAGCATTTTTTCAAACTTTGGTGGACCAAGAATAGGTTTTACATTATTTGAGCTTCCAAATTTTTCTTTTGGTATTCCAATTAGACTAAAATCCATCTTTTGATTTTCATTCTCATCATGAAAAAATTGAATTGCGTATTTTCCTGGAGAGATTGAGTCAAAAGAAATTCTAGCAGAGTAATTAATAACTGGTGATGTCCCAACTATTACTGGATTTTCATTCTCATCAAGAATACGAATGTATAAAGGTCCATTGTTGGATTGAAGATTATTTATTTCCATCTCTAAAGAGATATCACCTCTAAGATCCGTGATGTAATATATACTGTTCTCTTCTTGAGAAAAAACTTTATTTGAAGAAATAATAGTTATTATAAATAGAATGTAAATTATTACTTTCATAATCGCAATTTAAATAAATCTTCAACTTTACATTTTAATGTTTTGGCAATTTTAAGAGCAAGCACTGTTGAAGGAACATATATTCCATTTTCAATTGCGTTTATACTCTTTCTTGAAACCTCCGCTTTTTCAGAAAGCTCTTGTTGAGTTAAGCCAGCTTTTCTCCTAAGCTCCTCAAGACGGTTATTAAGTTTTTTATGATTTCTTCCCAAACTTTATTTACTTTCGTATTCTTCAACTGCATCTGATAGTTCCTTACCAATATGATGATTTCGAAAAACATATAATGACATATAGGATAGAAGTATTAGGATCAAGACAACAAATTCCTTCTTATCAAATATTGCAACAGATAACATTGCTATAGCCCATAAAATTGATTGTGCTATTATCTGTTTTTTTAAAGAACAATTAAATTTACTTTTTTTCATATTCATCAACTGCATCAGTTAATTCTTTGCCTGTATTTGGATATAAATAGCCTGCTATTGTCTGGCCTGCTCCAATGAAAGCAACTAAAGCTCCAGCTGCTTCAAAAAGCCTACCAAATGATATATATCCAACTAGATAAATTCCTATACCAACGAAAAGAGTTATAACACCACTTCTTCTATAATCTAATGGTCCTTTTTTTCGATCCTCAAAAATTTTTATCAATTCCTCAGCTTTTGACGGATCATCTAGATTCTTAGAGATTTCAATAACTGCAGCATACTTGTTTTTATTTTCATGATATAGCCATAAAAATACAGCAATAGGGACAATAATTCCTGTTAAAATACCTAATATAGGCACGAGTTCTCCTATGTTCATAATTAAATTTTTTAAACGTAACGCAAACTTATCATTTTTTTTAATGAGAAGCAAACGTTACATAAAAATTTTTTAAAAAAATTAGTTAGATGCTTTATTAGTCCTGTATATCTTCCAAATAATTAACCCGACAAGGATGTAGGGTATTGACATTAAATAAACTATACCCCTATTTAATCCTTTAGCAGCTTCATATTGTTGGTCACTCTCCATTATTGCGCTTAACATAGAACATTGAGCAAAAGACTCTGTTGAGGACAGAATAAAAATTAATAATATGAGTAAAATTCTATTCATTAATAAACATAGTAAGGTGAAATCATTAAATATACTATAACACCTGTTACAGCTATATAAAGCCAAATTGGAAAAGTGATCCTTGCAATTTTCTTATGCTTATCAAACATTTTAGAAATAGCTCTTACATATGTGACTAAAACCATTGGTACAATAAAAACAGAAAGTGCAATGTGTGATATTAAAATAAAGAAATAAACAGTTCTTATTATACCCTCTCCCCCATATGGAGTTGGATCTGTAGTCATGTGATACAATATATACATAACAAGAAAAACAAGAGAAAGGAAGATTGAAGTCTTCATTAGCAATTCATGTTGCTTTATTTTTTTGTTTTTAATACTGTAAAGAGCAGCTATTAAAAGTATAGCTGTAATTCCATTAATTGTAGCATATATAGGAGGCAAAAATGTTAATGGTGGTAAAGATGTTATTCTTATGTTAAATAATATTAAAACCACTACTGGAATAACAATTGAGACTACAATTATTAAGAATTTATATTTCAAAGTTTGACCTGAATTTTCAATTTTACTCATCTATCAATTTTTTTATATCATAGCTTAACATCTCTATTCCCTGTTGGGTTGCATTAATATCAGTTATCCCCAGATAGTACATAATTGGATTACCAAAGCTATCTTTTCTGGACCTAATATACCCATCTTTATCAATAAGTGCAAAATAACCCTGATGTTCAAAGCCTCCTTCAAAACTTGTGTTTTCATTTGCAAAAATATTAAAGCCATTATTTGCTAAATCATATATGTAATCTTTCTCACCTGTTAAAAAATGCCAGTTTTGAGATTTGACCTCAAGCGCTTCAGAGTATTTTTTTAAGATTGAAGGAGTGTCATTTTTGGGATCAATTGTAATTGAAATTATACCAAATTCATCTGTCTCAGCAAACTTATCATCTAGTGACTTCATGTTTTGATTCATCTCAATACATATATCTGGACATCTTGTAAAAAAGAATTCTAGCACATATACTTTTCCACTCATATCCTCATTTGATATTAAAATAGAATCCTGATTAGTTAGAATAAAATCAGGGGCTTTTCTTTTTTCATCTGAAATTGTCAAATAAGAAAGCCTCTCATTACTGTGAAGTCTATTTGTATCTGTAATATCGGAGTTGATAACCCTTTCATATATTTTTGGAAGTGAGAATATCCCAAAAAGAATTATAATTATCAGTAATCCAATATATTTTAAATTATTATTCATTAAATAGTGAATCGTTTTTTTTGAGAGCTAATCTATACTCGGCAAGAATAATCTTTACATCATCAACCATTTTATTATTTATTTCAGCAACAGATTGAGAGTTAAAACCATATAACATACCAGTATCTTCATCATCATCTCTTCCCCTTAAACTTAAATCTCTATCTACAATAAATACATATGGAGTACTAAAATTTTCATCTAATTCTATATTAGTTTTAAAACTATTAAATACATCTTTGATACTCGATTGTGATGTTGGAATAAAGTTCCATTTTTTTAGATCTGTACCTACACCACTAATTAATTCCAATTTTAAATCTTCAATTGCTTTAGATTCGTCAACATTATATAGAAATACAAACTGAAAATCTTGAAATTCATAAAAACGTTTATAAATTTTTTGATTCAAGTTAAGCGCTTCAGATTTTTTGTTCTCAATATCTCCACCCCAAAAACCAACTATTGAAATATTGTCTTTTAGTGATACTTTGGATAGATTTCCTTCCAAGTCAACTATATCATTTACACCATAAGTTAGTACTGGTAACTTGGCAAAGTTATTTATCCCAGTGGATAAAAAAACATATACGAAAATTGGGAAAAAAAAGAGAAAGCCAAGAATTAAATACTTTTTTAGATCCTTAGTCATTAATAAATATCAAAATCCCATTCTTTTAAACCATCTAGCATTACATCAAAGATATAAGAACCTTCCCATAAGAGTATAAAAAGTAAAAATGGTATTAGAATAAGTAAGGGAATTACAATCATATTCTTAAGAAACGGCTTTTCATCTCTAACATGCATAAAGTCCCATGTTATATAATAAGCCTTTATTATTGTCATAATAATAAACAACCAATTTATTAATTTAAGACCAAGAAAGTAGTTCATTAAAATTGGAGGTTTTAAGATACCAAGTGCAACTTCAATCGCAGTAACAATTGAAAGAAAAATTAAAACACCCCAGATTTTTTGGACATTAGATTTAAACTTTAAGTAGCCTCTAAAAATTTCTAATTTATGTTCGTGCTTTGCCATGTTTATACTAAATAAAAGAATGTAAATACAAATACCCAGACCAAATCAACAAAGTGCCAATATAATCCTACCTTTTCAACCATGTCGTAGCGCCCTCTTCTTTCATAGGTCCCTAAGAGGACATTTATAAATATTATAATATTAAGGATAACCCCTGAGAAAACATGAAAACCATGAAAACCTGTAATGAAGAAAAAGAAATCAGCAAAAAGTGGATTTCCATACTCATTTCTAATTAAATTAGCACCTTTTACAACTCTTGTGGCTGAAGAAAGTTTATCCTCTGCATCTTCTCTAGAAAGAATTATTTTTTGACCTTTCTCATCTAACTTTTCAACACGAACTGTGATCGCAGAATTGGTTTTAAAACCCTCCATAACTTCAGATAGAGTAATTTCAGGAAGCTCAATTTCACTTTGATACCATACACCAACATTATCATCATGGGTTATTCTATCTTGAGACTGAAGAATAGCAAATTCATCAATAGGAATTCTTTTGTCTTTTTTAATATCATAAAACTGGAGTATCTCTCCATTTTGAATTTCAACAGCCCCATACTCTCCTTTAATAAAGTTTTTCCATTCCCATGCTTGTGAACCAACAAAAACTGCACCTCCAATTATAGTTAATAACATGTAGAAAGCAACTCTATTTTTATCGTTATTGTGACCTGCATCAACAGCTAAAACCATTGTTACAGACGAGAAGATTAGAATAAAAGTCATCAAAGCCACATAATACATTGGAGCGTCTACACCATGTAAAAATGGAAAATGATGAAAAACCTCATCAGCTATAGGCCAGGAATCTATGTTCTTAAATCTTGAAAATCCATAGGCAACTAAAAATCCTGAAAATGTAAGGGCATCCGATACTATAAAAAACCACATCATTAGTTTTCCATAAGCTGCATCAAGTGGTTTAATTCCACCTCCTCCCCAAGAATTATTTTTTGTTTTTGTTAACGAAGATGCTTGCATCTAGGGCAATTTTGAGTACAAATTTATTAATTTTTAGCTGAAGTATTTAATAAAAAAGAATAAATATATCCATAAAGCTCCCAGAAAATGCCAGAAAATTAATGCCATCTCAAATCCTAGTTTATTCTTCTCATATTTCTGTTTATTAAACCTAGTTGTAACAACACTTAAAACAATAATCCCAGCAAATAAGTGAGCTAAATGTAAAAATGCTAAAATGTATATATATGAAGTAGTTACAGAACTTTCAGGGCCTGTAAAATAATAGCCCTGTGATATAATCTCACCAAAGCCTAAAAACTGAGAAACAACAAAAGTTACTGCCATTAAAATAGTAAGTCCAAGAAAAATATTTACATTATTTCTTTGAAGGTAAATGTTTATATTTTCTGGAAGTGAAACACGAACATATTGATCAAGTTTAATTTTTGCTAACTGAAAAAACACACTACTAAGTATAATTGAAATAGTGCTTATTGTGAACCATGTTGGCAAAACAAAAGAATCTAACCAATCAGGTCTTGAACTACTTATAATAAATGCACTGGTTAAACCTGCAAAAGTCATGGTAATACTTATCATACCAAACCATAACATCATCTTTTTAGCTTTTGCAGTCTGTGACTCTATTGTATTTGCTTCACTCATTGAAATATGAATTTATCGATGACAAATATAATTTGAATAAAACTTAAATAAAAAATACTTGCATACATTAGTCTTATAGCATTTTGTTTATGCTTATACCTCATTAATTTTAAAGCTTGATATAACATTAAAGATCCTGAAACTAAAATTAAAATTAAAGAGTAAATACCTATTGATAGTTTTCCTGTGAAACTAAAATAAGGAAGTGTTGAAACAATAATCATCCATATTGTGTAAAATACAATTTGAAATGCAGTGGCATTATCCCTTTTACCACTTGGAAGCATTTTAAAACCAGCATTTTTGTAATCATCATGTGAGACCCATCCAATAGCCCAAAAATGAGGAAATTGCCAAAAGAATTGAATCATAAAGAGAATTCCTGTTTCAATTGAAAATCTATCAGTAACCGCAACCCATCCTAACATAAAAGGAATAGCTCCAGGAATAGCTCCAAAGAATACAGATAAAGGAGTTACAGGTTTTAAGGGTGTATATAGAGCTAAATAAATAATCATTGATATCAGCCCAAAGATTGCTGTTCTAAAATTGATAACATATAAAATAGTTAGTCCTAACAAGCTAAGAAAAGAACATATAATAAGTGCTTGATTAACTGTCATTTCTCCACTCGGAAGTGGCCTTGAAGATGTCCTCATCATCAATGCGTCTCTTCTTCTTTCAATTATTTGATTAAAACCGTTTGATGAACCAACTACAAAAAATCCACCTATGATAAGGAGTAAAAATGTAGTTAATGAAAATACATCAAATGCAATCAAATATGAACAAACTGATGAAAAAACAACACTAAAAGACAGTCTGTGTTTTATTAAAATAAGAGTTTGAGAAAATAAAGACGATTGCTTTATATTTAAAGTGTCAGACATTAATTTATGTTTAGGAAATATCCTTTATTGAAGTCTGAATGTAATTGGTATACTGAATGGAACCCTTACAGCTCTTCCTCTTTGCTTTCCAGGTGTCATTTGAGGTAGTCTACTTATTATTCTCTGCGCTTCATTTTCGAGGTTTTTGTCTGGTCCTCTCATTCTAATATTAGTGATGGAGCCATCTTTAGCAATAATGAAGTTAACGTATACTCTACCTTGAATACCCATTTCCTGTGCAATTTCAGGGTATCTAAAATTTCTTCTTATATGTTGGTTAATTTTATCTTGAAAGCAAGTTCTTCTCTCAGACTTAGCAACAGATTCACAGCCAGGAAAAATTGGAACATCCTCAATTACAGCAAAGGGAACATCAATATCGTCGAATTCTTCTTCAACTTCAATTTCTTCAATTATAATTTCATCTTGATCAGTTTCTGTTGATTCAATTACAGTTTCTTCAACTTCTTCTTCATCCTCAACAACTTCTATTACCTCTGGAGCAGGTGGAGGTGGAGGTGGAGGTGGAGGAGTTTTTAACTGCTCTGTTATAGGAATATCCTCGTCATCATCTTCAAGCATATCTAGTGCAGAAAGATCAAAAACTTTCTCATATGTTTTATACTCAATAGAACCCCAAGTTACACCTAGGACAAGTGTAAGACCAATTACAAAATATAGATTCCTGTCTTTATTTAAATCAGCTTTTGGATTTTTTTTGGGTTGCATTAATCAATTTTAAAGTGCTAATCTATAAAAAAATATAATTATTTCATATAGTTAACTAATTCTTTATTTTTTTTTAACTACCTATTAAATTTTTATATTCTTCCGAATTCATAAGAGCATCAATATCAGATGAATTAGATACTTCAATTTTTATAATCCAGCCCTCTCCATATGGGTCATCATTTACTGCTTCAGGATTATCTTCTAGTGAAGAATTAACATCTACAACCTTACCATTTACAGGCATAAATAAATCTGAGACTGTTTTAACTGCTTCAACTGTTCCAAATACTTCATTTGAATTAATCTCAGTATCTAATGAATCGATTTCAAGATATACAATATCGCCAAGTTCACTTTGAGCAAAATCTGTAATTCCTACAGTTGCAACATTACCGTCTAATTTAACCCACTCATGTTCTTCTGTATATCTAAGTTCTTCTGGAATATTCATTTTATAATTTATTTAGTGATTGTTTAATTAATTCTTGAAGCTCTATTTCTTTATTTTCAAAATAAATTTTACTTACTATTTGTTCTGATTTAGATTTATTAAAACCCAAGACTGATAAGGCAAGTAAAGCTTCTTTTTTTATGTCATAATTTTTGCCAGATAAATCTAAATCTTTTTTGTCAAATAATTCTACTTTATCTTTCAATTCTATTATTAATCTCTGGGCAGTTTTTAATCCAATTCCTTTAATAGATTTTATTCTTTCTACATCTTCTGACCATACCGCATCTTGAATTTCTTTTGGAGAAATTGATGATAAAATTGTTCTTGCTGTACTAGGACCAATTCCAGAAATTGATATTAGTTGTTGAAATATAGCTCTCTCAGATTCTTCACTAAACCCAAACAATATGTCAGAGTCCTCTTTTCTTTGAAGATATGTGAAAATTTTTATGTTCTCTTCATCTGATATTCTCTCAAAAGTATTTAAGGATATATTTATTTCATATCCTATTCCATTAGATTCGACTATAATCTTTGTAGGTGTTTTTTCAATCAGTCTTCCTTTGATATATGTGATCATTATTTTTTAATTTTTCTTTCATTTGCATCAATAACTGATATAGCAGCCATATTTACAATCTCATCGACTGATGCGCCTAATTGTAAAATATGAATTGGTTGATTCAAACCGATAAGAATAGGTCCAACTGAAACTGATCTGTCCAATTCTTTAATTATTTTATAAGTGACATTAGCAGAGTCTAGATTTGGAAATATTAATGTATTAACTTTTCTTCCATTAAGAATTGAAAACGGGAATCTATTTTTTAACATTTCTCTATTTAGGGCAAAATCTGATTGAATAGGACCGTCAACAATTAACTCGGGGTGATCTCTGTGAAGAATTTCAACAGCCTCTGAAACTTTTTTAGCTTCATCAGAGTCTGATGAACCAAAATTTGAATAAGATAAAATTGCAATTACAGGGTCAATCCCAAGTCTTTTAACAACTCTAGCAGTATCAACAGTAATTCTTGCAATCTCTTTGTGTGTAGGGTTAATATTTAAAGAGGTATCTGAGCAGAATAAAGGACCTTTTCTAGTAATCATAAGGTTGGTAGCAGCAACTTTTTGAACATTTTCTGCTTTGCCAATAGATCTTATGAGAGGAACAAATACAGAAGGATAACTTTTTGAATATCCTGAAAGCATACAATCAGCATCACCATTTTCTACCATCATTGCTCCAAAATAATCTCTTCCCCTTAAAAGTCTTTTTACATCATCTAATGTTTTACCTTTTCTCCTTAATTTCTTAAATAGAATTAAAGAATATTCTTCAATTCTTTCCTTATTAATTTTATCTTTTGGATCAATTATTTCAATATCTTCATTAAACTCAAGAGATTCCATAAGTTCTTCAATAATTTTTTTTCCACCTAAGAGAATCGGTTTCGCAATCCCTTCCTCAAAACAAATCTGTGCAGCTTTTAATACGTCCATATGGTCAGCCTCAGCAAATACAAGTTTTTTATTTTTGGCTTTTCTAGCACGTCTATGAATTATTCTAATTAATTTTTGATTGTTACCTAACCGCTCTTCTAAAACTTGGGTATATTTATCCCAATCCGAAATTGGTTCTTGAGCAACACCTGATTCCATGGCTGCTTTTGCTACAGCAGGAGGGATTTCACTAATAAGTCTTGGATCAAATGGTTTAGGAATAATATAGTCTTTTCCGAAAAGAAGTTTAGTTTCGTCGTAAGCAATATTAACTTGCTCAGGGACAGGTTTTTTTGCAAGTTCAGCAAGGGCTATCACAGCAGCTTTTTTCATTTCTTCATTTATTTTGGTAGCCCTCACATCCAGAGCTCCTCTAAATATAAAAGGAAAGCCAAGAACATTATTTACTTGATTTGGAAGATCAGATCTACCAGTAGCAAATATTATATCATCTCTAACAGTCATAGCAGTATTATAATCAATTTCAGGATCTGGGTTTGCCATTGCAAAAACAATAGGATCTTTTGACATTGAGGCAAGCATCTTTTCCGACAAAATGTTAGCCATAGACAAACCAATAAAAACATCTGAATTTTTCATTGCCTCTTCAAGAGAGTTAATTTTTCTTTTTGTAATAAAAAGCTTTTTTTCATCAGAAAGACCTGACCTGGATTGATTTATTACACCCTTACTATCAGTCATTACAATGTTTTCAAGTTTTGCTCCAAAGGATATGTATAACTTAGTGCAAGCAATTGCAGCTGCACCAGCTCCAGATACAACTAATTTTACATCTTCAATTTTTTTATTTACTAATTCAAGTGCATTTAATAAAGCTGCAGCAGATATAATTGCTGTCCCATGTTGGTCATCATGCATAACAGGAATATCAAGATCATTTATAAGTTCTCTTTCAATTTTAAAAGCTTCAGGCGCTTTAATATCTTCAAGGTTAATTCCTCCAAAAGTTGTAGAAATTGACTTAACAACACTTATAAATTTATCTGGATCTTTTTCATCAATCTCGATATCAAAAACATCAATATCAGCAAAAATTTTAAACAAAAGTGCTTTACCTTCCATAACAGGTTTTGATGCATCAGGTCCAATATCGCCAAGACCTAGTACAGCAGTTCCATTTGAAATAACGGCAACTAAATTTGATTTATTAGTATACTTATATACGTTTATAGGGTCTTGTTCAATCTCTTGACATGGAATTGCTACACCAGGTGAGTATGCAATAGCTAAATCTCTTTGTGAATTGTATTTTTTTGTAGGTACAACCTCAATTTTTCCCGGTTTTGGCTTTGCGTGATAAACTAATGATTCTCTTCTATCTCTTCTTTTTGCCATAAGGATGAATTATTATCAAATATAAATTATTAATTAAATAAATTATTCTGATTGTTTTTATTTCTTCCAAGATGATTGTATGCCTTTTCTGTTACTTGTCTTCCTCTAGGTGTTCTTATAATAAACCCCTGTTGAATTAGGAAGGGTTCATAGACTTCTTCAATAGTTTCAGAATTTTCAGATAGTGATGTAGATAATGTTGAAATCCCAACTGGGCCTCCGTTATATTTTTCTATAATAGTTTCTAGAATCTTATTATCCATTTCATCAAGACCGTTTTTATCGACATTTAAAGAACTTAGAGCATATTTTGTAATCTCAAGATTAATTTTTCCATCACTTTTAATTTGCGCGAAATCTCTAACTCTTCTAAGTAAAGAATTTGAAATTCTTGGAGTACCACGACTTCTTCTAGCAATTTCAAAACAAGATTCACTATCTGTGGATAAGTCTAGAATATTTGAACTCCTCTCAACAATTTTTGATAAAAGCTCGTCCTCATAATGCTCAAGTCTATTTGAAATGGCAAACCTTTCTCTCATTGGATTAGTTAAAAAACCTGATCTAGTAGTTGCCCCAACAAGTGTAAATGGATTTAAATTTAACTGAACTGTCCTTGCATTTGGTCCTGACTCAATCATGATATCAATTTTATAATCCTCCATTGCAGAATATAAGTACTCTTCAATTACAGGACTTAATCTGTGAATCTCATCAATAAATAATATATCTCTTTCTTCAAGACTTGTAAGTAATCCCGCTAAGTCTCCTGGCTTGTCAATTACAGGACCAGATGTAACCTTTAGACCTACATTAAGCTCACTTGCTAAAATATGTGCTAATGTGGTTTTTCCAAGACCTGGAGGTCCATGAAATAATGTATGATCTAGTGCGTCGTTTCTTTGATTAGATGCCTCAACAAAAACTTTAAGATTTTTAATTATTGACTCTTGGCCAATGAAATCAGAAAACTTTAAAGGTCTTAAAGCCTTGTCAAATTCGTTATCTTTTTCCTGATTTATATCCATTATATCAAATATACACTAATTGTGTAATCTGAGATCATGACTAAGACTAATGCTGAAGCTCTTTCTCACCTTTTTTTAATGGAACATTTTGAGGGACAAAATCCTCTTTGGAACCAGGTTTTGAATAGTCATAAGCCCATCTAAAAACATGAGGAATTTTGCCTGGCCAGTTTCCGTGAATATGTTTAATTGGAGCTGTCCATTCTAATGTTGTGGACTTCCATGGATTCTGTTCAGCTTTCTTTCCATAATACATACTGCTAATAAAATTATACAAGAAAATAATTTGTGCAGCACCTGCTAAAAGTGCGAACAGTGTAATTATGACATTAATGTTTGCAACATCATCGAAATATGGAAAGTTCGTGTTTGTATAATATCTTCTTGGAAGACCAGCCATACCAATAAAGTGCATTGGGAAGAATACTCCATAAGCACTAATTGCAGTAATCCAAAAATGAACATATCCAAGTGTCTTATTCATCATTCTACCAAACATTCTTGGATACCAATGGTATACACCGGCAAATAAACCATAAAGAGCAGAAATACCCATTACTAAATGAAAGTGTGCTACAACAAAATATGTATCATGTAAGTTTATATCCAGCGCACTATCTCCAAGAATAATTCCTGTTAGACCACCTGTTATAAAAGTAGAAACAAGCCCAATTGCAAATAACATTGCAGGATTGAATTGAATATTACCTTTCCATATTGTAGTTATGTAGTTAAATGCCTTAACAGCAGATGGAATGGCAATTAGTAAAGTTGTGAAAGTGAATACCGATCCTAAGAAAGGATTCATTCCGGTTACAAACATATGATGTCCCCAAACTATTGTTGATAAAAATGCAATAGCAAGGATTGATCCTACCATTGCTCTATATCCAAAAATTGGCTTACGAGCATTTGTTGCAATTACTTCAGATGCAATTCCAAGAGCAGGTAAAAGTACAATGTATACCTCTGGGTGTCCAAGGAACCAAAAAAGGTGCTCAAATAAAACTGGAGAACCACCTTGATAATGGAGTACCTCACCTTGTATAAAGATATCTGATAGGAAAAAAGAAGTTCCAAAACTTCTATCCATTATTAGTAATAATGCTGCAGATAAAAGTACTGGGAAGGACACAACACCTATAATTGCAGTAACTAAAAATGCCCATACAGTTAAAGGGAGTCTTGTCATTGTCATTCCTTTTGTTCTTAAGTTTAAAACAGTAACAATGTAGTTTAATGCAGCAAGTAAAGATGATGCGATAAAGAATGCCATTGAAACCAACCATAAAGTCATACCAGCGGCAGAACCAGGCTGTGCCTGAGGTAATGCACTAAGTGGCGGATATATTGTCCAACCAGCTGCAGCAGGTCCTGCCTCAACAAATAGTGACGCAATCATTAATGCAGAAGAAATAAAAAACAACCAATAAGAAATCATATTTAAAAATCCTGAGGCCATATCTCTAGCACCTATTTGTAAAGGAATGAGGAGATTACTAAATGTTCCGCTTAATCCAGCAGTTAATACAAAGAAAACCATAATCGTTCCATGTATAGTCACCAATGCTAGATAAACATTAGGGTCCATTACACCATCCGTAGCCCATTTACCAAGTAATACATCAAAAATTCCAAAAGATTCTTCTGGCCAAGCAAGCTGAAGTCTAAATAAAAGTGACATAGCAATACCAACAATACCCATTATCAATCCGGTTATTAGATATTGTTTTGATATCATTTTATGATCGATACTAAAGATATATTTAGTTATGAAAGTTTCCTTGTGATGATTGTCATCATGACCATGATCATCATCATGAGATTCAATAACAATATCCTTTTTTTCAGTAATATCAATCTCGATATCTGTTCCAACTATTTTAGCTCTTCTGTTACCTCTGTTTGCCATTTCGTTTTATTTCTATTGAACAAATTCTTTAAATGTAGGTTGATCATCTAACCACCTGTTAAATTCTTCTTCAGTCTCAACAACTATTTTCATCTGCATATTGTAGTGAGAAGCTCCACAAATTTTATTACATAAAAGTAAAAAATCAAATTCATATGGGTCAAGTGGAAAGTCACCACTTGCAACTAAATCTTCACTTTTATCAAATCTAATCTTATTGATTTTTCTTACCTTTTCAACAATTTCAGGCCTTAATCTAATTTCCTCGGTTGTTACATTAGGAATAAATGCAAACTGATTAATCATTCCAGGTACTGCATTCATTTGCGCCCTAAAATGAGGCATAAATGCTGAATGAAGTACATCTTGAGATCTAATTCTAAATACAACTTCACGATTTACCGGAAGATGAAGTTCTTGAACCACAATATCATCATCTCCATTCCTGTCGGTCGGATCAATTCCAACCAAGTTTTTTCCACCAAAATCTTGAAGGAAACGAACATTCGCATCACCTAACACACCATCTTCTCCTGCATATCTTGCTTTCCAATTAAACTGTTGAGCATATAATTCTACAACAAGAGCATCATCATTTTCCTCAATTGTCATAATATCCACCCAAGTAAATAATCCGTATAATATTAAACCTGCAAGAGCTATTGTTGGTATAATTGTCCAGACACCCTCCAAAAATGTACTATCTGCAAAAAATAAAGCTTTTCTTTTCTTGTTACCTCTATATTTAAATGCAAAATAGTGAAGTAAAGCTTGAGTAATAGTCTGAACAAAAAAGATAACGGCAAATGAAAACCATAGTAAGTTATCATAATTTTCTCCATGAACAGATGCAGATTCAGGAAGCATCACGTCACCCCACTGATAAAAAGAAAAAATAGTTAATGCATAAATAAATATTAGGAAAAGGAACATTAATTTTCCCTGCATATCGTTATCCTTATCGGATGCAATCTCGCTATCATCATAATCAGCAGGTTTAGATAGCTCTAAAATTTTGGTCAGTTGCCAAACTGCAATTGAAATTAAAATTAATGATGTTAGAACTAGTAATATTGTCATTTTAATCTAAATTATAATATTGGAATGTTTTACTTTCTTCTATAAACGGATCACCTTTAGCCAAAATTGGTGCTTTTGAAATGGCTCTAAAGACTACATACAAAAATATACCAAGGAAGAACATAAATCCACCAATTTCTGCAGGCCCAAATGACCACATATCTCCAACAGCTGACGGCATAATCATGTTATAAACATCTATATAATGACCTATTATAATTACAATACCTGTCAAAATTACAATAAAGTTTGTCTTCTTAAAATCACTATTCATAAGAACAATTAATGGAAATATAAGGTTTAACACTACCATTCCAAAAAACAAGAAATTATAGTCTTCAATTCTTGTTATAAAATATGTTACCTCCTCAGGAATATTTGAGTACCAAATAAGCATAAATTGAGAGAACCAAAGATATGCCCAAAAAATACTTACTCCAAACATAAATTTAGCTAGGTCATGAATATGACTATTATTTACAAATTCTAAATAATTTTTTGACTTCAAGTAGATCGTAATTAGTGCGATAGTTGTTATACCTGAAACAAACATACCAGCAAAAACATACCAGCCAAAAAGGGTACTGAACCAATGAGGGTCAATAGACATAATCCAATCCCATGACATCATTGACTCTGAAACCAAAAAGAACACTAAAAATCCAGCAGAAAACTTAAATAATTTTTTATGGACACTTATATCATTGTTCTCATCTTGCTGAAGTGAAAGTCTTCTTGTTATCTCTCTGTAAATAACCCAACCTGCTATATATATAATTGAACGTATAAAAAAGAAAGGAATATTGAGATATCCTATTTTATTTCTGATAATCTCATCATGTGAAACCACTTCTGGATCCATCCATATAAAAAGATGATTAAATTTAAATGCTGAAAAACCTAGAATAATTAACACGAATAGACATCCTAGAAATAGGTAGCCTGTGATTCCTTCCATTATTCTGTATAATACAATAGACCAACCAGCTTGAGAAGCTCTTTGAATAGCATAGAAAGCTAATACTCCAAGAGAAATCATCATGAAGAATAATGCGGGTACATAAATTGCTGCCCATGGCTTATTATGTAACTGATTAAAGACATGTTTGTCATGATCATATTCATAACCACTCGATTCGTATCCATATTCAGAATCTCCATGATCTGATTCTCCATAACCAGAGCCTCCATAGTCAGAATCATGACTCATACTTGCAACAATTTCTTTTGCTTCTTCAACAGTCGAAGGGGCTGCATAAAAGCCATATAAAATTCCAAGAAGTCCAATTAGAGTTAAGCTAATAGAAAGTACTTTAATTTGATTTGAAAATTTATAATCTTTATACATTAATTACTTTTTTGTTCTTCTCTTAGTTCCATTACATATTGTGCAATCTGCCATCTTTCTTCTTCATTGACCTGTCCTGCATGAGAACCCATTGCGTTTATACCATACATAAGCACATGATAAATACTACCTGGAGTAATTTCTCTATCTATATATGCAGGTATTCCTAAAAACTTTTCTCTTTGAGCTAAAATCCCCATTCCATCTCCTTTATCTCCGTGACATACAGAACAATAAATCTCGTAGAGCTCTTTACCTTGGCTTCTATTATAATCATTAACTTCCAAAGGAGATATTAACTGAGCTTTTGCAAGTTCATAGCCTTCATTTGAATCTTCATAATCATACGGTTCCCATCCTCTTGCTATAGATCCCTCTGGTGGGAGCTGAGCTTCGATTCCATTAGAAAACGCTTCAGACTCAGCATATGTTTCATATGCTAAAGACTCATACATATCTGGAAAGTACTGAAAGTTAGGTTTTGATGGATCAAAACATGATGTAAGTAAAATACTTATGGAAAAAATTAATATTAAACTATTTCTCATCTTCATCATTATTTATTACATCTATGGAAATTGCACCAAGTTTTTTTAACATAGTCTTTGTCTTTGCAACATTTGTTCCCGTCTCCATATCAATCAAAAATTTATCATCAGTGGTTGATGGGTGAGGATTCTCTGCATTTTTGAATGGCCATAATTTACTTTTTAAATAAAAAGTTATAACCATTAAATGAGCAGCAAAAAATACTGTCATCTCAAAAATTATTGGCACAAACGAAGGTATATTCTCAATTAAAGTAAAGCTTGGTTTTCCACCTATGTTTTGAGGCCAATCAACAATCATAATATAATTCATCATCATTACAGCAACAGTGAAACCAATACATCCATAAATAAATGTTGCAATGGATATATTAGTTGGCTTAAGTTTCATAGCTTTATCAAGTCCATGAACTGGAAATGGTGTGTATATTTCATTGATATAAATCTTACTTTTTACTATCTGCTTTACAGCATCTAATAAAATATCATCATCATCAAACAAAACATGTAAGCTTTTTGAACTCATTTTTTATCTCTTAATTTTTTATAATTCTCTCCTGATGATTTAAGAATTGTTTTTACTTCAGATTGAGCAACAACTGGAAAGCTTCTAGCGTAAAGCAAAAACAATACAAAGAAGAATCCTATAGTTCCGATAAATATTCCAATATCAATAAAAGTTGGGGAGAACATTGTCCATGACGATGGTAAATAATCTCTATGAAGAGAGGTGACAATAATCACAAATCTTTCAAACCACATCCCAACATTTACAACTATTGAAATTACAAATGACCATATTATACTTGTCCTGATCTTCTTAATCCACATAACTTGTGGTGATACAACATTACAGGACATCATTAAAAAATAAGCCCACCAATATGGACCAGTTGCTCTATTTAAAAATGCATATTGCTCATATTCAACTCCAGAGTACCATGCTATAAAAAGTTCAGTGATGTATGCACAACCTACAATTGAACCAGTAATCATAATTACAATATTCATCATTTCTATGTGTTGAACAGTAATGTAACTCTCAAGCCTTGAGACCTTTCTCATTATAATCAATAGTGTTTGAACCATAGCAAATCCTGAAAATATTGCACCTGCAACAAAATATGGTGGAAAAATTGTTGTATGCCAACCTGGAATAACAGATGTAGCAAAATCAAATGATACAATTGTATGAACAGATAAAACAAGAGGAGTTGCAAGTCCTGCTAGCACCAATGAAACTTCTTCAAACCTTTGCCAATCTTTTGCTCTTCCAGACCATCCAAAACTTATTAAACTGTAAATTTTCTTTTGAAAAGGTTTAACAGCTCTATCTCTAATCATTGCAAAATCAGGTAGTAGACCAGTCCACCAAAATACTAATGAAACTGTTAAATAAGTAGAAATAGCAAAAACGTCCCATAAAAGAGGTGAATTGAAATTTACCCATAAAGATCCAAACTGATTAGGAATTGGAAAAAACCAATAAATAAGCCAAGGTCGACCCATATGAATTACGGGGAATAGTCCTGCTTGAATTACTGAGAATATTGTCATTGCTTCTGCAGATCTATTAATACCCATTCTCCATTTCTGTCTAAATAGTAATAGCACTGCGGAAATTAAAGTTCCAGCATGACCGATACCAACCCACCATACAAAGTTTGTAATATCCCATGCCCAGCCAACTGTTTTATTTAGACCCCAAGTTCCTATTCCAGTTCCAATAGTATAAATTATACATCCAACACCCCACATAAATGCAGCCATAGATATTCCGAATGCTATCCACCAGTCCATATTAGGCGGGGTCTCTACTGGCCTAGCAATATCTTCTGTTATATCATGATAACTCTTGTCTCCGAGGACCAAAGGTTTTCTTATAGGAGCTTCATAATGTGATGACATATACTATACTTTTTTACTATTAGTTACCTTAACTTGATATAAAATATTAGGTTTTGTTCCAATACTCTCAAGGAGTCTGTATGCTCTATCTTTTTGATTTAATTCAGAAATTTTACTGTCTTTATCATTGATATCTCCAAAAACAATAGCACCATCACTACATGCATTTGAACATGCTGTTTGGAATTCTCCATCCACAACTCTTCTGCCATCTTTTTTTGCATCGAGTATAGTTTTCTGCGTCATTTGGATACAAAGAGAACATTTCTCCATTACACCTCTTCCCCTAACATTTACATCAGGATTTAGAACCATTCTTCCCAGATTGTTATTCATATTATAGTCAAATTCATCATTTTCTGCATATGCAAACCAGTTGAATCTTCTAACTTTATATGGGCAGTTATTTGCACAATAACGAGTTCCCACACATCTATTGTAGGCCATTTGATTTTGTCCTTGTCGACCATGAGATGTAGCAGCAACAGGACATACAGTTTCACATGGAGCGTGATTACAATGTTGACACATTACTGGCTGAAAAACTACCTTAGGGTTTTCAGCAGCAGTTTCCAATTTAGTTTGGGTAGCTCTATATTCTCTATATCCCGATGTTCCTTCTTTGGCTTTAACATCTCCTTCAAAGTTATCTTCAGATGAAAAGTATCTGTCAATTCGAAGCCAATGCATATCTCTTGATTTTCTTACTTCTTCTTTACCAACAACTGGAACATTATTTTCTGCATGACAAGCAATAACACATGCACCACATCCGTTACACGCATTTAAATCAATAGATAAGTTAAAGTGGTGACCCGTGGATCTATCAAATTCTCTCCAAATATCAACTTCTTTTGATGTAACTTTTGTCTCAATATGATTTTTAGATACCATAACAGTTGGATTCCAATAAGACTTTTCTTTTGAGTTATATGTATCAATATCAGTTTCTTTAATAATCTCATCTCTACCCATCATAGTATTATGTAGTTGAATACATGCAAACTCATGATCACCTTTTACCTTGGAGATACTAATTGTTTGAGTTTTAAAAAAATTATTATAAAAGGTATATGCATTAACACCTACTTTCATTACATCATTCATACCTTCAGTCTTTCCATATCCGTAAGCTAAACCTACTGTACCATTTGCTTGACCAGGTTGAATTAAAACAGGGACTTTCAATTGATTCTCACCATCAGAAATATTAGCATAACTACCATTTAAAGCACCGTTCGATACATTATAATTTTTCAAGCCAAGTTTATTGGCATCAGAAGCTGACATGGTCAGATAATTATCCCAAGTAACTCTAGTTATTGGATCAGGAAATTCTTGAAGCCACGGATTAGAAGATTGAGAACCATCTCCAATTCCAGTTTTAGAATAAAGTACAAGAGAAAATTCTTCGGGTCTATCTTCACTTATTGAAGAAATGCTTGAAGATAACTTTCTAGGTCTTAAATTAAAACTTGTAAAATCATTATAATAACCATCTTGTAATGATTTACCCCATGTCTTACCTTTAAGTATAGAATTCTGCCAATTTGATTTAATCCTTTCATAAAAACTTACATTTGATCCTAAAAGTTTTAAGAAAAAGTCCTGAAATTGAATTGTATCAAAAAGAGGTCTAATTGTAGGCTGGGCAAGGAAAAAATTACCTTTTTTAAACTCATAATCTCCCCACGACTCTAGATAATTATTAGAAGCTGCAACATACATAGCAGACTTTGCTGTCTCATCTTCTTTTTCAGAAAATACTAGCGAAAACTCAAGATTTTCAAAAGATTGTTTTACAGATTCTAAATTTGGAAGTGAATAAAGTGGATTTACACCTGATGTAATAACTCCAGATATTTTGCCAGAGTTTAATTCAGAAACAAATTCATTTAAATCAGAATTACTGCCTTTTCTAATCAACCTTGGGTTATTAATATCAATAGCTTCTGAATTAATCGATCTATTTATAAGAAGAATTAGTTCTTGAATTTCAACATCGTCAACTCCCGACACAACTACCGATTTATTTGGTGAGCTAAGGATTCTTTCAATTGATAAGTCAATGTATCTGTCAATTTCTGGTGTAAGTGAACCTTTTATATCACCTTTACCTGTTAGTCTAGAATAAATTCTTGTAACAATTTTTTTCAGCTCACTAGGTTTAGCTGGCACTCTATCATCAGCATTTGAACCAGATAAAGTCATATTTGATTCAAATTGAAGATGGTATGACATTGTCTTGTTATTAGACTTATCTGGAACTCTTGTCTTGGTGTAGCCTGCAGAATATCCTCCACCCTGCCAATCAGATAGAAAGTCTGCATCAATAGAGATAATATTTTCAGCTTTTGAAAAGTCATAGTCAGCCATTGCTCTTAAACCATAGATATTTTCGAAAGCATCTAAAACAGACGAGTCTGAAATAGTGTCATAAATCACATGATTTACATTAGGATACTCATCTAAAAGTTCTTTAATAATATTATTTGTAGTAGGGCTTGGGTATGTCTGAGTTAATAATACAACTTTTTTGTTTTGATCTTTAAAATTCTGTAAGCTAACTTTTACGAGATTAATCATTGTATCCCAGTCAGTATATTCACCTGAAATTTTTGGACCTTGTATTCTATTGGCATCATAAAGAGATAATACAGAAGCATGAACTCTTGCATTAGCATCCCCAAAGTTTGAAGCATCTTTATTGCTCTCAATTTTGATTGGTCTTCCTTCTCTAGTTTTAACCAAAATACTGCTAAAGTCATTACCGTCAGCAATTGTTGTTGCATAAAAATTAGCAACACCTGGAATTATTTGCTCAGGCTGTACAACATATGGCACAGATTTAATCACAGGTCCTTCACAACCTACTAATGCAGCTGCTGCTGAACTAAAACCAACATACTTTAAGAAGTCTCTTCTTGAAGCACCATCATTTTCTTCTTTTGAATTAACAGGAAGTTTTTCAACAAATTCATTATCCTCAAGACCTTCAACTATAGTACTTTCACTATTTAATTGCTCGATTCCCTTCCAATATAATTTTTTGCTTTTCATTTTAATAGTGACATTTTGCACACTCTATTCCACCAAGTTGCGCTACAGTTAATTTTTCAACACCATATTTTTTTGAAAGCTCTTCATGAACTTTTTGATAGTATTCATTATCCTTATCAACATTACTCTCTCTGTGACAATCAATACACCATCCCATAGTTAATGGAGAGTACTGATACATAATTTCCATCTCCTCTACAGGCCCATGACATGTTTGACATTCTATCTTTGCAACCTGTGCATGTTGAGCATGATTGAAGTAAACAAAATCTGGAAGATTATGAATTCTAACCCATTTTACTGGTTTTGTATTCCCTGTATAAACTTGACTCTCTTCATCCCATCCAACAGCGGAATAAAGTTTTTTGATTTCATTAGTATAGAAGTCTCTTGTGTATCCATTTTCAAGATCTTCCTCACCATTATATTCAGCAATATATTCGTGACAGTTCATACACACATTTAATGAAGGTATCCCAGAATGTTTTGAAACTCTTGCAGAAGAGTGACAATACTTACATTCAATTTGGTTTGCTCCAGCATGTATTTTATGTGAATAATGAATTGGTTGAATAGGTGCATAACCTTGATCTATCCCGACCTGCATAAGATAACCATAAGTAAAATATGCACTTGAAAGCAGGAAACCTACAACCATAATAAATATCAAAAATTGATTCTTAACAATTTTTTGCCACAAAGGTGTAATACTTCTTTTTGTGTCTGTTTCAATTTTAACTCCACTTGCACTAGCAATCTTAATTAATGTCCTTTGCACAAGGAATAACATCACAATTAAGATTGTGAAAATGACTATAGTAACTGCTAATATTACATTAACAGATATATCAGAACCCTGACTAACAGTTTGAGCCGATGCAGCAACTGTGACCGCTGGTGGAGGCGGAGTGTAATCAGTATATGCTAAAATATTATCAATTTGCTCATTTGAAAATTGTGGATAATTTGTCATTACCGCACGATTATACTCCTCCCAAATTGCAACAGCTTGAGGGTCCCCATCTTTTATCATTTGAGTACCATTTTTGATCCATTTGTATAACCATTCTCTATCATACTTTTCAGTCACACCACTTAAGGCTGGACCAACTGCTTTCCTATTTAACTGATGACAAGCTGCACAATTAGCATTAAATAAACTTTTTCCAGCCTGAATATCTGCTTCTTGAGAAATACTTAAGGAAGGTAGAAGAAGTGCTACTAAAAATATTCTTTTTATTAGTAGCATTCGTTGGGGGCAATTAAATTTTTAATCATGATGTTAAAGTGTTTTTTGACCACTTTTTTTAACATCACAAATTTACATCATAAACACCATTTTAGAAACTCTAAAATGAACAAATATTTAATTTATAATGATTCTAAATAAGATGTTATTGCAATTTGTTAAATTTGATAAAATTAGTGATGAAAAACTTTAAATTTTCAATAGTCATTTGCATGCTTTTATCTTCATTCTGGAATACTTCTGCGCAAGATGAAGATGTTAATTATAATGATACATTAACTAAAAAATTCTTTCAAATCAAAAAAGATTTTAGCAAGAAAACTTTTGAATCAACCTACTATACAATTCAAATTTTTTATGGTAGTCTGAATGAGGCAGATTCGATTTATAATGATTTTAAACAAAACTATGAAGATGTTAAGTCTGAACTGATATTCGAGACCCCAAATTATAAAGTAAGAATAGGAGAATACAAGGATATAAATGTTGCGTCCCAAAGCCTGGAGAAAATTAGAAGAATTTATCCTGGATCTTTTATTATAAAACTCTCAGATTTATAATTTTTTCTTAACAGCGATTTCGTGATAACATTTAATTAGGTCACCTACTTCAAGGTCATTAAAATCATTTATTTGTATTCCACAATCATATCCTTTTGCTACTTCTTTAACGTCATCTTTAAATCTTTTTAGTGAGAGTAATTTACCTTCAAATATTTGTTCATCACCTCTTACAACCCTAATACTTGAGTTTCTAAGAATCTTTCCTGAGGTAACCATACATCCAGCAATTGTCCCAATCCTTGAAATCTTAAAAGTATCTCTAACCTCAGCTTCACCAGTATCTTCTTCTTTCATTTCTGGTGAAAGCATTCCTTCCATTGCATCCTTTAGGTCATTAATTGCATCATATATAATCGAATAAGACCTAATATCAATTTGTTCTTTTTCAGATAATTTTCTTGCGCTTTGAGTTGGTTTTACATTAAATCCTATTATTACTGCATCAGAAGCGGAAGCAAGAAGCACATCTGACTCTGTAATTGCACCAACACCTTTAAAAATTATATTAACTTGAATCTCCTCAGTTGAAAGATTTTGAAAAGAATCAGTTAGTGCCTCAACTGATCCATCAACATCACCTTTGATTATAACATTAAATTCTTGGAAGTCCCCAATTGCAATTCTTCTTCCAATCTCGTCAAGCGTTAAGTGTTTTTGAGTTCTTACACTTTGTTCTCTAACAAGTTGAGTTCTTTTAGCAGCAATTTGCTTTGCTTCTTTCTCATCTTCTAAAACCTTAAACTGATCACCTGCTTGAGGTGCACCATCAAGACCAAGAACTGAAACAGGAGTTGAGGGCTTAGCAACTTCTAGAGAATTACCACTCTCATCAAACATTGCCTTAACTTTTCCACTTATCTTTCCTGCTAACATATAATCTCCTATTTTAAGTGAACCGTTTTGAACCAGAACTGTTGAGAGATAACCCCTACCTTTATCAAGATAAGCTTCTAGAATAGTTCCAGTTGATAATTTATCTGAATTAGCTTTTAGATCCATTATTTCTGCTTCAAGAAGAACCTTTTCAAGAAGTTCATCTATACCTTTACCGCTTAACGCAGATATATCTTGTGATTGAATTTTACCACCCCAATCTTCTACAACTAAATTCATAGAAGCTAAAGATTCTTTAACTTTATCAGGATTCGCTCCTTCTTTGTCAATTTTATTGATTGCAAAGATTATAGGAACTCCTCCCGCTTGAGCATGACTAATAGCCTCTTTAGTTTGAGGCATAATATTATCATCTGCTGCAATTACAACAATTACTATATCTGTTATCTGAGCACCTCTTGCTCTCATAGCAGTAAAAGCTTCATGACCAGGTGTATCAAGGAAAGTAATTTTTTTTGAATTTACGGACACAGAATATGCTCCAATATGTTGAGTAATTCCACCAGATTCATCATCTGCTACAGAAGATTTCCTTATGTAATCAAGTAAAGAAGTCTTTCCATGATCTACATGCCCCATTACTGTTACAATTGGAGATCTCTCTTTAAGATTTTCTGTATCATCTTCTTCTTCAACCTCTTCTTTCTCTTCTTCAATATCAGTTTTTACAAAGTCTAATTCAAATCCAAACTCATCTGCAACAACGGAAAGAGTTTCTGCATCAAGTCTCTGATTCATTGTTACCATAATTCCAAGACTCATACATGCAGATATTATATCATTTGAGCTGACTTCCATTAAAGTAGCAATCTCTCCAACAGTAATGAATTCTGTAATTTTTATTTTCTTGCTTTCTTCAGCTTGTTGAGCAAGATCTTCTTCACTTTTAAGTTTATGTTGATCTCTTTTGTCTTTTCTATATTTGGCTCCCTTAGACTTTGAAGATTTACCTTGAAGTTTTTCTAGAGTTTCCCTGATTTGTTTTTGAATTTCATCATCAGTTGGCTCAACTTTTTGATTTAAATTTTTTGATTTATTATCCTTGCTAAGTTTATTTGCAAAGCCTTTAGGTTGAGAAACATCTTTACTAATTCTTTTCCTTCTTCTTTTTTTAGATTCTTCAACTTGATCTTCTTTTTTCTTAATCGAATCCAAATCGATGACCTCACCTGTCTTTTTTAGCCCAGTTAATTTTTGAAAATTTGTTTGAATTTTTGAGGAATCTTCAGGATCTTTCTTTTCTTCCTCTTTCTCAAACTTTTCTTGGACTGGCTTAGAAATCTGAGTTTTGGATTCAGTTTCTTTTGAAGTTTCTTCCTTGACTTCTAATTTCTCATCCGATTTCTCTTGAAGTTTTTCTTCAATAATTTGTTTTTCCTCAAGCTCTTTTTTCTTTTGAGTATTAATTTCCTCAAGCTTGTCTTTATCTGACTTATCAGTTTGAAACTCTGCAAGAAGAAGGCCATAAGTCTCTTGATCTATCTTAGAGGTTGGCCTTGGTTCAATATCGATTTTTTTTGAACTAAGGAAATCAACAGCTCTATCTAGAGAGATATTTAATTCTTTTAAAACTTTATTTAACCTTACAGGTGTTGACATATAATTTAATCTTCAAATTCTTCTTTTAAAATTTTAAGGACATCTGCTACTGTTTCTTCTTCTAGATCAGTTCTCTTAACAAGATCCTCTGCTTCCAATTCAAGTACACTTTTTGCAGTATCTAATCCAACCTTTCTAAATTCTTCAATTACCCAGCCATCAATTTCATCCTTAAACTCAGTAAGTTCTACATCTTCTTCAGCACCTTCTCTGTAGACATCAATTTCATATCCAGTTAGCCTTCCAGCTAATCTGATATTATGACCTCCTTTTCCAATTGCTCTAGAAACTTCATCTGGGTTAAGATAAACCTGAACAGTCTTCTTTTCCTCATCAATATTTAGCGAATTAATTTTTGCAGGGCTTAAAGCTCTGGTAATATATAACTGAGTATTATTTGTATAATTTATTACATCAATATTTTCATTACCAAGCTCTCTTACTATTCCATGTATTCTAGATCCTTTCATACCAACACAAGCTCCAACTGGATCAATCCTGTCATCATATGAGTCTACTGAAACTTTTGCTTTTTCACCAGGAATCCTGACTGCTTTTTTAATAGTAATTAGACCATCAAAAACTTCAGGTATTTCTTGTTCAAACAACTTCTCTAGGAATAACGGTGATGTTCTAGAAAATATAATTCTGGGTTTGTTACCTCTCAGCTCAACATTTTCAATAACTCCTCTAACGTTATCTCCTTTTCTAAAGAAATCTTTTGGAATCTGCTTATCCTTAGGCATAATTAATTCATTTCCATCATCATCTAAAAGAATCATCTCTCTAGCTCTAACATGATGTACTTCAGCAGTAAAAATTTCACCAACCCTATCTTTAAATTGATTAAAAGTATTGTTGCTATCATGCTCAAAAACTTTTGAAACAAGGTTTTGTCTTAATGCTTGAATAGATCTTCTACCTAGGTCAATTAATTTAAATTCTTCTGACACCTCTTCACCAACCTCAAAGTCAGGCTCAATTTTTCTTGCTTGAGTTATTTCTATTTCAGCATTCGGATCTTCAACTTCACCATCTTTAACTACTATTCTATTTCTCCATATCTCAAGGTCTCCTTTATCAGGATTAATAATTATGTCAAAGTTTTCATCTGTTCCAAATTTTCTTGTAAGGGTATTTCTAAAAACTTCCTCCAGAATAACCATTAGTGTTACTCTATCTATTAACTTTTCATCTTTGAATTCCGAAAAAGATTCTAATAATGATATATTTTCCATGTTCTTAACTTTATTTAAAAAAAAAGAGGGACATAATGTCGCCTCTGAAATTTTCATAATGCTTGGCAAATTTATTATAAATTATCGAGATAATAAAATTGTTGGCCTACTAGGGATCGAACCTAGACTCTTCTGGACCAAAACCAGACGTGTTGCCAGTTACACCATAGGCCAATTAGCTGCAAATTTAAATGATTTTTTTCTTTAAAAGATATATTTATTAAATTTCTTGAATATTACGCAGAGGTACTGATTTAATAAGCAAAAAATTCAGAATTGCAGATACAGCAAAATATGATATCAAGAAAGTTGCAAGAGTAAAATTATATGTAAGATTAAACTCTTGACTGTAGATGATAATTGCTATTCCAATAAATATTCTCAAGAATTCAAATGTAGTTGACCATTTAAATCCATCCATCACAGATGTAGAACTAAAAATAGTTGAAAAGATTAAGATAAAATATGCGGTTTTATCCGCTAAAGATATGTCTGAAAATGAAGTTAAAAATACAAATAGAATTATATTTTGCACTACAAAATGGAATCCAGCGAATATTTTATGAATCAATTTATACTCTGGTTTATACTTTTCCTGGCTATATACATTTTCAACTTTAGCTCTAGGTAATTTTTTTGTTACATCTTCTGGTCTCCAACCTGTGGGCATAAACCATATTCTAAATTTATCCTTTAAACTATTTGTATACCAAGCATCTTGAATTAGGCACCATAAATGTTGAAAATTTATCCAAATTGGATTCCAAGTCTCAACAGGCTTTAATGTTCCATATACACATGGAACATCATCAAGTTCTTCTTGAAAAGTTCCGAAGGCTCTATCCCAAACACAAAAAATTGCTGCAAGATTCTTATCAATATATTCTTTATTAATAGCATGATGAACTCTATGCTGTGAGGGGGTTACAAGAATATATTCTAACCAACCTAACTTCCCTATATGCTTTGTATGATACCAAAATTGACCAAAGAGATGAAGTGGTCCCAAAATAGCAATTACTTGTGGTGGTACGCCTAAAGATGCTGCAGGAATTAGGAACAATACTCCAATGCCTAAATTATTAGTAATACTTTGCCTTAAGGCACAGGCAAGATTGAATTCTTCACTGCTATGATGAATCACATGCATATTCCAAAAAATATTTATTGAGTGATTAAGTCTGTGGTGACAATAACTTGCAAAATCAATACAGACAAAAGCAATAAAATATAGAAGAATACTCTCTTCAAGATCAATAACCTTAAGTCTTTCATAGAAGAATGGATATGAAAAAATTATTATACCTAATCCTAGAATATCTACAAGTAAATTTGTAAAACCTGAACTTAAGCTTGATATAGTATCCATAAATGAGTGCTGTTGATCTTTCTTCCAGACACCATATAATATTTCGATTGTAATTAATACTAAAAAAATAGGAATAGTAATCAATAGTATGTTTGCGTATGTATCCATCCTTATTTAATACTCAATAATTCTATATGAAAATTGAATATTTTATTTTACTTTGCCTCTGTAAATATATCAAATATGACTTTAAAAAAAATATTAAATCTTATAACGATTTTTTGTATTACTATTCTTTTATCTAATACAAACTTATACTCACAAAAAAAATCAAAAAATAGTATAACTTTTGATCAGGCTCTTCATGAGTCAGTTGAATACAGAGAAATTGGGCCATTTAGAGGTGGGAGATCTGCTGCGGTTGTTGGAGTTACTGGACAAACCGACTTATATTATTTTGGTGCTACTGGAGGTGGAGTATGGAAAACACAAGATGGAGGTAAAACTTATGAAAATATTTCAGATGGTTTCTTTGGTGGAAGTATTGGTTCAATTGCAGTTGCTAGTAATGATTCAAATGTAATATATGTTGGTGGTGGTGAGGTTACAATTAGAGGAAATGTATCATCTGGATACGGGGTATTTAAAAGTGTTGATGCTGGTAAAACATGGAAGTTTTCTGGATTACCAAATTCAAGACACATTCCTAGAATAGTGATTGATCCTAACGACAATAACATAGTCTATGCTGCTGTTCTTGGTAATATTTATAAACCAACAAATGATAGAGGAGTTTATAAATCTGTTGATGGAGGATTAACATGGAAAAAAGTTCTTTTTGCAAATAACCTTTCTGGAGCATTTGAAATTGTAATGGACCCAAATAATCCAAGAATTTTATATGCATCTACATGGAGAGTTCAAAGAACATCTCATAGTTTAAGCAGTGGAGGTGAAGGCTCTGATTTATGGAAAAGTATTGATAGTGGAGAGAGTTGGATTAAGATTAGTAAAAATAATGGTTTCCCAACTGGAACGATTGGTGTAATTGGAGTAACTGTATCGCCAGTTAATTCAGAAAGAGTTTGGGCAATTGTTGAAAATCAAGAAAAGGGAGGTGTATATAGATCTGATGACGGAGGCGAAAACTGGATTCATACAAATAGTAGCAGATCTCTAAGACAAAGAGCTTGGTATTATTCAAAAATTTATGCTGATACGCAAGATATAGATGGCGTATATGTAATGAATGTTTCATATCACTTCTCAGATGATGGAGGTAAAACTTTTAAGTCAAGTAATGCGAATCATGGAGACCACCATGATTTATGGATTGCTCCTGAAGATAATTCAAGGATGATAATTGCTGATGATGGAGGTGCTCAAGTAACTTATGATAAAGGAAAAACATGGAGTACTTATTTTAATCAACCAACAGCTCAGTACTACAGAGTAACTACTGATAATTCATTTCCTTACAGAATCTATGTTGCTCAACAAGATAATTCTACCCAAAGAGTAAGACATAGAAGTTTAGGTTATAGCATAAGTGATAATGACTGGGAAAGTACTGCTGGTGGAGAGTCAGGTCATATTGCTATTGATCCTAATAATAATGAAATTGTTTATGGAGGTAGCTACTTAGGGTTTTTAGAAAGAAGGAATCATGAAAAAAACACCTCTAGAGTAATTAATGTATGGCCAATTACAACTCTTGGTGAAGGTGCTGAAGTCATGAAATATAGATTTAATTGGAACTTCCCAATTGCTTTTAGTAAACATGATTCGTCAAAACTCTATACTTTTTCTAATCATGTTCATCTTTCTAATGATGAGGGGCAAAGTTGGGAGACAATTAGTCCTGATTTAACAAGAAATGACAAGACAAAACTTGTTTCATCTGGTGGCCCTATTACTCAAGATAATACCGGAGTAGAATATTATGCAACTCTATTCGCTGTTGATGAATCTCCAATTCAAGAAGGATTGATTTGGGTTGGTAGTGATGATGGATTGATCCATTTAACAAAAGATGGTGGAAACACATGGGAGAATGTAACTCCAAAGAAAATGCCAGATTGGATGATGATAAATAGTATTGACGCCTCTTCTTTTGATACAGGGACTGCATACATAGCAGGAACAAGATACAAGCTAGGTGACTTTACACCTTATTTATATGTAACTGAGGATTATGGAAAAAATTGGAAATTAATTACATCTGGAATAGAGAGCGAACACTTTACAAGAGTAGTTAGATCAGATAAGGTGAATAAAAATATTCTTTATGCAGGTACCGAAACAGGAATGTATATTTCTTTTGATAAGGGTAACAGTTGGAATAAATTTCAAAAAAACTTACCTATTGTTCCAATTACTGATTTAACAATAAAAGATAACTCACTTATTGTTGCAACTCAAGGAAGAAGTATTTGGATTCTAGATGACCTAACAGTTCTGCATCAATTAAGTGAATCTTCTAATGAAGCTAAACTATACAAGCCAAAAGATTCATATAGAATGAGAGGTGGTGGTGGAATGAAATCATTGACGGCAGGGACTAATCTTCCAAATGGAGTTATTGTTCATTATTATCTTCCAAACTTTGATAAAGAAAATGATGAGGTTAAGCTTTCCATTCACTCCAATGATGGTGGACTGATAAAGGAGTTTTCAAATAAAAGCAAAGAGAACTCAATGAAAGTTAAACAAGGAGGAAATTCTTTTGTTTGGGACATGAAATATCCAGGAGCAAAAAGACTTGATAAAATGGTTTTATGGGGAGCAGATTTTTCTGGTGCTAAAGCAGTTCCAGGAGATTATATTGTAAAATTATCTACTAATGGTGTAGAGCTTTCTAAAAATTTTACAATTTTAAAAGACCCAACTTCAGAAGGATCAATTGATGATATTAAAGCTCAATTCGATTTTGTTAATGAGGTTAATGCGGTTGTGGATAAAGCTCACAAAGCAATAATTAACATTAGAAAAATTAAAAATGATTTTAAAAAGTTTCAGTCAGAATATTCTGACAATGAACTTACAAAGGATTTAATCGAAGATTCAAAGTCAATTTTAAGTTCTTTAGATAAGGTTGAAAATGAATTATATCAAACAAAGAATCAAAGTAATCAGGATCCATTAAATTATGGAGTTAAGCTAACAAATAACTTAGGTAATCTAAATTCTGCTTTTAGAGGTGGTGATTTTAGACCTACAGACCAAGACATTAATGTAAAGAATGAATTAATTGAAAAAGTTAATAAACAATTGGAAATATATGACACAATTATTTCCAATGATATACCAAATTTTAATTCAAGCTTTAAGAATCTTGAGTTAGATTATATAAGTGTTTCAATGTAATTAAATTAACCTGAACTTAAATTAATTGATCAAATAATGTCCGAAACTAAGTTTCGAAAAATTAACAATGTAGCAGGTTGGATTCTGTTTTCGGTTGCCCTATTTACATATGGATTAACTGTAGAGCCAACTGCTAGCTATTGGGATGCAGGTGAATATATTTCAACTTCTGCAAAGCTTCAGATTGGTCATCCACCTGGAGCTCCTTTTCATCAAATGATGGGTGCAATTTTTTCATTATTTGCCCCTAGCAATGATTTAATAGCGCTTGCAGTAAATTTTCTATCAGTAGTATCTAGTGCATTTGTAATATTATTCTTATTCTGGTCAACAACCTTGATTTTAAATAAAATTTTCAAGGAAAATGAATTCAAAAATTCATGGGCAACAATTCTAAGTGCATCAATTGGTGCATTAGCATTTACTTTTTCAGATAGCTTCTGGTTTAACGCAGTTGAAACTGAGGTATATGCATTAGCTATGCTTTTTCTCTCTTCAACTTTTTGGGCTGGGTTAAGATGGGATAAAGACTTTGAAAATGAAAGAGGTGATAAATGGTTATTACTAATTTCATTTTTAATTGGTTTATCATTCGGCGTTCACTTTATGGCAATACTAACAATACCAGCTATTGTAATGATATACTATTTTAGAAAATATAAAGATGTTTCCCTAAAGGGTTTCTTAATAGCTAACATAATATCTGTATCAGTATTACTGTTTATTTTTAAACTATTATTACCCTCAACTTTATCGATTTTTGGTCAACTAGAAGTTTTCTTTGTAAACTCATTTGGGTTACCATTTAACTCCGGAACAATAATTGCCGGTCTATTAATGATTGTAATTTTTTATAAGGGATTATCATATACTAGATCGAAAGGAATGGTTCAGTTAAATACTCTTTTTTTATCTGTTTTATTTGTATTTATAGGGTTTTCATCATGGTTAATGATACCGATAAGATCTAATGCCAAAACTGTAATCAACGAGAATTCACCATCTGATGCAAGAACACTTTTAGCATATTACAGGCTAGAGCAGTATCCAAAAACTTATCTTTTTTATGGACCAATGTTCTCTGATATATATGCACCACAAGACGACAAAGAACCATATGTTGATGGAAAACCAAAATACGAAAGAGATTATACTACAGGAAGGTATAAGGTTGTAAATTATTGGGAGGATTCTGAGATAAATTCAAATTCAAAACATAGAGGTTTGATTCCAAGGTTGTGGAGCTCTAATCATGCAGCAAACTATATGAACTTTACTAATCCATTAAAGTTTGAGATTCTTGATAGATATAAAAATGAACAGGTAATTGTCGAAAGTGTAAATGAGTTTCTAAATAGAGAGTTACAAGGTGAAGTTGATGGTGATGATTACAATGAGTTCTTTAGATCTTTAGGCCCTTATCTTAATATTAGCAAACCGACTCTTTTTGATAACCTAAGTTTTCTTTTTTCCTATCAGATAAATTACATGTATTGGCGATATTTCATGTGGAATTTTGCAGGTAGACAAAATGATATTCAAGGTGACTATTCAATTATGAATGGAAACTGGATAAGTGGTATTAAGTTTATTGATGAGTTAAGAATCGGGAATCAAGATTCAACAGATCAGGATCAGAAAAATAATAAAGCAAGAAACACTTATTTTTTCCTACCTCTATTACTTGGAATTATTGGACTTCTGTTCTGTTATAAGTATGATATAAAATCCTTCTGGACATTACTACTACTATTCTTGTTTACTGGTCTTGCATTAAAGTTTTATTTAAATGAAAGACCTTTTGAGCCAAGAGAAAGAGATTATGCTCTAGTTGGATCTTTCTATGTTTTCTCCATTTGGATAGGTATGGGTTATGCAGCAATTTCATATTATTTGAAAAAATATAATAGTAAACTTTTACAAGGAGGTCTTTACTCATTGTGTTTATTGTCGGTTCCTTTTTTAATGGCAAGTAATAATTGGGATGATCATGACAGATCAGATAGGTATACTGCACAATCTCTAGCAAAAGCATATCTGCAATCAATTGATGAGGATAGAGATGCAATGATTTTTACAATTGGTGATAATGATACTTTTGCTCTATGGTATGCGCAAGAGATTGAAGAATTTAGAACTGATGTAAGGACTATCAATACAAGTCTTTTAGCAACTGATTGGTATATTGACCAGATGAAAAGAAGAGCATATGAAAGTAGTCCTATACCTTCACAAATGGAACATGAAGCATATGCTTTTGGTATTAGAGACTATATAAGATATGAGAATCTGCTTGATTCTGTAAGATGGGATATAGGGGATTTTGTTAACTGGGTTGCTAGCGATAATCCAAGAACTAAATATAGGAACTTAATAACCCAAGCAGGAGGTGATACAAGCGATTATCCTGAGAATGCGCTTGAAACTGTTTTTTATCCAACAAATAAAATTAGACTATCTGTTAATAAAGAGAATGTAATAGAAAGTGGAATTGTAAATAAAGAAGATGAAGATCTTATAGTTGATTATATTGATATTGACCTGCCTGAATCTATTATAACAAAAAATCAAATTTTAATGTTAGATATTCTGGCTAATAACGATTGGAAGAGGCCAATATATTTTACCGGAGGTAGTTATGAGGATTCTGAATATATATGGATGAAAGACTATCTTCAATTAGATGGCCTAGTATATAAATTAGTTCCAATAAGAACACCTATTGACAGAAGCAATCCATATGAAATGGGTAGAGTTGATTCTGATCTAATGTATGATATTGTAAAAAAATGGTCATGGGGTAATTCTGAAAGCACTGAGATTTATCACGACCCAGAGACAAGAAAAAATAGTATTTCATTTAGAAGTAATTTATCAAGATTATCAGAGACTTTAATTCTAGAGGGGCAATATGATAGAGCAGAAGAGATAATAGATCTTGCTTTTGAAAAAATGCCAATTGATTTTTATGGATATTATAGTTTATGGACTCCTTTTATTGAGGGATATTATAAAATTGACAAAGATTTGAAAGCACAGGATATAGTAAAAAAGATCTCTTTAAAATATTCTGACAGATTAAATTATTATTCGTCGCTTGAAATTTTTAACCAATATAATGTTGGTGAGGAGATAGTATCTGACATTGAGAGATATAGAAATCTTATAAAAACTATGTTGGTTTTTGATGCAAGTGAAATGACAGTTGATGAAATAAAAAGATTTATTTCTAGTTCTGAAAAATTTAACTTTATATATGGTGAGTTTGATTATTATATGTCAGTTTCCGATTTTATTATTTCTCTTGTAAAGTCTAATGAGCTTGAATATTCAAAAGAGATTATTGATAAAATAGAAGATCTTTTAATTAGAAGAGTTTCCGCTTTTTCAAACCTAGATGAAGAAGAACAAATTTTCTACATAGAGGGAATTACTTCTGATATTAATAATTACAGCAAGATTATAAACAGCATAGAACTTTTTAATAGTGAGTTATATGATAATTATAAAAAGAATCTTGATGAGCTTTTAAAAAATATTGTAGAATAAAAGAGCTTAACTAATTAATAAACATAAATTCAACAAAATATTCATTCCTTAGTTAAGCTGGTCTTTCATTAAGCTTATCAGAGTATTTGCATCTTGGTCTCCACTTTGTCTCCAAACCATTTCACCATACTTGTAAATCATTAAAGTAGGAATAACTTTAACTCTTAATGCTTCTGATAGTTTAATATTTTTTTCAGTATTTATTTTAATCACTTTACCCTTATCACCAAGCGCAGCAGCAACATCTTTTAGAACAGGATGAAGAGATGTTGAAATTTCATCCAGCTCACTAAAAAAAACCAAAAGCAAAGGTTTTTTTTCATCTAAAAGCTCACCAAACTTGGACATAAAATACGGTTTAAAGGCGAAATTATAACTTTTTTCTATTTAAATCCAAATATTAGTTAACCCTATTATTTTTTGAGGGCTAAAATTTACAAGAAACTTTTCAAAAAATATTAATCTAACATATTATAGTACATAATATTTAGTTAACATTTGACAACAAAAATTAACATTAAATAAAAGTTTTGTTAATTCCTAATTAAATAAACCCCGAAAACAAAAAAATACATTTGTTCCATAAATTATAATAATAAATTATGAAAAACACTAAAATTTACTCAATTATTGCACTAGTTGCAATCGTATTTGTTGCATGTTCTAAAGATGATGACGTGCGAACTGTAGTAGAAACTGTTACTGTAACTGAAACTGTTACTGTTACTACACCTACCACACCTACAACTCCTACTACACCTAGTGCTCCAGCTACAGTTGAGCATGGTGTTGATGGTGGTATAACTAAAATTTTCTCTGACGAAACATGGAAGGCAGAGTCTATTCACATTATAAGAGGTAAAGTTGTTGTAATGTCCGGTGCACGATTAATCATTGAGGCTGGAACAATCATCAAAGCTGGTGAGGGTCAACTTGCTGATGCAACTGCACTTGTAATTTCAAGAGGAGGTCAAATTATTGCTGATGGTAGTTACGATAATCCAATTATAATGACAGATATTAATGATAATATTTCTTTAACCTCAGCTTCAACTAACAGAACATCTAAAGACAGGGGTCTTTGGGGTGGATTAATTCTTCTTGGTAAAGCAAAGATTTCTAACTCATCTCCTGAAAGAGGAATAGAAGGTGTTGAAGGTGTTGCTGGTGAAATTTGGAACTACTATGGTGGTGATGACAATAGTGATTCCTCAGGAGTATTAAATTACGTCTCTATAAGACATACTGGAACAGAAGTAGCTCCAGATGAAGAAATTCAAGGTCTTACTTTAGGAGGTGTAGGTGCTGGAACTTCAATTAAGAATATTGAAATTCTTGGAAGTGAAGATGATGGAGTTGAATTTTTTGGTGGATCTGTTGATATTGAAAACATAGTAATTGTTAATGCAAACGATGATTCCATTGATGTTGATATGGCATACAGTGGTACTGTAACAAATGCAGTTGTTGAATTAACGTATGATTCAGATGGAGTTTTCGAAATGGATGGTTCAAAAGTAGCTAGTTACAGAGCAAAAAACTTAATTAGTGGCTTAACTGTGTATGCTAGATACACTGAAACTGCAACAGATTCTGATCAGTTAGGTAAGGTAAGAGAAAACTTCCAAGGAACAGTTACTGATGTTCACGTTTTTGGTGATGCAGCGGAATTATCTAAAATTGAATCTTGGGGTGATATGGATGGAACTTACAACTTTAATTCATACCAACACACATTTGGTACAACAGTTGGTGGCAGTGAAGATGTAATTTTCTCTGATTGGTATTTTAACGGTCAGTTTACTCAGTCTAAAATTACTGAGAGTGCTAGTTCTGTAGCAGGGTTTAATATAGATGCTGTATTCTCTGATTGGGCAACTATAGGAACAAATCCTAGTGCTGGCCAAGGTGCTGACGAAGGAGTATTTGGATGGACTGTTTGGTCAACTGAGCAATAATAAATTTGTTTATTTAACCATAAACTATAAACGCCTATGATTTCATAGGCGTTTTTTTTTAAATTTAACTTATGAAAAAATTACTTATTACCTCATTTTTAATAATTCCAAGCCTTTTAGCTTCCCAATATTACATCGATGGTAAAGTCATTGACGGTGAGTTTAATGATATACTTCCATTTGCAAATGTTTTGGTTAGCCAAATTGAACCTATTCAATTTAGCGATGGTCAAGAAACAGATTTTGATGGTAAATTCTTTATTGATGACCTGGCAGAGGGAAAATATGAAATCACAATTTCTTTTGTGGGATATGAGACTCTAAAGATTACAGATATTTTTATTTCCCCTACAAATCCAAACCAAACAATAGAAGTAGTTTTAAACCCCGCATCTGAATCACTAGATGAAGTAGTGGTAACTACTAGTGCAAGAAATAATTCTGAAAATGCTGTTTTAAGTATTCAAAAAAATTCAGGTGTTTTACTAGATGGACTATCATTAGAATCAATAAAAAAAGCTGGAGATAATGATATAGCGTCAGCTATTAAAAGAGTCCCTGGTATTTCTATTCAAGAAGGAAAATACGTTTATGTTAGGGGTTTAGGTGATCGATATTCTAAAACATTAATCAATGATCTTGAAGTTCCAGGTTTAGATCCAGATAAAAATACACTCCAATTAGATATTTTTCCAACTAGCTTAATTGATAATATACAGGTTGTCAAATCTGCATCTGCAAATTTAGATGCTGATTTTACAGGTGGTATCGTTAATGTAGTTCTAAAAGATTTCTCTAACTCTCCAACATATAATCTTTCATTTGGAGTACGTTATAATCCAGATATGCACTTTAATGATAATTATATCTATTCTGAAAGAAGTTCGACTGATTTCCTTGGATTTGATAGTGATTACAGAGAACTGCCGATTGCTCGTGGAACATTTATTCCATCGCCTGTTAATGAAAGTGTTGATAGAAATCTTCTCACTCAATATACTGACTCATTCAATAAAGTAATGGAACCTTTGAGTGATTCTAGTTTTATGGATTATAATTTTGGTTTATCTGCAAGTAATAGTTACATATTAGAAAATGATCATAAATGGGGTTACATAGCTAGTTTTAATTATAGAAGTGAGCAATCTTTTTTAGATGACTTTTTAAATAGCACCTATAGATTTAATGAGTCTGGGATGACAAAGAGCAGTGATAATGATGGCCTTTTTGGTTCTGAAAATGTTACTTTGAATCTTTTGACAGGTTTGACCTACAGTTCAAAATCAACAAAATATAAACTAAACTTTCTTGCTATTCAAAATGGAGAGTCTAATTCAAGAAGGGGAGGTTTTTATAAATTTACGAGTGACGAATTCGACGGTGTAGGAAACTTTTTAACATATACACAAAGAACAATTTTATCTGTTCCAATTTCGGTTAAACATAATTTTAATGAGGATGGTTCAACAAATCTTTCAATTAAAGCAAATGCAACTAAGGCAATAGTTGATGACAAAGATCTTAAAGTTACTGTATTTGAAATTATTGATAATAATAGATATAGGTTATCAAGAAATGGCTCTGGTTTTCCAAAAAGAATATGGAGAAGTTTAGAGGAGGATGTTATAACAGCAAAAATAGATTTTAGTAAGTCTGGTCAAATTAAATCTTTACCCTACAAACTTGATATAGGAGCCTCATATTTATATAAAAATAGAATATTTGAAACTGATAGATTTGTAATTGATTATAAAGGAAACAATGTTGATTTAAATGGAGTGCCAAATAATATTTTAAAAACTGAAAATATCTGGACTTTATCTAAAAATACAGGATCCTACGTAACAGGTATTCTTCAAGAAGAAAATCAATTTGACTCATACATAGATAAGTTATCTGCCTATGTTTCTGGAGAATTTAACTTAAGTGAAAAGTTGAAAACTATTGCTGGTTTAAGACTCGAAAATTATAAACTTACTTATACTGGAGAATTATTTGGAAATGTTTATGATGAAGTTCTTTTTGCAGATAGATCAGATTTTTTTCCATCATTAAACCTAATATATAGTTTAAATGACTCTAATCAACTTAGATTATCTGGATATAAAACAACAGCTAGACCGAGTTTCAAAGAAAACTCAACTGCAATTATTCTTGATCCAGTTACAAACAATAGATTTTATGGTAATCCTGATTTAAAGCCTTCTCTAATTATGAACTATGATATTAGATATGAAAAATATTCTGAGAATGGTCAGTTTTTCGCAATTAGTGGATTTTTTAAAAACTTTCAAGACCCTATCGAAATTCAACTATTTGATAGATCTGATGACAACGGATTTATAGCAAGAAATAATGATGAAGCAGATGTTTATGGCTTTGAAGTTGAATCCAGACAAAACTTATTCTTAAATGATAGAAATAAACTTAGTTACAATATCAATTTCTCAATTATTGAATCTAGATTAAAATATGGTAAAATTGAAGAAGATATTAGAAGATTTAGGTTACCTGAAGGTGAGGAATTTCAAGAATTTAGGAGACTACAAGGACAAGCACCGTATATTGTAAATGCTTCGTTAAATTATGAAAGTTTTGAGAAAAATATAGAAGCTAGCATATTTTATAATACTCAAGGTAAAACTCTAGAGATTGTTGGAAATGATACGGTTACTGATGTGTTTACATTACCGTTTAATTCATTAAATACAAGTATTGAGAAAAGATTCATTAACCAAGATGGAAAAATTAAAACATTAAGATTTAAAGTTGATAATATTCTTGGTGATAAAAGAGAATCTATGTATGAGTTTTTTAACTTTGAACCTAAGACTTTTTCTTATAGAAACTACGGAACAACTTATTCACTATCTTACAGTATAAACCTTTAATATTCTGGAAAGCATATACATATTCATAGTTGGATTAATTGTTTTACTTGCTGCTTTTGATCTTATAGTAGGAGTAAGTAATGATGCTGTTAATTTCCTAAACTCTGCTATTGGTTCAAAAGTAATTTCTTTTAAAAATATAATGATACTTGCAAGTTTAGGAGTTGCATTTGGGGCCTTATCTTCTAGTGGTATGATGGAAATTGCTAGAAAAGGCATTTTTAATCCTGAAGCATTTTTCTTTAGTGATATTATAATAATCTTCTTATCTGTTATGATAACTGATATTCTAATATTAGACTTATTCAACTCTTGGGGCCTACCAACTTCGACCACTGTATCAATTGTATTTGAATTATTAGGTGCTGCTGTTGTGATGTCACTAATTAAAATAATTAATGCAGATGCAAGCCTGATTGAAATTGAAAATTATATTAATGTTCAAAAAGCAACTGAAATAGTAATTGGTATTCTGTTATCTGTTTTTATTGCTTTTTCAATTGGCGCAATAATTCAGTGGATATCTAGAGTTATATTAACTTTTGATTTTGAATCTAAAAGCATACTCCTAAATTGTATTTTTGGATCATTATCATTTACATCAATAATTAATTTTATACTTATAAAAGGAATTAAAGGTACCCCCTACTCATCTCAAACTTTTTCAATTTTAGATGACTTAACTATTAATGAATTTATAGATTCAAATATTTTATTTTTCTGGATCATTAGCTTAATATTTTGGTTTATTTTCTCTCTATTTATCTCCAAAATTTTAAAATTAGATATCTATAAGATAATTATTGGAGTTGGAACTTTTTCACTTGCTCTTGCTTTTGCTGGAAATGATTTAGTAAACTTTATTGGAGTTCCAATTGCCGCTCTTGAATCTTTTCAATTATGGTCTGCATCTTCTTTAACTGCATCTGAGTATTCTATGATCTCTCTTTCTGAAAAGGTTAATACTAAACCTATTTATCTTTTTCTATCAGGTCTTATTATGGTTATTACCTTATGGTTTTCTTCGAAAGCTAAGAATGTTGTAAAAACAAGTTTAGATTTATCAAATCAAAATGATACTGATGAAAAGTTTAAAGCTAATCCAGTTGGAAAATCATTAGTCATGTTAGGTGTTTTTTTAAATGAACTTTTAAAAAAGTTGCTACCTAAAGGACTTCTAAACCAAATAAATCAATCTTTTACTTTAAAAGATAATTATACCGAAGCTAAGTCAGTAGATGGAATAAGACCCTCATTTGATAAATTAAGGGCTTGTCTTAATCTTGTTATTGCTGCAATTTTAATATCAATTGCTACTTCATACCAATTACCTCTTTCAACTACTTATGTTACATTCATGGTTGCAATGGGGACTTCATTATCAGATAGAGCATGGAGTTCAGATAGTGCAATTTATAGAGTCTCTGGAGTAGTGAGTGTTATAGGTGGTTGGTTCTTAACTGCATTTTCTGCTTTTCTTATTTGTGGATTGGTTGTGTTTACAATTCACCAACTCAAAATAACTGGTATTTTGATGACAATTATTTTTGTGTCAATAATAATATTCAAAAACCACAGAAAATTTAAGAAAAAAGGGGAAATCAATATTTAATCATCAACTGTTGCAATTGTAGCAGGGGAACTCCAGTTTACAACCTTAATAATATTGTTATCAACAAAATCAACTTCACGAATTGTTTCTTTATTCCAAAAGAACCATTTTCCGACTTTTTTACCTTTATCATATTGACCAGATACTGCCTTTTTTCCATCTTTATAAAAGCTAGCCCACTCGCCATGAAGCTTTTTGTTTTTTATAAAACCTTGCTGTAAAATATTTCCAGCCTCATTATAGTAAACTACCTTAAAGGTATTAGTTCCTTCTTTAATAACAATTTTTTTTTCTTGTGCACTTAAACTAGTAATGGAGAGTGCAAAAAACATCAATATAATTCTCATAATCCTTAGTTTTATAACATAAAGTTAACTATAAATTAACAAATAGCAAACTTTTACATAACATTAAATTAACATTAGGATATAAAATATTGATTATTTAATATATAATAGATTCTTATCAATTATATATGGATTGAGTATAATAAAAATTTAATTCAGAATATTAAGAACCACACATAAGACAGTCATCATCCTCATTCTCTTTAGATTGAGAGATAATTTGTTTTAGCTCTTCAGGAGTTAGTGGTTCAACAGCAACTGGTTTTTCCTTGGATTTAGTTTTAGCTGCTTTTTCTGTTCTAGTAATTTGAACTTCACCTACTTCTTTAGTCTCAGCTTCAAGTTTAATCTCTTCTATTTTTTCAGGAACAGATTCTTTTTTCTTAAGTGTAAACTTGATTGCATCAACAGCAGATTTAGTCCTTAGATAGTACATACCTGTTTTAAGACCAGATTTCCATGCATAGAAGTGCATAGATGTAAGTTTTGACATAGTAGCACCTTCCATAAATAAATTAAGTGATTGTGATTGGTCAATGAAAAACCCTCTATGTCTAGCCATATCGATTATATCCTTCATACTCATCTCCCACACAGTTTTGTATAGCTCTTTTAAATGATCTGGAATACCTTCAATATCTTGAATTGATCCATTTGCAGCCATTAGATCTTGTTTCATATCTTCACTCCAAAGTCCTAATTCAACTAGGTCATTTAGTAAATGCTTGTTAACAATAATAAATTCACCAGATAAAACTCTTCTAGTATAAATGTTTGAAGTATAAGGTTCAAAACATTCATTATTTCCAAGAATTTGAGATGTACTTGCAGTTGGCATTGGTGCCACTAAAAGAGAGTTTCTCACACCATGCTTTAAAACATCTTTTCTTAATTTTTTCCAATCCCATCTACCACTTAAGTCATCATCTTCAACTCCCCACATATTATGTTGGAATTCACCTTTTGAAATTGGAGAGCCTTTATATGATTCATAAACTCCATCTTTTTTAGCTTCCTCAACTGAAGCATTAAGTGCAGCATAATAAATGGTTTCAAAAATTTCTTGATTTAGCTCTTTTGCTTCATCAGAAGTAAATGGCATCCTTAATAGAATAAATGCATCAGCTAAACCTTGAACACCAAGACCAACTGGCCTATGTCTAAAATTAGAGTTTTCAGCTTCTTTAACAGGATAGTAATTTCTATCAATAACTTTATTTAAGTTTTTGGTAACTCTTACTGTTACATCATATAATTTTTGGTGATTAAACTTTCCATCATCAACAAACATTGGAAGAGCAATTGATGCAAGGTTACAAACTGCTATTTCATCTTTTGAAGTGTACTCAAGTATTTCTGTACATAAGTTCGAAGATCTAATAGTCCCAAGATTCTTTTGATTTGATTTTCTGTTTGCAGAATCTTTATATAGCATATATGGAGTACCTGTCTCAATTTGAGATTCAAGAATCTTTTCCCAAAGCTCTCTAGCCTTAATTGACTTTCTTCCCTTTGACTGCTTTTCATATTTTAAATAAAGCTTATCAAACTCATCTCCGTGACAATCATATAATCCAGGACACTCGTTTGGACACATCAAAGTCCACTCTTCGTTATTTTCAACTCTTTTCATGAATAGATCAGGAATCCACATAGCATAAAATAAATCCCTTGCTCTCATTTCCTCTTTACCATGATTTTTCTTTAGGTCTAGAAAATCATAAATGTCAGAGTGCCATGGTTCAATATATATTGCAAAAGAACCTTTTCTTTTACCACCCCCCTGATCAACATATCTAGCAGTGTCATTAAAAACTCTTAGCATTGGAACAATACCATTTGATGTACCATTTGTTCCAGATATGTATGATCCTGTAGATCTTATATTATGAATTGAAAGACCAATTCCTCCAGCAGACTGAGAAATTTTAGCTGTTTGTTTTAGTGTATCATAGATTCCATCAATACTATCATCTTGCATGGCTAGTAAGAAACATGAGGACATTTGTGGTTTGGGCGTGCCTGCATTAAATAAAGTAGGAGTTGCATGAGTAAAATATTTTTTTGACATTAACTCGTAAGTATCAATTACAGCATCAATATCATCAAGATGAATACCTACCGAGACTCTCATCAACATATGTTGAGGTCTCTCAACTATATTTCCATTAATTTTTAAAAGGTATGATCTTTCAAGAGTTTTAAATCCAAAGTAATCATATCCGAAATCTCTGTTGTAAATAATTTTTGAGTCAAGTAACTCTGCATTTTTTTTAATCACTTTATAGACTTCATCTGATAATAGCGGAGCTTTTTTACCATTTATTGGATTTACGTATGCGTGAAGATCCTTCATGGTATCAGAGAAGGACTTCGTGGTATTTTTATGTAAGTTTGAGACAGAAATTCTTGCTGCAAGAGATGCATAATCTGGATGAGTAGTTGTCATAGTCGCAGCAATTTCTGCTGCTAGGTTATCTAATTCTGAAGTTGTAACACCATCATAAAGACCCTCAATTACCCTCATTGCAACTCTAACAGGATCAATTAACTCGTTAAAACCATAACAAAGCTTCTTTATCCTAGCGGTTATTTTATCAAACATTATGGGCTCTTTTCTTCCGTCCCTTTTAATTACATACATAGACATATCCCTACACTATACCATTTTTAAAATTAAATTAATTAAACGATTATTTTAGAAGTCATCGTCAAGATCAAAGTTTGACTCTTCTTTTTTATCATTATTTAGAACACCTGCTTTTTGATATTCTGAAACTCTTTTCTCAAAGAAATTAGTTTTACCTTGAAGGTTAATCATATCCATAAAGTCGAATGGATTAGAAACATTAAATTCTTTTTCACATCCAAATTGATCTAAAAGTCTATCGGTAACAAATTCTAAATATTGCGTCATTAGTTTTGCATTCATACCGATTAAACTTACTGGAAGCGATTCTGTTATAAATTCTCTTTCTATATTAAGAGCATCTATTAAAATTTCTTTAATTCTTTCCTTTTGTACTTTATTAATAATATGATTATTATGAAGATGAACTGCAAAATCACAATGCACACCTTCATCTCTTGAAATTAACTCGTTAGAAAAAGTTAATCCTGGCATAAGCCCTCTCTTTTTCAACCAAAAAATTGAACAGAAAGACCCTGAGAAAAATATACCTTCTACTCCAGCAAAAGCTATAAGTCTTTCAGCAAAGGAATCAGACTCAATCCATTTTAGAGCCCAGTCAGCTTTTTTCTTTATTGCTGGAAAATTTTCTATGGCTTTAAATAAAGTATCTTTTTCCTTATCGTCTTTAACATAAGTGTCAATAAGTAAAGAATATGTTTCCGAATGAATATTCTCCATCATAATCTGAAAACCATAGAAAAATTTTGCTTCAGAGTACTGAACTTCATTTACAAAATTTTCAGCCAAGTTCTCATTTACAATTCCATCTGAGGCAGCAAAAAAAGCAAGGATGTGTTTGATAAAATATCTCTCGTCGTCATTTAATTTTGAACTCCAATCATTTAGATCTTGATGAAGATCAATCTCTTCAGCTGTCCAAAAACTGGCTTCACATTTTTTATACCATTCCCATATGTCATGGTGCTCAATTGGAAAAATTACAAATCTATCTTTGTTTTCTTGTAAAAGTGGTTCTTGCTGCATAATTAAAATTTTTGGTTTATGATAGATTCCTAACTTCAAATATTTAAAATATTAATGAAAATTGAAAGTAGATTTTCTTAACATTAACATAAAGTTTTTAACAATGAAAAAAAATGTTTTCATATAATTTTTTTTACTAAAAAAATAAAAATTTTTTATTCACTAATTTCTTAAGTTTTATAAAATATATCCCCTATTTTCTAGCTTTAAAATGAAAGAAAAAAATATTTTCAAGAAAATTTTTTAACTTATGTTTGCAATCTGAAAATGAAAAATCTAGAAAAAGTTTTATTGTTTTTAACAATTTTGTTAGTAGTATTTAATTTAACACAGTTAAATATCTATAATTTATTAGATGATGATAACAAGATTGCACTTATTTGTTTTATGCTTTCTTTATGTGCATTGCTATTAATTTTGATATTAATGGTTTCTAAGAAAATCAAAGACAAAAATAAATAGCTAGATCTCAATAAAATCAACCTCAACTCCAGACTTAGTAAGGAATTCAATTCCAGATTGGTCTTTATATTTTTTTGAATAAACAACCCTATTGATTCCAGATTGAAAGATAAGTTTACTGCATTCTCTACACGGAGATAATGTAATATAAAGAGTTGCTCCTTCTGTTGATTGGGTAGAACCAGACACTTTGGCTATAGCATTAGCTTCAGCATGAAGCACATACCATTTAGTATATCCCTCATCATCCTCACAAACATTTTCAAATCCAGAGGGAGTGCCATTATACCCATCTGAAATAATCATTTTATCTTTTACGATTAGTGCTCCAACTTTTCTTCTTTTGCAATACGAAAGCTTAGACCATTCTTCAGCCATTTTTAAATATGCAAGATCATATTTCAATTGTTTATTTTTCATATTACAATGAATCCTAAATATAAGTTAATCTAAAATTATTAATAGCTATTCTTTATATATTTGTAAAAAAAATATGTATCCAGAAGAAATTGTCAAACCATTTAAACTTGAACTTACTAATTCAGGTTTTTCAGAACTTATCTCACCAGAAGATGTTAAAAATGCTATAACTAAGTCTGGAACAACTCTAATTGTTGTCAACTCAGTTTGTGGATGTGCTGCAAGAAATGCAAGACCTGGAGTAATTATGTCTTTATCAAATGAGTCTATTCCTAATAATCTTTATACAGTTTTTGCAGGATTTGATATTGATGCAACTAAGGCTGCAAGAGAAGAAATGTTACCATTTCCCCCTTCATCTCCATCTATAGCTCTTTTTAAAGACGGAGAATTAGTTCATATGGTTGAAAGACATCATATAGAAGGAAGAGATGCTAATTTAATTTCTGAAAATTTAGTTCAAGCTTATAACGAATTCTGCTAGCTACTTTGGCAGAGTAATAGTAAAGTCTGTTCCCTTATTGTTTTTTGATTTATAGGAAATTTTTCCTCTGTGAGAACTTATAATATTTCTTACAATACCAAGACCAAGACCCATACCATCAGATTTTGTTGTAAACTTTGGCTCAAATATCTTTTCGCGATTGCTTTTTGAAACTCCAAGTCCATTGTCAGACACTAAAACTTTTACGTTATTTGAGTTTTCAGATATTTTAACTAATATATCAGGCTCTCTACCATAAGGTATAGCCTGTATACTATTTTTGATCAAGTTTGTCATTACTCTTATCCACTGAGCTTTATCTAACTTTATAAAAATACTATCACTTAGTGTCTCAAAAGTTATATTGTTTTGCTCAAATATTTCAACAGCTTTTTTCGTAGCTTCAACCACATCAGTTTTTTCTAGCTGAGTTTTTGGAAGAGTAGCAAAATCTGAAAATGATGTTGCAACATTACTCATTGTGTCAATCTGCTCAATTAATGTGTCACAAAAATCATTAAGTTTATTTTTTTCACCATTAGACACTATTCCACTATTTTTTTGAAAACTTTGCACAGTTAGCCTCATAGGTGTTAATGGGTTTTTAATTTCATGAGCTACCTGTTTGGCCATTTCTTGCCAAGCTTGCTCTCTCTCAGTTTTAGCTAATTTCTGGGCACTATCCTCTAAATCATCAATCATTTTATTATAGGAGTTAACAAGGCTATCAATTTCTTTAGTTGGATTTTTTAGATATATTTTTTCATTCTTTTTTAATAATCCAGCTTGACCAATTTTTAACCTTATTGTTTCAATTGACCTAGTGACAAATCTTGAAATAAAATAGGCCAATACAATTGCAACAACAAGCATTATAAAATAAATTTGGTAAAGGGTAGAAAGGAATACGTTTAATTCACTTTCAGCAAATGATACATCTTGAAAATATGGAAAAAATAAAATTGCATATTTTATTCCTTTGTCATCTTTTAAAACACTGTAAGAAGCCTGAAACTTTCCAACATCAGTAGAGTTCTCTGATGTAAATTTACCCTCTTCATTAGAAACTAACATTCTTGAAAAATCACTATCTAAAGAATAATTGTTAGATATCACATCTAGAGGAAGATAAGAGTAGAAAAGAGGGGTTCCATCAATTTTAAATATTGAATATTCAACACTATGAATTCGTGTTATTTCTTCAAAATCAGATTGATAATCTTCCCAAAGATCATAATTTTCTGAAAGATTGTATTTATTTACTATATAGTTTATCTGTCTTTTTAATTGACTTTCCTTTCTTTCTTGTCTGTATGAGTTATACTGGTCAGACTCTGTTCTATACTGATAGTATGTCGATCCAAGAACAAGCAAAGTTGCTGTAAATACCAATAGAATCATTGAGATAAATATTCTCAATCTCAATGACATTTTATTCTGGAACATAACTAATCAATTATTTACAGAGTAAATATATTAAAAGTTTTGCCACAAGGTAAGTGACTAACTATAAATAGATAGACAAGTGACAAAAATAAAAATCGTAAAATTAGATGCCTATGAAAGATTAATCAATAACAACGTGATCACCACATATATTATTAACTTCAACCTTCACATTATGTTTTGCACAGACTAATGACTCTGTCATGTTTGTACAATTTACGCATGTATTAACTGTTTGAATCATCTTTATATTTTTTATAAAATTAGTGCAAATAAACCTTAGAATGATTATAAATTACTCATTTACAGTAATTTATAATGGTTATAAATAAGATATCAATATTCTATGTGAAGTAGTTACTACACCTTTTATCAAATTCTAATAAATCATTTTTGTTAAAATCAATAAATAAGTCGTTAGAACTTGAAATATTGTTGTTACTAAAGAAGTGAATTATATCACCATTTAAAGTAGCCTCGATTTTGTACTCTTTACCAATAAAAGAAATTTTTTCAACCTTCACTTTATACTTAGAATCTTTAACGATTTTTATTTTTTCAGGTCTAATGTAAAAATCCTTATTTTCAATTTGAATCTGATTGAGCTCTCCAAGGATTTTTGCGCAGTAACAATTTGCAGGGTTACAATACATCTCCTCTGGATTATCAAATTGTTGAGCTATTCCTGCCTTAAAAACTAGTAGCTTATCAGAAATGTCAAAAGTATCTTTAATATCATGAGTTACAAGAATAGTTGTTGTGTTGGTTTTTTTTAAAATCTTATAAATCTCATTCTGAATCTTGGATTTAATAGCAGAGTCTAGATTACTAAATGGCTCATCCATTAAAAGAAGATCAGGCTCTCTTACAAGGGCTCTTGCTATTGAAACTCTTTGTTGCTCTCCTCCTGATAATTCATGAGGAAATCTTTTCAAAAGATTACTTAATCCCATTAAGTCTAAATAGTAATCAATATTTGCAAAATAGGATTCATTTAAATTTATTTTAATATTATTTAAAGTATTTAAATGAGGGAATAATGGGTAATCTTGAAAAATAAAACCAATTTTTCTAAGATGAGGTTTTATAAATATATCTTTATCATTTAAAATCTTATTGTTTAGAGTTATTATTCCTGAGTTTATTTTTTCAAGACCTGCTAAACATTTAAGAAATGTTGTTTTCCCTGAACCACTTTCACCTATAAAAGAAACAAACTCACCTTTTTTAACAGAGAAATCCAATTCTTTAATAATCGGATTATCCTTATTGTAATATTTAACTAGTTTTTGAATGTTAAGATACATTAATACTCTTATTGATTATTTTCCTCAAAAATATTAATAATACCGTACCAAATAAAATTATTACTAGAGAGTATATAGATGATTTTGCAATCATCTCTTCAATTGCGTATTCATATGTTTTCACAGCTAGTGTATCAAAATTAAATGGCCTAAGTATAAGTGTAATTGGGAGCTCTTTTATTATGTCAACAAAACATAAAATAAATGCAATTAAGATAGAGGTCTTATTAATTGGTAAATGAATCTTACTAAAAATTTTGTAGTTGGTCATACCCAGGTTTCTTCCTGTTTGATCAAATGATTCAGGATGTTTTTCAAAACTAGATTTCAAAGGAGATATTCCAACTGCCATGTATCTCATTACATATGCATATACAAGTACAGTTAGTGAGCCAAACATAATTGAGATTCCAAAAATATTTGAAAATGCAGAAATAATAAGAATTAGTGATAATGCAATTACTGCTCCAGGAAGTGCGTAGGTTAAAGAAACTATTTCACTGAAAAAGAATATGGTTTTACTTTTTGATATTTTTTTAAAAAATTGAAATAGAATTGCGATTATTAAGATTATAAAAGATGAAATTAAAGCTAAAAAAAATGAATTAAATGATAAAGTAGATAACTCATTAAGATCTACTGAAGCAAATGTGTCAATGGTATTTCTTAGAATATAAATTACAGGTATAAAAAATCCAAGTAAGAAAGGAATTAAACATATAAAATAAATAAGACCCTTTGATGATTTACTTAAACTGTAATTGCCTGATGTATCATCATTTGGTTTATAATTATAATTGTATCTAGAACTTGAATATCTCTCTAGAATGAAAAAAAACGAAACAATTATTAATAAACAGACTGCAAGTATTGAGGCAGTATTAACGTCTTCCATTGAGTACCATGATCTAAAAATTCCACTTGTAAAGGTGTTAACTCCAAAATATTTAACTGCACCATATTCATTTAGAACTTCCATAATCACTAAAAAAAGACCTGAAAAAATTGATACTCTTGAAATTGGAATTATAATTTTAAAAAAAGTTTTTAGTTGAGACATCCCAAGATTCCTAGCAATTTTTATATAGTTAGATCCAATTAGAGAAAATGAGATTCTACATGCAGTATAAATATATGGGTATAAAACAAGAGCCATCAAGACTGATAAAATTTCAATTTGAAGATAGTCATGATTAAAATATGGGTAAATACTTGGATAAGACTTTCTAATTAAACTTTGCAGTGGTCCAGTGTAACTCAATATGTCACTATATGTAAATGCTATAATATAAGACGGTATAGCTAGTGGAAGAAACAAAAATATATCAAAAAGGGGTTTTGCTTTAAAATCCGAAGTTGAGATAAACCATGCTGGAATTACCCCGAGTATCAAAGAAAAAATTGAAGTAAGGATAACCAGATACAAAGTGTTAAAAGAGTAGTTAAGAAGAAGGTTGTTCCATAAATAGATAAAATTATCAAGGTTTAAACCAAAAACACTATAGATTAAGTATATCAATGGACATATTAATATAACTGAGATTATTAATGTTAATGATTTAACACTCATTATTCGAGCTTATATAATTTATTTCCAACCTGCAGTGTCAAATATACTAACCGCAGTTTTTCTCTTTTGCCCCAACATATTTAGGTCAAGTGGATCTATTTTAAAACTTCCCCAACCTTTTACAATTTGATTAGGTTCAATATTTGGTTTTACGGAATATTCAAATGTATTATTTACATATGTTTTTTGAGCATCATCACTTGTCAAGTATTTTATCAACTTAAGAGCATTAGACTTATTTGGAGAATTCTTCGCCAATGCAATTCCTGAAACATTTATGTGAGATCCTCTTTCACCTTCAGCTTGATTTGGAAAGAAAACTGATATTGCTTTGCCAGCATTAATCTCCTCTTCATTTTCTGAAGACAATAACAGTCCGATATAATATGAGTTAACAATTGCTATGTCTCCCTGGCCAGCAGCAATTGCCTTTACTTGATCTCTATCATTTCCTTTAGGGTCTCTGGCAAAATTAGAAACAAGTGCATTAGTCCAGGACTGTGTATCCTCTTCACCAAGATTAGCAACTAGTGATGATAATAAAGCTTGGTTATATGAATTAGATGAAGATCTAACTAAAATTCTACCTTTCCATTTACTATCTGCAAGACCTTCATATGTAGTTAACTCATTTTCTTGCACTCTTTCATTACTATAAACAATTATTCTTGACCTATAAGTTATAGGAACCCAATAGCCATTTTTATCTAAAAGACTTTCTGTAATTCCATCAGTCAGAGAATTATCCTTATACTTTTGTAGTAATCCCATATCAGAAGCTTGCCATAACTTTCCAACATCAACAGTTATAAATAAGTCAGCTGGACTACTTTCTCCTTCATTTTTCATTCTTTGCAAAAGTTCATCTGCATTTGATTTTAATACGTTTACTTTAATTCCAGTTTCCTTCTCAAAATTATCATACTGTAACTGATCTACATCATAATGTCTTTGACTATATATATTAACTATCATCTCGTCCTGAATCTCAGAACATCCAATTATAAATAAGAATAAAAGTGATACTATTTTTTTCATAAAAACTATTTAAGACAACAATATTAAAAAAAATACTCTTATTTAGAACTATTCTAAATAAATTATTTATATTTGAAAGGGTATAATTTAGAACGGTTCTAAATAGTGACAAATCTTAATATGAAGATTTATTATTTCTAAAGACTATTTAGGACCGCTCTAAATGTGTAAAACATGAATTAAACACAACGAAAATTATGAAAAAAATAGTATTTACCCTAACGTTAATTTCTACATTATTGTCATACTCACAAAATCAAGAACAAAATCAATTAAAAATTGATTCAATAACTGCTCTTGATGAAGTTATTATTAAACCAAATACAATACTTGGAAATAAATTTGTTGCAAAAAATAGGACTGGAGCTGCATATTTTTTATCAACCACTGAGCTAGCTGAATTTAACTTCTCTGATATTCATAGAGCATTAAATAAGATTGCAGGTATTAATTTTTATGAAGAGGATGGTTTTGGGCTTAGGCCTAATATTAGTATAAGAGGTACTTCACCTGAAAGAAGTTCAAAAATTGCAATAATGGAGGATGGTATATTAATCTCACCAGCCCCTTACAGTGCTTCATCTGCTTACTATTTTCCATCAGTAGCTAGGATGCAAGCTGTTGAAGTTCTAAAAGGTAGTAGTCAAATTCAATACGGACCATATACAACCGGCGGAGCTATAAACTTTGTTTCAACTGAAATACCAGAATCTTTCAAGGGAAAAATTACAACCAGTTATGGTAGCTTTGACACAGGTCAACTTCATTCAACATTTGGTAATAGTTTCGATAATTTTGGATATATGATTGAGTATTTAAACTATAATTCAGATGGATTTAAAGCATTAGGTAATAACTTAAATACTGGATTTGATATAAATGAAATAACATCAAAGATCAGACTTAATAGCTCAGATCAATTATTAATATCCCAGAGTTTAGAATTTAAGTTTCATTATTATGATGAAATATCAAATGAAACTTATTTAGGTCTAACAGAAGATGATTTTGATATAAATCCTTTATTAAGATATCCCGGTTCAGAAAAAGATAAAATGGATGCAGAACATACACAGTATTTAATCACTCATCAATTAAATCTCTCTGAAAGGTTTAAAATTACATCTAATATTTACCATAACGGTTTTAAAAGAAATTGGTATAAACTCGATGATATAGTTTATAATGGAGATTCACAAAAAATTTCAAAGGTATTGTCAAACCCAAATCAATACTCAGGACATATCTCACTTGTAAGAGGAGAGTTAAATGAAACCGATAATTCTTTAAAAGTTAAAGCTAATAATAGAGAGTATTTGTCTAAAGGAGTTCAAACAAAAATTGATTATCATTGGTATGGGAAAAATGAGTCATTCAATGACTTAGAAATTGGTTTTAGGTTTCATTATGATGAAGAAGATAGATTTCAGTGGGAAGATATATATAATATAAATAATGGGTTCTTGTCACTCAGTGAGTATGGAGATAGAGGATCGCAGGGCAATAGAATAAGCTCTGCTAACTCATTTGCTTCATATATTATGTATAAATACAAATCAAAAAGATTAACGATTACCCCAGGAATAAGGTATGAATCTATAAAGTTAGAGAGAGATGATTATGGTAAATCAAATCCTCTAAGAAATAAAGATGAGGTATCAAATAGACAGAATAAGGTTTCAGTATTTATACCCGGTATTGGGATAAATTACAGCTTTAATAATAAAATTTCTATGTTTGGAGGACTACACAAGGGGTATTCACCTCCAGGAAGTTCAGTTGGACAAAAAGCTGAGGAGAGTGTTAATCTAGAGATAGGAACTAGACTATCATATAAAAACATAAATTCAGAATTGATTTTCTATCAAAATAACTATACCAACCTATTAGGTAATGATCTTGCAGCAACAGGAGGTTTTGGAGAGCAGGATCCCTTTAATGCCGGTAAAGCTTTAGTAAACGGATTTGAATTTTTATTGAGAACTAATTTATTAGAAAGTAATGAACTTTCTATTCCTTTTTCGCTTTCCTATACTCTTACTAATGCAAAATTTCAAAGCAATTTTGGAAGCACCCAAGATATATGGGGAGAAGTTAATAATGGTGATAGGATTCCATATATACCTCAACATCAATTAAATTCCTCAATAAGCTTTCAGTCTGATAAATATGAAATTAATTTAAGTGGAAATTATAATGGAAAATATTCAACCGTTGCAAATGGTTCAGTTGAGATACCTTCTTATTTAATTTTTGATATATCCTTTAGATATAATTTAAATTCAAATATTACATTTAGAACAAAAATGTTAAACCTTTTTGATAAAAATTATGCAGTTTCAAGGGCTCCTGCAGGATTAAGACCAGGCCATCCTTTCGGAATTTATGCTGGCTTTGAATATCGATTTTAATTTTTTATGAATTAAAAATTCTTGTACTTTTGGGTAGCTATGAATCAAGAACGTGAAATTATTATCTATGATGGCATATGTGTACTTTGTAATTTCTTTATTCGGTTGATTCTTAATAAAGACAAAGATGAACATTTTAATGTAACTAGTCTACAGAGTAATTTTACAAAAACTCACTACCCAGATGTACTGAAAGTTGATTCTGTTGCTGTAATAAAAAAAGATGGTACTATATTGCAAAAAAGCAAAGCAGTTTTTTACATCTTGAGAATAGTAAAAATGCTTTTTATAATAAGAATCTTAATACTGATACTACCCACCTTTATATCAAATATTGCTTATGATATCGTAGCATTTACCAGGTATAAATTTTTTGGAAAATATGAGTCATGCCCTATAATTAATGGAGATTTAAAAAGCAGAATCATAGAATAAGGAAAACTTATGAACCTATAACGATATTTTTTAGCAACTATTTAGAACAATTCTATATTAGTACTGAGAACTTCAAACAATACTTTTAGAACCTTTAGCGTTATTATTTGTAAATTTGTAAAATTAAATTTGCAAATATTACTCGATTTTGATTGGTTTAATAAGTCTAAATTTTAAAAATGCCCCTCTCGATCTTCGTGAGAAATTCTATCTCGATAATGCAGATAAAATTGTATTTCACAATTTACTTAAAAAGAATGTTGGTGTAGAAGGTCTAATGTTATTATCAACATGTAATAGAACAGAGATATACTTTGAATTTGAGAATCACATTGGAAAAGAAAATAAGTTCATACACAGTATTGTTAAAGAGTTAGCAGATTTTAGAAAGTTTAAAGATTCTATATCTCCTCACCTTATGATGGTGTCTGGTTCCTATAAAGTTTCAAAACATTTATTTAGATTAGTATCTGGGCTCGAATCTATGATAATTGGCGAATTTCAGATAGTTGAGCAGTTGAAGGATGCTTATGATTTCTCATACAAGCACAAAATGTTAGGTCCTATTTTAAAAAGAATGTTCCAGAAATCATTGGAAACTGGTAAGTTTATTAGAACAAACACTAAAATTGGTAAAGGTGCTGTATCGGTTAGTTACGCTGCAGTAGAGAAGATCCATAAAGATCTGAATATAAGCAATCCAAAATTTCTTTGTGTCGGTTTAGGTGAAACATCTCAATTATCTATTAGACACTTACATCAAAAAGGATACCCCAATTTGAAAATTACCAACAGGACAAACAAAAAGGCTAGTGAATTTGCAAGTGAACTTGGCTATAGCTCGGTAGACTTTAGCTCATTTAAAGAGGAACTTAAAAAAGTAGATGTTGCTATTTTTTCGACATCCTCAAAAAATCCTTTACTAAGTAAGAATGAGGTTGAAAAGATAATGAGCGAAAGAGACAACGAACTTCTTATGATAGACCTTTCTGTCCCAAGGAATATTCCTGACTCATGTAATAAAATAGGAAATGTGAAGCTAATTAACGTAGATGGTCTCAAAGATGTTGTAAACGTAAACTACAAAAAAAGAAAAGCAGAAGTCAAAAAAGCAGAAAAATTTATTGATGATTTTTTATCTGATTTCGATGATTGGACAAATTCAAGGCAACTAAGACCTTCCATACTTTCAATCAAAAATCAAATAAAGGATGTTGTTGTTGAGGAGACTATTAACAATATTAACTCTTCCTCATGTGATTGTAACTCTAACATAGTTAATTCCGATGAATTTAATGAGAAGCTTAATAAAATTTATGAAAAGTTCTCTGACAATTTAGTTAGAAAAATAAAAGAAGCAAGTAACAATGGTAAAGATGAAAAAGCTATTGAGATTATTAATCAAATCTTTTTAGATGATTAATCTAATAAAAATCGGAACTCGCTCAAGCAAACTTGCATTGTATCAAGCAAATCTAGTTAGAGAAAACCTTAAGAAAAAATTTCCTAACATTGATTATTCAATTGTTGAAATAAAAACAAAAGGAGATAAGATTCAGGATAGAAATCTCGACAGGAGCATAGATAAAGGGTTCTTTGTTAAAGAAATTCAAGACTCATTAATTGAAGAAAAAATAGATATAGCTGTACACAGTTTAAAGGACTTACCAGTTGAAAATTCCTCGATTATAAAAACCTCAGCAATTTTAGAGAGAGGTAATCACAAAGATGTTTTTTTGAGTCGAAGTAAAAAAAAACTCTCAGAGTTTACTAAAAATGAAATAATTGGAACTTCATCTTTAAGAAGAAAAGCACAGTTATTAAACATTAATCCAAATCTAACAGTTAAGGATATTAGAGGAAATGTTGACACTAGAATTAAAAAAATGATAAATGGTGAATATGATGGGCTTGTTATGGCAGCTGCTGGTATAGAAAGATTAGGTCTTGAAGGTTATATATCTGAATACCTTGATGTCGAAATAATGCTTAATGCACCAGGTCAAGGAGCAATTGCAATTGAAATAAACTCAGATAAATCTGAAATAGATAAAATTATTTGCAAAATAAATCATGAAGAGACTGAGAGATGTACATTTCTTGAGAGATCATTTATGGATAAGTTAGGTGGAGGATGCAACTCACCAATAGCAGCCTTCTCCAGTGTAAATGGAGATAAAATATGCTTGATTGGAGCCGTATTATCATTAGACGGTAAGGTTTTAATAAAAGATAAAGCCGAGGCTAACAAAAATGAAAATGTAGATTTAGATAATCTGTTAGCAAATAAGATTTTAGAAAATGGAGGAAAAGAATTAATTAAAAAATTTGATTTTGAATAGTATGTATAATATTATATTGACTGGAGAGGAAATTGATTTTAATTTTTCAGAACTTAAATCAATGGGTGTAGATATTTATCATTACCCGATGATATCAACATCTAAGATTATCAACTCTATTAACCCCAATAACTTTCAATATGTAATATTTACATCAAAAAATGGAGTGAAATATTTCATGAATAACTTAACTGCAAAAATTGATGATGCATTAGGCTTTATATGCATTGGAAGAAAGACTGCAGATAAACTTGCAAAATATAATTTTCAAGCTGACTATATCTTGAAAAGAAACTACTCGAGATTTATGTGTGAAGACATAAGAGCGCTTGATTTAAAAACGGAATCAAAAATTCTTCTTGCCCAAGGGAACTTAGCAAAAAAAGATTTGTTTGATTGTCTATCAAAGTTTATTAACATAGAACAAGGTATTTTTTATGAAACCTCATTAATAGATCAAGTCAATCATGAGATTAAAAATTTATTAGAGTATGAAAATACCTTTACAGTATTTACGAGCCCATCAACTTTTGAATCATTCATTAATAAATACAACCCTAATGATAAGATAATCAGTATTGGTAATACCACAACAGAATATATTGAAGGAAGAGGTTATAAACCACTGGTAACAGCTAAAATGCAGTCCTACGAAGGAATAAGCAATTCAATTATTAATTTTTTAAATAAAAATTTAAATTATGAAATATCCTGAATCCAGATTAAGAAGGCTTAGATATAACAAAAACATTAGATCGCTTGTTCAGGATGTCGAAATAAATATCTCTGATTTAATATATCCAATTTTTGTATGTGAAGGCAATAATGTAAAGGATGAAATAGAGTCTCTTAAAGGACAATATAGACTTTCAACTGACAATGTAATTGAAAAATGTGAACAATTAATTAAGCTTGGAATTAAATCTATACTATTATTTGGGGTATCAGATAAAAAAGACAGCAACGGGGAGATTGCATGTTCAAGCGATAGTATTGTCCCAATTACTATTAAAGCAATTAAAGAAAGGTTTAAAGACGAAATTTTAATAATTGCAGATTTATGTAATTGCAGCTATACTTCTCATGGACATTGCGGAACAATTATAGATAATGATGTTGATAATGATGAAACTTTAAAAACATTATCAAGTCAGGGATTAACTCTTGTAAAATCTGGAGCAGATATTTTAGCCCCTTCTGATATGATGGACGGAAGAGTTCAAAGAATAAGAGATACTTTAGATATGAATGGATTTGAAAAAATACCAATTTTCCCATATTCAGTTAAATATGCATCATCATTTTATGGTCCATTCAGAAACGCTGTTGATAGCAAATTAGAAATTGGAGACAGAAAAACCCATCAAATGAATTTTAAAAATACTAATGAGTTTATAAGGGAAATAGAGTACGACATAAATGAAGGATGTGATGCAATAATAATAAAACCTGCTCTAGCTTACTTAGATATTATATCAAAAGCCAAAGAAAATTTTAATATTCCAATAATAGCATATAATGTTAGTGGGGAATATGCTATGGTTAAATCTGCCGCTGAAAATAATCAGGTGGATGAGTATGAACTTACAATGGAAATACTTTATGCAATAAAGCGTGCAGGAGCTTCAGCAATTATAACATATAATGCAGAAGAGATCGCTAAAATATTATCAAATAAATAGAATGTTTAGTAAAAGTATAGAAGCGTACAATAAGGCAAAAAAAATTATACCTGGTGGAGTAAACTCTCCAGTTAGAGCCTTCAGAAGTGTAAATTCAACTCCTATTTTTTTTAAAAGTGGTAAAGGAAGTAAGATGAATGATATTGATGATAACGAATATATAGATTGTGTTGGATCTTGGGGTCCCCTTATTTTTGGGCATGCTGAAAAAGCCACAATTGATTCTATAATTGAGTACTCGAAAAGAGGAACAACATATGGCGCACCTACAGAAATTGAATCCCTAATGGCATCAAAGATAATCGATATGGTCCCTTCTATAGAAAAAGTAAGAATGGTAAGCTCAGGTACAGAGGCAACAATGAGTGCAATCAGATTAGCAAGAGGATATAAAAGGAAAGATCTCATTATAAAATTCTCTGGAAATTATCACGGACACTTTGATAGTTTTTTAATAAGAGCAGGTTCAGGTGCTATGACTTTAGGAAAGCCTGACAGTCAAGGGGTAACTGATAATATTGCAAGAGATACATTAGTTGCAGACTTTAATAATATTGATTCTGTAAATGAACTTTTTAAAAAAAATAAAAATAAAATTGCTGCAGTTATTATAGAGCCTATTGCTGGAAATATGGGCTTGGTCAAACCAAATAAAAATTTTCTGAATGAATTAAGGGTTTTATGTGATGAGAATGATACTCTCTTGATTTTTGATGAAGTTATGAGTGGATTTAGAGTATCAAAAGGTGGTGCACAAGAACTTTACGGAGTAAAACCTGATCTTACAACTTTAGGAAAAATTATAGGAGGTGGTTTACCTGCAGGAGCATACGGCGGTAGTCAAGAAGTTATGGATCACGTAGCACCTGACGGTCCAGTTTATCAAGCTGGAACCTTATCGGGTAATCCTCTTGCAATGGCTGCTGGGCTCAGTGTATTGAACAGGCTCGACGATCAAGTTTATAAAGACTTAGAGATAATCTCATCAAAAATCGAGAATGGAATAAATAAAAATATTGATAAGACTGGTGTAAGCGCAAATATAGCTAGAGTAGGATCTATGATGACATTATTTTTTTCAAAAAAACAAAAAATCGAAAATTTTAGTGACGCACAAGATTGTAATACAGAATTATATTCAAAATACTTTCATTATATGTTAAAGAGAGGAATATATCTTCCCCCATCTCAATATGAGTGTATGTTTTTATCAAATAAAATCGATCAAAAAGATATTGATAATATAATTGAAAGTAATCTAGATTCACTAAAAAAATTAAACTAAATGGATTCAATATTAATCAGAACTTTAAATGGTGAAAAAACAAATAGACCTCCTGTATGGTTTATGAGACAAGCTGGGAGGATACTTCCAAATTATATGCAACTTAAAGAGTCATACACATTCCATGAACTAATGAATGATAAAGATCTTGCTTCTAAAGTTACATTACTACCAATACAAGATTTGAATGTTGATGCTGCAATTTTATTTAGCGATATATTGGTAATTCCACATGCATTAGGTCTTGATGTTGAGTTCAAAAAAACTGGTCCTATTTTTAACAATCCATTAAATTTTAATTCAAAAGCAGCTGATTTGGAATTTGATTCAAGTAAGTTGAATTACATATATAATAATATCAAACAAGTTCAATCGGATAAGAATCAAAATACTCCATTAATTGGTTTTTGCGGTGGACCACTAACTGTTTTTCTTTTCATGTTTAAGAGAGAAGGATCAAAAGATCATATGAAAAAAGCAATTAAATATTTATATGAAAATAGAGAGGAGAGTAAAAAGATTCTTGAACTTATAACAGAATCATCCATTGATTATGTAAAAGGTCAGTGTAAAGCTGGTATTGATGTTTTTCAGCTTTTTGAAACTTATTGTGGCTCCATTCCATATGAATTATATGTAGATTTAATACTTCCATATGCAAAAAGAATTCTAACTACTGCAAAGAAAGAAAATTGTCCAACAATTTTTTTTCCTAAAGATTTTGGTTTTGGTATAAGTTATATTGGTAAAGATATATGTGATTATGTTAGTATAGATTGGCATACATCAATTTTTCATGCAAGAGAAATACTAAATAATGAAATCGGTATTCAAGGAAATATGGATCCCAGAATATTTTATGAGGACTATAAAAAAATTGAAACCTATTTAAATACTTTGACTAATTTTGGCAATCAAAATTTTGATTGGATATTTAATCTAGGTCATGGTTTTCTGCCTGATATAGACCATAAAAAAGTAAAGTTTGTAGTTGAATGGATAAAAAATAAAAATTGGAATAGAGCATGAGTAAAGTAGATGAGAAATTATTAAAGAAATATAGCTCAACTGGCCCTAGATACACTTCATATCCGCCAGCTACATTTTTTGATACTAATTTTAGTAATGAAGACTATGTTGAAAAGTTGATTTTATCAAACAGTGAATCTCCTGAGAGTGTATCAGTCTATATTCATATTCCTTTTTGTCCTCAAATCTGCCATTTTTGTGGCTGTACAACAGAAACAGGTTTTACAAAACCATTTCTTGAGAGATACATTGATGCTTTGATCAAAGAAATTGAATTTGTCTCAAAAAAGATAGACTCTAAAAGGAAATTAACTCAAGTTCATTGGGGAGGTGGAACACCAAATGCTATATCATATAAATATATTGAAAGAGTTACCAATAAGCTTTATGAAACTTTTGATTTCTCTGCTAATTACGAGATGGCAATTGAATGTAATCCAGCTCACTTAGAATTTAATCATATTGAGCTATTAAAAAAGTTTGGTTTCAACAGAATCTCACTTGGAATTCAAGATTTCAGAACCGATGTCCTTGAAGGTATAAATAGAAAGCCATCCAAGTACCCAATTGAAAAAATTGTGAAAAAAATTGAAGATGAAGGATTTACTGGAACAAATATTGACCTTGTATATGGACTGCCATATCAGACACCGGAAAATTTTTCAGAGACTGTAGACAGAGCAATAAAATTAAATACTGATAGGGTTGTTACTTTTTCATATGCACATGTACCAAGCGTACTACCAAGACAAAAAATATTAGAAAAAATTGGATTTCCTAGCTCAAGTGATAAGGCACTTATGTACGAAATCGCATATGAGAAACTTTTAAAAGCTGGATATGTATCTATAGGTATGGATCATTATTCAAAACCCGAAGATGAATTTGCAATTGCTTTAAATAACAAACAGCTCCATAGAAATTTTCAGGGATATTGTACACGGGAAACAACTGGACAGGTATATGCCTTTGGAGCATCTTCAATTTCTCAATTAGACTCAGCGTATATACAAAATATTAAAAATGCTAGTCAATATATTAATTCAATAGAAAAAAATAATCTAGCAGTTCTTAGGGGATATTCAGTAACAAACGAACAAAAGATAATTCGTGAAATAATTAATTCTATCATGTGTAATTATTTTGTGGATTTAAATAAAATTTCAAAAAAATATAAAGTCTCTACTTCTGACATATATAAAATTGTAAAATTTAAAGAAGATCTTCTTGATGATTTTATTTCAGATGGAATATTGAATTTTAAATCAGGTATTATAGCCATTAATGAAAAGGGGAGATTATTTACTCGAAACATTGCTATGAGATTTGACCCAATGATAGATCAAAAGGTTGGAACATATTCAAATACAGTATAATGAAAGGATTATTATTAATTAATTTAGGTTCTCCAGACAGTACATCAATTCCTGACATCAAGAGATATCTCGATGAATTTTTAATGGATAAAAGAGTCATAGGTAAAAGTTATATTTTTAGATGGATACTCGTCAAGCTAGTAATATTAAATATAAGGCCAAGAAAATCTGCTAAAGCATATAAAAAAATATGGTGGAAAGAGGGATCACCATTAATTGTTTTATCCAGAAGACTATTTGATAAGATAACTAAACTTCTTGATATTCCCGTATCACTTGCAATGAGATATGGTTCAATAACCATAAAGAAAGGTATCCAAGAATTGGAAGATAATGGTGTGAAAGATATTTTAGTTCTTCCACTTTATCCTCACTATGCAATGTCATCCTATGAAACTGTTGTTGAGAAGGTGAAGGAAGAGGTTTACGAAAATTTTCCAAATATTAAAATCGATATAGTCCCTCCTTTTTACAATAATTCAAACTATATTGATTTATTATCTTCAAAAATTTCTTTCTCAATAAAAGACATCGAGTATGATCATATTTTATTTTCATATCATGGAATTCCTGTAAGTCACTTAAAAATTTCTGATCCAACAAATTCGCATTGTTATAAAGTTGAAAATTGTTGCTCTGTTAATTCTTTAGCACACAAAACATGTTATAAACATCAATGCCTCGAAACTACAAGATTAGTAACTGAAAAACTGAACATTGAAAAGGATAAGTACAGTAACTCCTTTCAATCAAGGCTTCCAAATGAACCTTGGTTGAAGCCTTATACAGATAGTGAATTAGAAAGACTAGCTAAGAGCGGTAAGAAAAAGTTAGTTATTATTACTCCAGCTTTTGTCACAGACTGTCTTGAAACACTTGAGGAGATTGAAATGGAAGGTAAAGAGGAATTCTTAGAAGCAGGTGGCGAAGAGTATACATATGTTCCTTGTCTTAATGATGATGATAATTGGGCCGAGTTAATATCAAGTTGGACCAAAGATTATTTAAAATTAAATTAAACTTGAATTTAAATACAGTAATTATAGGGGCTGGAATATCTGGACTAAGTACTGCAAATTTTTTATCAAAAAAAATAACAAACTTTCTCATAATAGAATCAAGTGATAAAGTAGGTGGGATTATAGACTCATTTGAAAGTGAGGGTTATACTTGTGAAAATGGTCCTAATACAGTACTCAACAATAACATGGGTGTTCAGGAATTAATTGACGATCTGAATTTATCAGAGGAAATAATCTATCCTGATGAACAGGGAGTTAAGAATAGATATGTATTACTAAACGGAAAACCAGCAAAAATACCTTTAACATTTTATGATTTTTTTTCAACTTCATTATTAAGTTTTTTTTCAAAAGTTAGGATTTTACTTGAGGTCTTTATTCCTAGGCATAAAGAAAATACCAATGTAAAAAGTTTTATTTCCAGAAGATTTGGAAGTGAATTTCACGATAAACTGATAGTTCCTTTTTTGACTGGGATATATGCTGACGATACAAAATTTATGAGTGCAAAACATACACTAAAAAATATATGGGAGTTAGAACAGAAGTACGGGAGTGTAATAATTGGAATGATAAAAATGAAGAGAAAATCAAAGCCTAAAATATTTACTTTATTAGGTGGTCTTTCGAAATTAACTGATATACTAAAACAAAAATTTGATGATAAAATTTTATTTAATACGAGTATCTCAAAAATTGAAAAGACATCCGATGGATTTAATTTAATTATTAATAAAGAAGAGAAAATTTCATGTAAGAATATTATTTCGACTATTCCAACTTATTCACTTAGTAGTTTGATACCCGATAATAAACTAAAACATCTACTAGCAAAAAAAGATTACATACCAATTGATGTTTTTCATTTTGGTTATGACAAAAAAAGTCTTAAAAATAAAATTGATGGTTTTGGGCTTTTAACAAAACCTCAGGACAACAAAAGTTTCTTGGGGATATTGTATAGCTCCAATATATTTAAACATGTATCTGGAGAGACTAATTTTCTTTTTACTATTCTGGTAGGTGGAAAGAGACAAAGAAATCTATGTAAAAAAAATCCTAAGGAAATTGAAAATATAATTCTTAAAGAAATTAATAGTCTACTAAAAATAAATTCTAAACCCAACTATATAAAACACTATAGGTGGAAGAGAGGTATACCAACTTATGACTTATCGATTTCGGATTTAATTATAGAAATTGTAAGGTTTGAAGATGAAAATCCAAACTTTAATATACATGGTAATTTTCATAAAGGAGTTTCAGTTAGCGATTGTATTCTGAACTCAAAGAATTTAGTTGAAAACAAATTTTAGATTGATTTTAGATACTTTTTTGGAGTAGTCCCAAATCTATTTTTAAAGGCATTGATGAAATGGCTAGATGTACTGTAACCGATGTGATCTGCAACTTCATTTACATTATAATTTCTTGTAGAAAGCATTTTACTTGCAATATTCATTTTATATTCAAATAAGAAACCATAAACAGTATATCCATATATTTCTTTGAAACCTTCTTTCAAATTTTTTAGTGAAATATCAACTTCAGCAGATAGTTCTTTAAGAGTTGGAGGATTAGACATTCTCTTAATAATTATCTCTTTTGCCTTCTTTATTTTTACAACATTTTTCTCATCTGCTAAAAAAGGACATTGTTCAATATTTAAATCATTTGATTCATTAAAGTACATCCCAAGTAATTCAAATATCTTTCCTTTGAGATATAAGTTCTTTACATTATCACTCAATTTCTCATTAATTATTTGATTTAATACAGTACTTATTTGTGGTGAAATAACGTTTTCCTTGTAATATTTTTTATCTACATTTTCATTTGATAAGAAGGAAATATTACCTGTCAACTCACTGAAAAGTCCATGAAATTTTTTGATTGTAATTAATAAACTTAAATATTTAGAGTTTTTTTCTAACTCACCATCTATGGGTAGATTTGTAGAAGGATTAAAAAGGATGATTGAGCTGTTTTCACTTAGTTGAAATTGATATGCTCTATCATTATAGTTTAATATTACTTTTCCTTCAAGACAAAAATGAAATTGAATAAAATTAATATTAGTATTCAATGATATCTTTTTTTGCTCATTGTCAAAGTTTGAGCAAGTGTTGATTATAATATCATTATCGATTGTTATAGAATTCATAATAAACTGAATAACAAATATAAAGCTGAAAAATAACTTATAGAATATATTTCATTAAATTAGCCAATATGGATGTTGGATCAATTTTAATTGTACTCCCTTTATTAATAATATTTTCATACTTGTTTGATATTTTTGCTAGGAGGACAAAATTTCCATCAGTAATCCTACTTGTTCTAACGGGTATAATATTAAGGTTTTTTTCCTCATACTCCGGTTACACCAACTTTGAGTTTCTTGATAGTCTTGTTCCCGTTTTAGGCACAATAGGATTAATCTTAATTGTTCTTGAGGCTGCACTGGAATTAGAAATAAAGAAAGAAAAAGCACAGATTATAGTTAAAGGGTTTTTAGCTGCGTTGGTTATCCTTGTTATCAATATTGTGCTAGTCAGTATTTTCTTCAATCAAGTTATAGGATTAGAATATTCGACATCTGTTATATATGCTATTCCTTTATCAATAATTAGTAGCGCAGTAGCAATTCCATCAGCAACTGGACTAATAACTAACAATAAGGAGTTTGTTGTTTATGAATCTACATTCTCAGATATTCTGGGTATTATGATTTTTTACTATTGTATTAGACAGGCAGAGAAGGGAGAGGCATTTATCGGACTTGAACCAATCTTTACATTAATAGGACAGATTTTCTTAATTATAGGTATTTCAATTGTTATAACATATCTTTTATTTCAATTGATACAAAGAATTGAGCATCATGTAAAATTTTTTCTAATTCTAGCGTTATTAATCTTAGCTTATGAGATTGGAAAAGATTTTTTAAAACTTCCATCATTAGTCTTAATATTTATTTTTGGAATTTTTCTTTCGAATTTTACAAATCTTATTCCAAAGAGTTTAAAGAAATATATCAAAACTGATGATATTAAAAAGTCTGACTTACACGAATTCCATTTATTGACTGCTGAATCAACATTCTTAGTCAGAACCTTCTTCTTTTTATTCTTTGGTTTTTCAATTCCTCTTGAGAGTTTTGTTGAGTTTGAACCATATATAATTGGTGCAACTGTTTTGCTGATTATGTATGGTGTTAGATATTTTTATTTGGCCCTTGTACTAAAAGATGAGGAATCTAAACCTCTTCTTTACTTTTCACCTAGGGGTTTAATAACCATACTTTTATTCTTAAGTATATCTGATTATGATATTCAAAAGAGTAATATTGTTGATGAAAAAGTACTACTAGTAATTATTATTGCTTCAATGCTAATAATGATTCAAGGGTCTATTAAGAGGACAAAGAAAGAAGATGAAGAATCTAATGAACCCCAACAATCTTTATCTGAAATAGTCGACTCACAAATTGACAAAAAATGAAAAAAATAAAAATTTTAGTAATAACTATAGCGGTATTATTTGCAGTTGTTTATACTCTAAATCTAGAGTATTTTGCAAGGGGTATTCGAATTGTATACTTAAATCTGGAAACCACAGTATTTATAGACGACTTGAAATATTTTGATTATGAGACGATTAAATCTCCGTTAGAAAAATCTCCATGGGCAGAGAGTGAGGATAAGACAACTAATTTTTCTACAGAGTTTGAGGACTATAATAAAAAAATGAGGACTGCTGCCTATATTGTTATTCATAATGATACGATTATAGGCGAGAAATATTATGAAGATTATTCAGTTAACTCATCAACTAATTCTTTTTCAATGGCAAAAACCCTTGTATCATTAATGATGGCAAAGGCCTTTGAGCAAGGTTATATTAATAGTCTTGAAGATAAAGTGATTGACTACATTCCTGAACTAAAGGGAGAATTTGCTAATGATGTCAAAATTATTGATTTAGCTGCTATGGCCTCGGGTATAGATTGGGATGAGGGTACATCAAATCCTTTTAGTCCCGTTGCAAAACAGTACTTCTATGAAGATCTTGATAAATTGATGTTAGACCAGAAATTTATTGATGAGCCAAGTAAAACCTTTAAATATTCAAGTGGTAATACCCAAATATTATCCATGGTTATTGAAAAAGCAACTGGTATGAAAACAAAGGATTATTTTGAAAAAGAATTCTGGTCAAAAATTAATCCAGATAATGATGCATATTGGCAAATAGACAGTAAAGAATCAGGAAATGTAAAGTCATTCTGTTGTCTACATTCAAATGCAAGAGATTTTTCTAGACTAGGTAAACTATACATTTATAATGGGAGTTGGAACGGAAGTCAGATTATTGATTCAACATTTATTCAAAAATCTACAAAGCCATATTTAGATGATTTTAGAGAATATGGCATTGGAGTTTGGCTATCTGATTATAAGGATTTAAAAATTTCTCTGATGAGTGGTCACCAGGGACAATATGTAATTATGATCCCCGAAAAAAAATTAATAATTACAAGGCTAGGAGAAAGAGATGTTGATCTTGGAAGGGCTGGAGTTTCACCAGACGTACTTGTGTATATTGATGAAGCCTTAAAGCTAATTAACTAAAGAGATAGTTCAAGTTTTATTGGGCAATGATCAGAGTGGTAAACATCACTTAAAATTGATGCATTAACTATACTTTTCTCAATTGATTTTGATACCATGTTATAGTCAATTCTCCACCCCTTATTATTTGCTCTTGAATTTGCTCTGTAACTCCACCAACTATATTGATGCGGTGATGAGTTTACAAAACGAAATGTATCAATAAATCTTTCTCCAATAAAACTATCTAGCCATTCTCTTTCTTCTGGCAAAAACCCTGAGACGTTCTTATTTCTTATAGGGTCATGAATATCAATAGCTTTATGACAAATATTATAATCGCCACAAATAACTAAATTTTTAATTTCATCATTTAATTGATAAATGTAATCTTTAAAGTCATCCATGAATTTAAACTTAAAGTCAAGTCTATCTAAATTTGTTCCTGATGGAAGATATAAACTTATGATAGATACCTTATCAAAATCAAGTCTAATGATTCTTCCCTCAAAATCCATATAGTCTATTCCTGAACCATATTCAACATGATTAGGTTTTTGTTTTGAAAATATTGCAACGCCACTATAGCCCTTTTTTTGAGCTGAAAACCAGAATGTGTTATATCCTAAGTTTTCAATTTCAGAAATCTCAACTTGTTCTTTACTTGCTTTTATTTCTTGAAGACATATGACATCAGGAGATTCTCTTTTTAGCCAGTCAACAAATCCTTTATTTATTGCGGCTCTTATGCCATTTACGTTATAACTAATAATATTCAATTAAAGCTTTTTTAATAAACTTTTAAGTGTTAATTCACTATCAACAATAGATTTTAAATCTTCTATGTTTATTCTTGTTTGTTCCATTGAGTCCCTATCTCTTATTGTGAATGAATCATCTTCAATTGTTTGGTGATCAATTGTAATACAATATGGAGTCCCAATTGCATCTTGTCTTCTATATCTTCTTCCAATTGCATCTTTTTCATCATAAACAAGATTAATCTCATGACTAAACTCATTCATAACTTTTCTAGCATATTCTGGAAGTCCATCTTTTTTGAGTAGTGGAAGAACTGCTAATTTGTTTGGAGCAATTTGCTTAGGTATACTCATAACATTTCTTGTAGATCCATCTTCCAAAGTTTCTACTTTAAATGAGTTAGATATAATTGCAAGAAACATTCTATCTAAACCAATAGATGTCTCAAGAACATATGGTGTATAGTTCTTATCTAATTCAGGATCAAAATATTGAATTTTCTTGCCTGAAAGCTCCTCGTGGCTTTTAAGATCGAAATCAGTTCTTGAGTGAATACCCTCAAGTTCTTTAAACCCAAAGGGGAAATTAAACTCAATATCGCATGCAGCGTCAGCATAATGGGCAAGTTTATCATGATCATGGAATCGAAATAAACTAGAGTCAACACCTAAATTTAAGTGCCAATTAAGTCTTTTATCTTTCCAATGATTGAACCAATTTTCCTGAGTTCCAGGTTTAATGAAAAATTGCATTTCCATTTGCTCAAATTCCCTCATTCTGAAGATAAATTGTCTGGCAACAATTTCATTTCTAAATGCCTTACCAGTTTGAGCAATTCCAAAAGGAATTTTCTTTCTTGAGGTCTTTTGAACATTTAAATAGTTTAAGAAAATTCCTTGAGCAGTTTCAGGTCTTAAATATAAATCCATACTTGACTCTTCAGAAGCTCCTAACTTAGTACTAAACATAAGGTTAAACTGTCTGACTTCAGTCCAATTACATGTTCCTGAAATAGGACATTTAATTTCCATATCGTCAATTATTTTTTTTACTTCTACCAAGTCATCTTTTTCAAATGCAGAGACCATTCTTGATTTTAATTGATTAATCTGATTTGTTATTTCCAGAACTTTTGGGCTAGTATAAAGAAATTGATCTTTATCAAATTTTTCTTTAAATCTTTTTTCAGCTTTTTGAACTTCTTTTTGGATTTTAGAATTAAGCTTTTCAATAAATTCTTCTATTAAAACATCAGCCCTATATCTTTTCTTGGAGTCCTTGTTGTCAATAAGAGGGTCATTAAAAGCATCTACATGGCCAGATGCAATCCAAGTCTTTGGATGCATAAATATTGCAGAGTCTATACCTACAATATTTTCATTTAGCTGAACCATGGATCTCCACCAATATTCTCTTATATTATTTTTTAGAAGTGTACCATTATGAGCATAATCATATATTGCATTTAATCCCTCATAAATCTCACTTGAAGGAAATATAAAGCCGTATTCTTTAGAATGTGAAATAATCTTTTTTAGAGAATCTTTATCCATGAGTATATTGCAAAAATAGTTCTTTTTACTATTTTAAATACTTTAATTTGTATTTGAATTTATTCAATGAAGAATTTAGTCTATATATTATTATCACTAATTATACTTTTTGGTTGTGCTAAAAGAGGAACCCCAACAGGTGGTCCCAAAGACAGCATCCCTCCTGTTTTAGTTAATGCTAGTCCAAAATTAAATTCAACCAATTTTGATTCAGAAGAAATTAGACTAACATTTGATGAGTGGATAAAGTTAGATAAAGTTCAGGATCAACTAATTATTTCTCCGCCATTAGAGAAATCATCATATGAAATAAAACCTCTAAGTGGAGTTACAAAAAAAGTTTTTTTAAAATTTTTAGACAGTCTAGCCCCTGAAACAACATATACTATTAACTTCGGAAATAGCATCCAGGATAATAATGAAAATAATCCTTTGACATTTTTCAGCTATACGTTTTCTACAGGAGAGACAATCGACTCTCTTTATATTAGGGGGAATACTAAAGATGCATTTAGTCAAGAATCTGATGAATTTATATCACTTCAATTGTATCGCGTAGATTCATTATTTAAAGACTCCATAGTTTTTCAAGATAAACCTACATATGTTGCCAATACACTTGATTCAACTAATTATAAATTTCAAAATTTAAAACAAGGAAAATATTTATTAATTGCATTAAAAGATGTAGATAATAATTATTTTTTTGATCCTTTTTATGACAAAATCGGATTTATAGACTCACTGATAACTCTACCCAGAGATTCAGTTATTGATCTAAAACTTTTTAAAGAAGAAACTGAAATAATATGGGATAAGCCTCATTTTATTAATAGCGAAAAAATTGGATTTGGTTACTACGGAAAATTAGATTTAGATAAAATAAAAATTGAGTCTAATATTCCTGATTCCGTTAATTATGTATTTATAAAAGAAAAAGAAACTGATACTTTAAATCTTTGGCTATCTAGAAATAGCTTCGATTCATTGAATTTCAGTTTAATTGAGACTGATACAATCAAACTTACAACAGTAAAATTTGATAGGAAGAGAGATAGTTTGATTGACTCTTTAAACATAAGTTCCAAGACAGTTAATGTAATCCATCTTAAAGAATCATTTAAGATTTCATCAAACATTCCGTTAAATAAGATTGAAGATTCACTTATTACTATCAGAGATATTGACTCACTTATTATACCATTTACAACAAGCATTAACGATAGGTTAGATGAAATAGATATTGATTTTGAAGTTTCACCGTCGGATGATTATAGCATATTTATCAAACCTAGAGCAATTAAAGATATTCGAGGTACAGAAAATGACACCTTGCAGTTTAATGTTGTCAGTCAAACTTTAGAAGATTATGGAAATGTTTTTCTTGATGTAATAGCAAATAATGATTCTAAATATATCCTTCACCTGTTAGACTCAAATTCTAATATTATCAGAGAGTTTAAAAATGTTAATTCACTGTCAACATATATTTTTGATTATATAAGACCTGGAAAATACACTTTTAGGTTAATTGAAGATCTAAACTCAAATGATCTTTGGGATACTGGAAACTATTTAAAACAAGTTCAACCAGAACCAGTATACTATTTTCCAAGTGAGCTTGATGTTAGGGCAAATTGGGATCTTAATGAAACATTTAATTTAAATCTTTTAAATTCTTTAAAAGATTCTATAAATTAAAGTTTTGCTTTTAAAAATTCTTTATTCATCCTTGCTATATTTTTAATGGATATGCCTTTTGGACATTCAACCTCGCATGCTCCAGTATTAGTGCAATTACCAAAACCTTCTTCATCCATTTGCTTTACCATATTAAGAACTCTATCTTTCGCTTCAACTTGTCCTTGAGGTAAATATGAAAACTGGGATACTTTTGCTGATACAAATAGCATTGCAGAAGCATTTTTACAGGTTGCAACACAAGCTCCACAACCTATACATGTCGCTGCATCAAAAGCATTATCTGCATCTTCTTTTCTAATTGGAATAGTATTTGCATCTTGTGTATTACCTGAAGTATTTATGCTAATATATCCACCTGCATGCTGAATCCTATCAAAAGACGTTCTGTCAACAACTAAATCTTTTATAACTGGGAATGAACTAGCTCTAAATGGCTCAATAACTATTGAGTCACCATCTTGAAACTTTCTCATATGCAGTTGACAAGTTGTAATTCCTGTATCAGGACCGTGTGCTCTCCCATTTATGAATAAAGAACAACTTCCACAAATACCTTCTCTACAATCATGATCAAATGCAACCGGGTCAACTCCTTCCAAAATTAATTTCTCGTTTAAAACATCCATCATTTCAAGGAAAGACATATCAGGAGTTATTTCATCAATTTCATAATTTTGAAAAGATCCATTTGAATCTACGTTAGTTTGTCTCCATATTTTTAAGTATAACTTCATATTAATACTTTACTAGTTTATTATTTGTAAGATCTTGTTTTAATCTCTATATCTTCATACTCCAGGTCTTCTTTATGAAGTATTGGCTTTGAAGGATCATCATTATATTCCCAAGCTGAAACAAATTTAAATTTTTTATCATCTCTTATTGCCTCTCCATCATCTGTTTGAAACTCTTCTCTAAAGTGTCCTCCACAAGACTCATTTCTTTCTAGAGCATCAATTGCAAATAGCTCCCCTAGCTCTAGGAAGTCAGAGACTCTTGTTGCTTTTGCTAGTTGCTCGTTAAATTCATTTAAACCACCAGGTATTTTTACATTTTTATGAAAGTCTTCTCTTAACTCTTTAATTTCTTTTATAGCAGACTTTAAATCTTTTTCATTTCTTGACATACCACACTTATTCCACATTATTTTACCTAACTTTTTATGGTAATAGTCTACTGATTTTTCACCTTTGTTTGATACTAGTTTTTTTAATTTTTCTGATATTTCTTTTTCACTTTTATCAAATTCAGGAAGATCTGTAGAAATTTCACCAGTACTTATTTCATCTGAAAGATAATCGCCAACAGTATATGGTAATACAAAATAACCATCTGCCAATCCCTGCATTAATGCTGATGCTCCAAGTCTATTAGCACCGTGGTCAGAAAAGTTAGCCTCACCAATTGCAAAACATCCAGGGATAGATGTCATCAAGTTATAGTCAACCCATACACCTCCCATAGTATAGTGAACAGCTGGATATATTTTCATTGGTAATTCATATGGATTCTCATCAACTATTTTCTCATACATCTGGAATAAATTACCATATTTTTGTTTGACAATTTCCTTTCCTAGTTTAGACACTAACTTTAAGTCAGATAAATCAAGCCCGCTGACTTTTGCCTTCTCTTCACCATATCTTATAATAGCATGAGAGAAATCTAAGTATACTGCTTCACCAGTTTTATTAACTCCGTAGCCATTATCACACCTCTCTTTAGCAGCTCTCGAAGCGATATCTCTTGGTACAAGATTTCCAAAAGCAGGATATTTTCTCTCTAAATAATAATCTCTTTTATCTTCTGGTATGTCAACAGGTGATAATTTTCCCTCCCTAATTAATTTTGCATCAGCTTTTTCTTTTGGCACCCATATTCTTCCATCATTTCTTAGTGATTCAGACATTAGGGTCAACTTTGACTGATAATCACCTGAAACAGGAATACATGTTGGATGAATTTGTGTAAAACAAGGGTTAGCAAAAAAAGCACCTTTTTTATGAATTTTCCAGGCTGCAGATACATTACTTCCCATAGCATTAGTAGAAAGAAAGAAAATGTTTCCATATCCACCAGATGCAATTACTACAGCATGTGCAGAGTGTCTTTCAATTTCACCATTAACTAGGTTTCTAGCAATAATACCTCGAGCTTTACCTTTTACAATAACAATATCCATCATTTCATGTCTACTATACATCTTAATTTTACCACGAGCAATTTGTCTATTCATTGCAGAATAAGCTCCAAGTAGAAGCTGTTGACCTGTTTGACCCTTAGCATAAAAAGTTCTTGAAACTTGTACGCCTCCAAAGGATCTATTATCTAAAAGTCCACCGTAGTCTCTAGCAAATGGAACACCCTGTGCAACACATTGGTCAATTATATTTCCTGAGACTTCAGCAAGTCTATAAACGTTTGCCTCTCTTGACCTGTAATCTCCACCTTTTATGGTATCATAAAAAAGTCTGTAAGTTGAATCCCCATCACCTTGATAGTTTTTTGCAGCATTTATTCCTCCTTGAGCAGCAATTGAATGAGCTCGTCTTGGTGAATCTTGAAAACAGAATGATTTTACATTATAACCGAGTTCAGCTAGAGTAGCAGATGCAGATGCACCAGCTAGTCCAGTCCCAACAACAATAACATCAATATTTCTTTTATTGGATGGGCTAACAAGGTTGATCTTTCCTTTGTGATTTGTCCATTTACCTGCTAAGGGGCCTTTTGGTATTTTAGAATTTAATTTATTCATGATGTAAGATTATGGAATATCGCTATAAATACGAATCCTGCAGGTATTATTACTGAAAACAGGAAAGTACCTTTTTGAATTAAATTGTAATACTTAGAATCAACTCCAACTGTTTTAAAAGAAGAACTAAAACCATGTAATAGGTGTAATGCTAAAAAAATAAAAGAGAAAGAGTAAATAGCAGTTTTTAAAGGACTTTCAAATTTGTGAACTAACTCTTCAAAATATCTGTTAGGATCCTCCGGAAGAACTTCAACATATTTATAATTCATCTCAGGTATCCAAAAATCAATAAAATGAATTACTAAAAAAACCAGTATGACTCCGCCGCTAAAAATCATATTTCTCGAAATCCATGAAGAATTTGAACCACCAGAAAATTTTGAGTAATTATTTTTTCTTGACTTTGCATTTAAAATTTCAAGGTAAAATCCCATTACAAAATGGAAAATGACTCCAAATATTAATATTGGTTGAAGAACAAACTGAACTAAAGGATTAGTTCCCATAAAATGGGAGAGTTTATTGAATATATCCTCACTAAATACAGAAGTTACATTAATTAAAAAGTGTTGTGTTAAAAACACAACCAAGAAGAGACCCGAAAGAGCCATTAATATTTTTCGTCCAATCGAAGAACTAAATAATTTCATCTACACTAATTCTACAACAAAATTAATGCATAAACCTTTAAATAACTACTGAATTTGGAATTCCTTTTCTAAATTATCGTTATCCGTAATAATTAAAACCTTATACAACCCTTTATCTAAATATTCATTATTATCCATTAAATCATAATTAATAAAGTTGAATCCCTTATCTAGTTTGCCTTCACTTTTGTAAACGTTATTTCCATTAGAGTCATTAATTGATATATTATAATTAGTTGACAAAGATGAAAATAGAGTAATATTAAGCTTTGGAGTATAAGCTTGGCTCCAAATACTTCTTTGAACACCCCAAGAGTCTGACTTTTTAATGTCATTCAATGGATATATGTATAACGAAGATTCAAGTATTTCGTCTGATAAATCTTGGATTTTTTTTATATCAGCTAGATAGATTGATCTTCCATGTGTTCCAACTAACAAATGTTGTTCATCAGTCTGAATAACTACATCGTGCACAGCTGCAGATGTAAGACCTTTATTAAATGGCTCCCATGTTTTTCCTTGATCTAATGATATGTATACTCCATGGTCGTTTCCAACATATAAAATGTTTTTATTCAAATTGTCCTCTATCACAACATTTATTGGAGAATCTGGAAGATTTGAACTTATAGACTCCCATGTTTTTCCATAGTTTTTACTTTTAAAAAGATAAGGTGAGAAGTTATCCCATCTATAACCATCCAAAGAAACGTAAATAACTTTCTCATCATGATGTGAAGCATAAACATTACTAACCCACAGATCTTGTGGTAAGTTATCAGAGATATTCTTCCATGTTTTTCCTCCATTTTTTGTAACATGAATAATACCGTCATCACTTCCGACATATATTACTCCTTCTGTAATAGGAGATTCTGAAATGGTAGTAATTGTCCCATATGGCACATTCCCTTTTTTGCCACCTTTGGTTAAATCTTCAGATATGTTTTCCCAATCATCTCCTTGATTTATTGACTTATGAAGAAAATTTGAGCCAAGATAAAGTACATCTTGATTATGTTGTGATAATAGAATAGGAGTCTGCCAATTAAATCTAAATGGGGACTGACCTAGTTCATGTATTGGTTTAATAGACTTCCTTTTACCGGAATCTAAATCTAACCTCGCGTAAAAACCAAATTGATATCCTGTAAAGACAATATTTGGATTTCTCTTATCAATTTGGATTTCCATTCCATCTCCACCTAGAATACCTTTCCATGGATATTGACCTGTCATATTCCATCTTTTGCTCTCCACTGAGTTATGAGGACCCATCCAGACCCCATTGTCTTGAAGTCCACCATAAACATTATATGGCTTTTGATAGTCTACATTTATTGCATAAAATTGCCCAACTTCAGTAGAATTATTTTTTATCCAATTTTCTCCATCATCGTAAGTAATGTTTACCCCTCCGTCATTACCATTTATTAAATGCCCTGGTTTTTCTGGATTTATCCAGAGGTCATGATGATCAGCATGGACATTTTCCTTACCTATTCTGTAAAAGGTTTTTCCTCCATCATCAGAAGATAAAATTGGAACCCCATAAGTGTAAATTTTTTCACTATTATTTGGATCAACATGGATCTTACCGAAGTAATATCCATAGGTATTATAAACTCCATCTAGATATGTATTATGTGTTTTAACCCATTTTTTTCCTCCATCATTGCTCCTATATACTTCTGCTCCAATTATTGGAGTGTCAAATAATTCAGAGTTTGCATTTACTAAATATTTATACAAATCTTCAGGCTGAAGTTTTCTATCATTAATATCTTTTTTAATTGCTTCAGGTTTATACTTAGATGGAAATCTATTAGATTTTAAAAAGGCTTTAAGATCATCAGTACTAATCTTATTAAAGTTTTCTATTGTCATGCCTATAAAAGATTCTTTAGTCAAACCTTGATTTTCCTCTCTCTCATTAGATTCTCTAAAGTTCTGATTGTCTACAACTGCATAAACTATATTTTTATCAAAAACTGCTAATCCAATCCTTCCTATTCCAGGCCCGGTTGGAAAACCAGATTCATCATTAGATATTAAGCTCCAATTATTTCCTCCATCAATACTTTTATATATACCTGAACTTTTACCATCTTCGTCAAATCTCCAAGCTTTTCTATCTTTTTCCCAAGATGTTGCATACATTACATTGAAGTTTCCTGGAGTATCAGACATATCAATAATACCACTTACATCATTTACATATAATGTCCTGTTCCAGTTTTCCCCACCATCTTTGGTTACATATACACCTCTATTAATATTATTTGAATATAAGTGCCCAGTAACTCCAATTACTACATGATCAGAATTTTCTGGATTTATTAAGATTTTTCCAATATGATGACTATCATGCAAACCAACATTTTTCCAGTTTGAACCATCAGCATTTGTCTTTAATATTCCTATACCAGAATATGAGGATCTTGAGGAATTATTTTCTCCTGTTCCAACCCATAATATTCCATTACCCCAATCCATTGCAATTTCTCCAATATTTTGAGTTGGCCATTCATCAGAAATAGATTGAAATGATGTTCCATTATTATCTGTATACCATACTCCCCCTGAAGCATAAGCAACATAGAATTTTGTGGGATCTTGAGGATTAACCTCCAGTGCAACAACTCTTCCACTCATAATTGTAGGCCCGATATTTTTAAATTCGATATTTTTAACTCTGGATGATTGGACTAAAATCTCTTTATCCTTGTAGGCCTTAATTATACTTTCAGCATCTGTTGGATTTGGTTGAGAAAACATAACAACAGTACTTATTAAGCTTAATGAAATTGACAAAAACTTTTTCATAATTTTTAATTTTACCTTTAATTTAAAAACATTATATTAAAAAAATAGTTAATTGATAAAAATAAAATGAGATATATTCCACTGAGTAATTCAATATATAAAAGGAACAGAAGGAATTTCATGAATGAAATGAAGGGCAATTCTATGGCTGTCTTCAACTCTAATGATATATATCCAGTAAGTGCTGATTCCGAACTACCTTTTGAACAACATAGAGATATTTTTCATCTAACAGGTATTGATCAAGAAGAAACTATATTATTGTTGTATCCTCCATCAAAAGATGACAAGACAAGAGAAATACTATTTATAAGAAAGTCAGACAATCATACTAAAGTTTGGGAAGGTGAGAAATTAAGTAGAAAACAGGCAAATGAACTATCTGGTATTAATAGTATATACTATATAGATGACTTTAAGGATATACTTAGTTCAATTGCAACTAAAGTTGATACTTTCTATATAAATAAAAATGAGCATTACAGGGCAAACTCTCCAGTTGAAACCAGAGAGGATAGATTTATTTCATGGCTATTAAAAAATTACCCTGCTCACAATGTTGCAAAAAGTAATCCAATTCTTCAAAGACAAAGATCTATTAAGCACCCTGATGAAATTGATCAAATAAAAAAAGCATGTGATATAACAAGGAGAGGATTCAACAGAGTCTTAAAATTTATTAAACCTAGTGTATGGGAATATGAAATTGAAGCAGAGTTTATTCATGAATTTATTAATAACTCATCTAAAGGTTTTGCATATTCTCCAATTATTGCCAGTGGAAATGATAATAATGTTCTTCACTATATAAAAAACAATAAACAATGTAAAAGTGGGGAATTAATATTAATGGATGTGGGAGCAGAATATGGAAATTATTCTAGTGATATGACTAGAACTATTCCTGTATCAGGAAAATTCTCAAAAAGACAAAAGGAAATTTACAATGCTGTTTTAAGAGTTAAAAATGAAGCTACTAAATTGTTAACTGTTGGTAACAATTGGAAATTATTTCATGAACAAGTAGGAGAAATTATGACAAAAGAGTTACTTGAAGTAGGACTAATTGATAAAAATGATATAAAAAATCAGACTAAGAAGAACCCTGCTTACAAAAAATATTTTATGCATGGAACTTCACATCACCTTGGACTAGATACTCATGATTATGGACTTCTTGAAGACCCATTCCAAGAAAATATGGTTTTTACTTTGGAACCTGGAATATATATTCCTGATGAAGGTTTTGGGATAAGGCTAGAAGATGACCTAGTAATTCAATCAAAAGGAGCACCAAGAAATCTAATGAGTGATATTGTAATAGAAGCCGATGAGATTGAGGATATGATGAATAAATAACAATCAATATTTTAAAATTCCTTCTTTAAAATATAAATGTCTTCTATAAGTCTTTCCATTGATTCAAAGTTTGTTCCATCATAAAAGCCTCTTATTCTTCTGTTAGGATCAACTAATACAAAATTTTCAGTATGAATCATATCATACTTAATATCACTTTCAATATCCTCTGCTACTAGATAAGACTTTCTGGCAAGATTATAGATTTGTTTTTTATCTCCAGTCACAAGATTCCATTTTGAATCAATAATTCCATTATCAATAGAATAATCTTTTAGAATGTCAACCGAATCAATTTCCGGGGTAACGGTATGAGAAAGAAGTAAAACTTGATTATCGTTAATAAACTCTTTTTGGATATCAATCATGTTGTCCTTCATAATTGGACAAATTCCTGGACATGTAGTAAAGAAAAAATCAGCTACATAAATTTTTCCATCATATATTTCATTTGTGACTGTATCGTTATTCTGGTTAATTAATTTAAAGTCATCGATTTTATGAAATCTCTTTACATGTTGAATTGTACTATCAACTAATTGAAACTTTACCATACTAGGTTGATATATTGGTAATTTTTTTTCAGGTGTCAATACATTATAAAAGGAAAACACTGTTATAAGAGAAATTATTATCATTGAAGTTGCAAAAAGCCAGTACTTTTTTAACATATTTTTTCTAAATATTGGATAACAAAGATAATTCAAGAAATTAAAAAAATATTAAATTTGCTGTTCAAAATTAATTTATGTTATCTCCTGAATTTTTAATTAAAGCTGCACAATTATTTCTGTCTTTATCAATACTTATTATTCTTCATGAGTTAGGACATTTTATTCCTGCAAAGCTTTTTGGAACAAGAGTAGAAAAGTTTTACTTATTTTTTGATGTTAAATATTCTCTTTTTAAGAAAAAAATTGGTGAAACAATTTATGGTATAGGTTGGCTTCCTCTTGGAGGATATGTAAAAATATCCGGTATGATTGATGAAAGTTTTGATAAGGAACAAATGAGCAAACCTCCTCAGCCCTGGGAATTCAGATCAAAGCCAGCTTGGCAAAGATTAATAATTATGCTGGGGGGTGTTACAGTAAATCTTATTCTTGGATTTGTTATTTATATGATGGTTTTATTTGTCTGGGGAAAAGAAACACTTCCACAAGAAAATATTCCCCTTGGAATGCAACCCTCTGAAATCATTCAAGAGATTGGATTTGAAAAAGGAGATAAAATTATTAATGTAGATGGTAAAGAGTTAGATAATGTCCTTGAGATAAATAGGATGTTATTATTCAGACCAATTGATTATATAACTGTTAAGAAGAATAGTGGTTTAACCTCTGTAATTGATATCCCAAATGATATAGGAAACGAAATTTTCCAGAGTGGTCAAATAAATAGTTTTAGTCCAATTTTTGCTGCTGAGATTGATAGTGTAATTCCAGATTCACCAGCCCTGGAATCAGGATTGAAATCTGGTGATAGAATTTTAAGTGTTAATAATGTAATTGTTGAGGACTGGGTCTCCTTTTCAGACTGGATGGACTCAAATGATGATAATACAATTGAATTAATCATCGAGAGAAATAATTTAAATTATAATTTGTCAGTTGATAGAGACAGTGATGGTACAATTGGTGTATATCCTGCTTTTAACATTAGTACAATTAATAAATCTGTAGGATTAGTAGATAGTGTTGTCCAAGGATTTAATTATGGATATTGGACCTTATATGAATATGTAGCAGGCTTTCAATTCATATTTACAAAAAAAGGAGCACAACAACTTGGTGGTTTTGGAACTATTGGAAGCATTTTTCCTGCAAAATGGGATTGGAAAGGTTTTTGGCTAAGTACTGCCCTTCTCTCTATTATTTTAGCATTCATGAATGTACTTCCAATTCCTGCTTTGGATGGAGGACATGTTATGTTTTTATTTTATGAAATGATTACTGGAAAGAAACTTAGTGATAAGTTCATGGAGACCGCAACAATGATTGGGTTCTTTCTCTTAATTACACTTGTTTTATATGCAAATGGCAATGATGTTTATAGATTCCTTAATGGATAAAAAAAAGGCTGGGTAAACCCAGCCCTTACCAAATAACTTCAAATACAAAAAAACTTTAGAAGTTATACTTTAAACCTACAGATATATTTCTCCCCATTTCATGAATTCCTGCTGTTTTAAGTCTTGACAAATGATCGAAGTATTCTTTATCAAAAACATTATCAATACTCCAGAAAATATTTAAGTCATTTCCTAGAAATGATGTCATCCATGTTCCAGATAAATTTAAAAGGGAATATCCATCAGTAGATTCCTCATACATTGCTGTTCTGTTTTGTTTTGCCTTAGCTACAAAGTCTATTTCAAATGAATAATTACTTGAGAAACTAATGTTAAAAACTTGATTAAAAGTTAATGGAGATATATATGGTAATGCCATACCGTCTTGTGTTTCACCAAATACATATTCTATAGAAGTATAATAGGATAGCCAATCAAAACTTGTATTTTTATTTAGGTGTATTTCCCCTCCATAAAGTGTTGCATCTTGCTGTAAAAAATTATGAAGCCGTAAACCATCAATAAGAGTATTTGTTGGTTGCAAGTATATATAATCTCTAATATCATTAAGGAATAAATCAAATGATAAGACTGAATCTTCACTATTAACTTGGATAGATAAATCTGTTTGAAAACTATTTTCAGCCAACAAATTTGGATTACCCTTCTTATACATAAATGTACTGTGATGAGCTCCATCAGAATACAATTCAACTAAATTAGGTGATCTATATCCAGAACTTAAATTGAATCTTAAAGTTGAAGTTGTGAACTCCTTTTTAAAACCTAGAGCTCCATTAAAATTTGAATAATCTGAAGAATAAATCCCAGATGAAATTGATCTTTTATCATATCTTAATCCAATAATAGCGTCTGAAGAATTTCCAAAACTTATCTCCCCCAATGCATAAAGTCCAAAGTCATTCACCTCAGCATCAGGTATTAATATTTCATGTCCAAAATTCTTATTTGTTTGACTTAGTAGACTTGTACCAAGAATTAAATTGAAATCTTCTGATTGAGGCAGTATTAAATTTATATCTAATGTATTAGTTAATAATTCCATGTCTAATTCAGCTTCGCCTTCTTCATGATCCTCATCCATATGTTCATCATGGTCCTCATCTCCATGCTCATCATCGTCCTCATCTCCATGTTCATCATGGTCCTCATCTCTATGTTCATCATGGTCCTCATCTCCATGTTCACCAAATTCCATTCTTTCGTTGAACTGTTGCCCAAGAGTAACATTAAGTAAATGATTATTCCCCAGATCAAATGTATTTTTCCAAGTAATTGTGGTATGTTTCAATTCCTGGTAAATACCTTCTTCATCCATATGTTCATCATGGTCCTCATCTCCATGCTCATCATCGTCCTCATCTCCATGCTCATCATGGTCCTCATCTCCATGCTCGTCATGGTCCTCATCCATATGGGGTAGACCTAAAGTAGACTCAACAATACTTAATCTTAATTCAGAATTAAGTTTTTCACCTGAATATTGAATCCCTGCTTTAATTTCATTTTGTTCAAACCATGTGTTCTCGACCTCGCCATCAGGTGATGAAAAATTATCATTGTCAATCATTTCTGCTCTTAAATTAAAACTGAAATTACCTGACTTTCCATTGATCCCCAGATTATTTGTTAGGCCATTATAATTAGAATTATAAATTCCAGTGTAATCTATATCTAATCCATCCATTGATTTAAATTTCTCAGGTTCTGCATAAATTACTCCACCCATTGCATCACTTCCATAAAGAACATAAAGAGGACCCTTAATCACTTCAACAGATTCTATTCCAGAACTAGTGATACCAATTCCATGTTCTTCTCCCCATTGCTGATTCTCAAGTCTTACTCCTTGATTGTAGACAACAACTCTGTTAAAACTTAAACCTCTTATTGAAGGTTTTGCAATACCAGGACCACTAGTAATAACTGATACACCTGGTAGTTTTGATATTGATTTACTTATATATTGTTTTATTATTGGACTAATATCATCCATATTTATTTTATCTACTTTAATTACAGATTTACCCAAACTTTGACTAAATGGAAGAGATAAGATTATCTCATCTAATTCAAAGGGATCTATAACCTGAGACAAAACTGGTTTTGTTAGTAGTAGCATGATTAATACCATGCATAATTTATATTTTATATTCATTTTTTATTTTTTTAGAATTCATCTAAACAGTTTCCTGTTTAAAATGAAAAGGTTTGAGGTATATCACTACACCTATTTCGATTGTTATTTAATAATTGTAAAAATTTGTCTAATCAAATTGATCAAACAAAAGATGCATCTAAAGAACTATACTTTAGCAGGTGGACCTCTTTTTCTTGTAGAATGATAATTGTAAAAAAATATTGGTGTGTCACTTTCTATAAAAGAAACAATATTTATGAAAGGAATAAATGATTCATAAACATCAATAAAGAAATAATCTGTCTCGTCTTCTTGGTTTAAAAATAAATCAATTTGACAATGAAACTTAGATTTATGAACATCTATACTTTCAAGATTAATAAATTGATGTGAATCATTAAAGGCATGAAAAGATTCAACTATTGAAGGAAATAATAGAGAAACTAATAACAAATAATTATATAAATGCCTCACGATTTCAAATATAGTAATTAAATTAAATTTAAATTCAAAAAATAAATTATATTTGCCGACTGTAATCCTCCTTAGCTCAGTTGGTTAGAGCATCTGACTGTTAATCAGAGGGTCCTTGGTTCGAGTCCAAGAGGGGGAGCAAGCTAACCGCTACATTACACTTATAATATAAACCCTTCACCTACTGGAGGGTTTTTTCTTTACTCCGTGTTCGACTACATTAAATTACAAAAAAAAGCTCCAGAAACTATTAACTGGAGCTAATCAAACAAAAAGCTCCAGAAGCCATTAACTGGAACTAAAATTATCTAAAAGATTGCTTAAAATTAATTATATAGTTGCTTTTATATATTATTTAAAATTTAAGATTATGTAAAAAAAAGCTCAAAAATGCTAATAATTGGCAGTGCTGTGACAGTACTTTTTATGTAAAATGGATGTTTAGGGGAGTGAGTTTTCTATTTAGAAAAATTCAAGTTATTTTCTTAAGCAATTTAACTTTTCCTTTAAAAAATACGAAACAAAACTTGCTTAAATTTGTTGTATTGAATTAGAGTCCCCATCTCTTATCTTAATTTTTGTTAAATTGGTTTTAGTTTTTTTTATTTGTTTTTATTAAGAGGTGAGGACTCACTTTCAGTACTGCAGTTTAGAAAATTACATTGATAAAGGTTCAAAAGAATATCTTGTTGGTATAAAATTATGTTCCTTAAAGATTTGCTGAGTGGATGGTTTAGCTAACCACTCTCTAAGTTTTAGAGGGTTTACATCAAAAAAAAGCTCTAAGACATTTTGATTATCAATTTTACAAAAAATACATTTTGAGGAATCACACCAGTCAGAAAACTCAGATTTTAAATTTTCATAGCCATTTATTTTAAAATCATCTGCATTATTACAACTAGCTGTTAGCATTAGATTCATATAATTATATTTAGGTTATTCAGAGTTAAATTTATATAAATATTGGTGAATTTAAAAAATAAATTAAAACTAAAAAGCTATTAATTGATATTACTGGGACAGTTCGTTTATCGTAAAATGGATGTTTAGGGGAGTGAGTTTTCTATTTAGAAAAATTCAAGTTATTTTCTTAACATATTTAACTTTTCCTTTTAAAAATACGAAACAAAACTTGCTTAAATTTGTATTATTGAACTAGAGTCCCCATCTCTTGTCCTCCTTTTGTTAATTGGTTAATAGTTGATTTGTTTCTATCAAGAGGTGGGCACTCGCTTTCAACTATGTAATATAGAAAAATTTAAGCTATTTCTTCTTTTTCTTTAGTCACAAGGTCCTTCTGTAAATGATTTAACTCCACTAAAAGTTGAGGCATAACAATAGTTGGGATATGTTTTACCATCACATCCACATACTGGATCATATATCTCTATACAAGCAGATGAAATATCGATTAATGATTCATCAATACAATTTTCATTATTATTTTCTTTATCCTTAGAGCAAGAAACTATTATTAGGATTAATAGAGATATCCATTTTTTCATAATCTTTTAAAAATTATTGTAGAGGTCCATCTCCGTGAATATGAATGTTGTTAAAATCAACTCCTGTTTTATTCTTAAAGTCTTTTTAAACTCTTCATTTCTTTTTTTCTATCAATTAAGATTTTAATAAATCTTATTATCATAAAATTAAATCTATCCTCCTCTACCCACTTTTCTAACTCCTGAGGTTCCAGAGTTTTTAAAACCTTTATTTGGGACTTTACTTTTTGTATCTGAATTTGAAGAAACCTTATTCTTTGATTTTGACTTTCCACCCTTAAATAATCTCTTACCATTTGTCTCACGGTTATCATTTTTGTTTCCAAAAAACTTACTACCCATATTTAACTATTTAATTGTTTTTCTAAATTACTTAATTTTTATTACCAATCATCATTAATTGGTGGCTCTGGCAAAAAATGAATTACATAATTATCATAAATAGGGTCATAATAATGACCTGACTCTTTGTAATCATCGTTCCAAATTTTATTTCCACTTTCGTCTATCTTATATAAATAAGGAGAAAGTTGTAGTCTTTCTAGGTGCCATCGGCCTTCCTTTCCTGAGGGTATATCCTCTCCACTACCGTATAACATTAGACCGCCTTCAGCAAATACTTCAAATCCTGGGTTTATATCATTGTATTCATGACTAACATTAATTAATTTATGACCTAACTCGTGGGCGATTGTTTTTCTATATCTATCCTCCGTTGAAAGGTTTGTTATGGTGATAACACCTCTAAGCTCATTAGGAATTTGGTCAACATAGCTATATGAGGGAAATGATAACCCTCCTGTTCGAACCGTTTTCATCATCCAATTTCGACCTTCGGCTAAAGTCAAAAATGGATAAAAAACATCTTGCAGAGCAATTAAGTATATCGTTCTTGAATTATTAATATCTTTTTCTACAATACTTCTAAAAGCATTAATTGCATGAGCTGTGGGAATTGATGGATGCCTTCTTGAATTTTCATATAGATTAACATATTCCGTATCAGGAATACCAGGAGTCTCATTAGCCTGCATTGATAAATAACTTGAATTTATATTACCTGTTTTAGCAAATAACAATTTTAACTGTACATCAGTTGGTTTGAAGATTTCCTTTGCAAAAAGGAAGCTTTCTATCATCTTGTTAAATGTTACTTTAGTAAATGTTGAATCCAAATTTGAAGGAAAATATATTCCAATATCAACGGTAGGCTTTCCATTTACGAGATCACTATTTATTTGATTGATGTCAATTGAATCAATAAGGCTCCAATTAACATCAGGTACTAAATCATCATTATAATTTGAAGTAAGATTAGATGAATTTATACAACCAGTAACCATTACAGATATTAAGAAAACCAGCATAGTGTTTTTAGGTACAAAAGGCATATTTATTTTCTTTTTTAATTTCTTCCAAACTCCAATATAATGATAAAACAAATAATACTAATCTTAGGTAAAAACCAAAATTAAAATTGCCATCCATAGCAAGGAGAATTGCTCTACTAGCAAAATAAATAGGAAAAACTAAGTATATATATCTTTTCAAAATTTATACTCTTGATAATTCACTCAAAAAAATTGCTAAAGAGTTAGCTACATTTAAACTATCTGGTTTCAATTTTCCAGTTCTAAAATGCGGTATAGTTAACTCACAGTTTAGATTTTTTAAAATGTCTTTTGATATACCGTGAGATTCACTGCCAAATATATAAGTGGCGTTTTTAACCAATCTATATTTATAAATTGATTTGCCATTTAAGCTTGCCCCAAAAATTGGTTTTTTTAATGATTTTAAAGAATCCCCTAGATTATCTAAATAATGGCATCTAACTCTTACAATTGATCCCATAGAGGCTTGTATTGCTTTTGGATTATAACAATCAACAGTTTCATTACTACATAATATTTGAGATAGCCCAAACCAATCACATAATCGAATGATTGTTCCTAAATTACCTGGATCACTAATTCCATCTATTGCAATTGTAGTTGACTCTGACATAATTCTTTTTGATTGAGGCAAATTAAAAACACCCAAAATCGGACTTGGAGTCTTAAAATGGGTTATTTGCTTCATCTGGCTTAATTTTATTGGTCTTGCATCTGGATAAAGATTTTTTTTAGTAGAAAATAGCATTTCATATTTCCAACCATTGCTTATTAATTCCTCAATTGTTTTTTCACCTTCAGCTACGAAAAGTTTATTTTGGACTCGATACTTTTTTTTACTTAATTGAAATATTAGTTTACGATCCTTAATTGATATCATAATGCCTTATTTACAATATTCTAAACTTAATATAATTAATTATTAATAATTCAATAAATTAAAATAATCTACAAAAACTGATTATAATCATTTTAATATTATACTTTTACACAAATTAAATTAATGAATTAATGAATCAAGGAATTGTAAAGTTCTTTAATGAGACTAAAGGTTTTGGTTTTGTTAAAGAGATTGATTCAGATGCCGAACATTTCGTTCACATTTCTGGAGTAATTGACAGGATAAAAGAAGGAGACAAAGTAGAATTTGAATTAATAGAAGGTAAAAAGGGGTTAAATGCAGTTAATGTAAAAATTGCCTCTGAAGACTAACTACAAAACCCCCTAAATTATTAGGGGGTTTTTTCATTAAAAATTAGACAGCTTCAGCCAACTCAATTTCTCTATTTTGAGTCTGAGCATGGTTTTGAAGTTCTTTTTTTAATGCTAATGCGTGGCCTTGGTTTGGTTCCAAAGCTAACATAATCATATCATTCATAATCTTAAACTTTAAAGTTAAACTTATGTAACGATTCATTCGGGTGCGTTCTCTCCACCCGCGACTATATTATTGAACCCAGTCCACACGGGTTATCGATAAAGGAAATCGACATTTAAATTTACAAAAAAAGAATAATTTAAATATCATTCATCTTTCTTAATTCTGAAAGCAAAAAATTTGACCTCTGCTTATATGTCAAAGGAGTTCCAGGTTCATTTATTTTATCATAAAGTCTCCAATAGTCATTAATACGATCAGAGCAAATATTTGAATCCAATAAATACTTTTCAAACTCTTTTCTTGTCATTAAATTATAGTTATCTAGGTTATTCTTGTCTTGCAAACTTTAGTGCATCATCTGTCCAATCTGGAATGTCTCTTATAATGTCTAAAATGTTGTTAGTTTCATCAACAACATTCCACATTTTTAAATGCCTTTTATCCATAAAATTTTGATCAACACATCTCTCCAACATTTCTATTAAAGGATTATAAAAGCCTTGGGTGTTAATAATAACTATTGGCTTTAAGAATAGGCCTAACCTCTTTAATGTAATGGCTTCTATAAGTTCATCTAATGTTCCACATCCACCTGGCAAAGCTATTACTGCATCAATATTTTCTAAAAACTTAGATTTCCTCTCATGCATTGTATCAACAAGTTCTAATTTTTCTAGTCTTTTATGAGTCCATTCAATATCTTGCATAAACTTTGGACTAATACCTGTAATTTTTCCACCATTATCTATAATTACATCAGCAAGATGACCCATTAGTCCTCCTCCACCCCCTCCATAAACAACTTCAACATTTTCCTTGATTAATTCTTTTGCTAATTCTTTAGTAGAATCAAAATATTTTTTTTCAATTTTTGAACTTGAAGAACAATAAACACAAATTTTCATCTCATCTAAATTATAAAAACTTAGTCAATAATATCGGACATTCAGTCTTCAATAAAAATAATTTACAGCATATTCAACATTGGTTTAATGATGAGGGCGAAATAGTAAGAGAAGACTACTACTTTAATCCTGCTCAACTACCTCAATAAATATGAATTATTAACCCCCTTCATTTAAGATGGGGGTTTTTATTTTTTAAGAGCAGATAATTCTCTTATTCTCGATTTATTAAGTATACTGTCTTTTAATTCTCTCTTTCTTTCAAACTCATTGTCGGTAACATTGATTTTCATTCTCTCTCTATTTACAGTATAAATCTCATAATTAAACATTGCAAGATTAAGAAATTCAAGAGCTTTGATTTCATTATCAACACCGCCTAAATTTTCGTCAAGGGCAATTGCTCTGGAATAAACTGAAATAATTTCATCTGCAATAATACTGTAAGCTTCAACTGATGCATCGTTAAGAGTTGAGGAATTCAACTCCTTGGTTTCATATGAAGGTTCACCTAAATCAGAATAATTGTAACTATCTAAATAATAAATTTCATTACCGCATCCAATCATTAATAGTGATATAAAAAAAATCTTTCTCATATTTAAATTTAAAAAAAACTCTAACAATTATTATTGTAAATTGAACAATAGTTTTAGTGATAAGTGATTTTACCAGTAAGCTATACCATTAAATTAGACTTTGACAAGACTAAAGTCTGGTCAATTCTTTCAAAAAGAGAACATCTAAATCTTTTCCATCCTTTTTGCAAAAAAAATATTGCCTATTCATGGAATAAAAAATCAAAAGAAGACTCTTTGGAGTATTTAAATGGAGTTAAACTGTATAGAAATTTTTTTGAATGGAATGAAGGTTCTGGCTTTAAATTAATCATTGGCAGAAAAGATGGTAAAAAATCCAAAGTAATATGGGATATTAAAGGTGATAAAAATACTAGGGTAAAAATAACTGTTTACCCTCATATTCTTGGTGGAAAAAATAAACTATTTTACCTATTTGCATATGTATTTTTTATTAGACCAGGTCTAAAAAAATATTTAAAATCTGTGTTACTTGGTCTAGAGTGGTATCTTAAAAATCAAAAGCCAATTTCTAACAATCAATTTGGTTCTCACAAATGGTTTTCTCTAGTTGACTAATTGGATTATCATGATTCATATTACTATGATCCATCATATTGTGATCCATATGTTTTTTACCAATGTTAAATATTGGAGTCATTATACCTATAGTTTTCATCATTTCTGAGTGATTGTAAAAAACTTTAAGATTTTTATTTTTGAAAAGCTTGTAATCAATACCAAAATATGGTTCAGTTCCATCCATGTCCATATCCATATCCATATTCATACCCATATTCATTGACATGTCAGATTCATTACGCATCTTCATGTCCATTAAACCAGCTGCAATATTAAATCTGCCTATGTTATACTTTATGTTATACATTATTTCATAATCACCATCCGTTTCAAATGGTGAAATCATTAAACCAGCACCCAATGTAACTTTTGGTAGCACCATGTAATTAATACCCACTCCTAACTTAGCGATATCATTTTCAACATCCATTGCTCCTGAGGCACCAATATGAAATTGAGAGTAAGCAGCTGAGGAAAATAGTATTGATAATGTAATAATTAGATTTTTCATGAATGTTTACTTAGGTAAAGAGCCGTGACGATCATAATAGTCTTTATCGTAATTTATTTTTTCTTTACTAGATAAAATTAAAGAAATTAAAACAAGTAGAGTTACTAAAACTCCAAAAATAAATATAGATGTAGTTAAATCTCCTAATAATAAATCTCTAATTTGACCATATCGATTCATTAAACAAACTTATTCATATAGACTAACATATTAACTTTGTGTAATATAATTAACAAAAATTTTTGATTTTAGTATTAAACTAAAATCTACATTTGTATTGTGTTTAAGTATAAAAAAATCTCTAAAGAATACTATCCTGAAATCCTATTTATTGTTTTTCTTATAGTTATGTTTGCTAAGGTTTTCTTCATGGTTCAACTAGCAAATGCTTAAGCCTTAATTTTAAATACTATTTTATTATTTAAATTAAGCTTAAAATAACATCTTCTCTCTTACTGTCTTTGATTTACTTCAATCCAATTACCTTCAGGGTCGGTTAAATAAATTTGAAATGCGTTGTCATGAGGTCTAATATTATATTGAAGTTTTTTACCATCCCAACTTTCAAAGTAAATGTCATTACTTTTTAAATACTCCATAAAAATTTCAAGATTATCTATAGTAACTGCTAAATGATTTGCTTTGATTTTCTCATGATTTGCTTCTTTGTTTTCACCTAGATGAATTTCAAAGCCATCTCCAATATCAAACCATCTTAATGAAGGGTTATCTATTTCAATTTCTTCAAACTTAAATATATTTAAAAAAAAGTCGCCTACTTTATTTAAATCTCTAACCTCATATGCAAGATGGTCAGTTTTACTAATTGTAAATTCCTGAGAATAAACATTGTTTAAATGAAAAATAGATAATATAATAGCAAACCTAGAAATCATTTTCATCTTCACAAGTTAATCAAAAAGTTAAAATTGATTAAATTAGGCTTATGTTACATTTGTCAAGCAGTTTAAAAATACTTCTGATTTTTTTGATATTTATATCCTGTGAGTCTATTGATAATTCTAATAAATGGGTTAGTTTATTTGATGGGGAAAGTCTAGATGGATGGGAGATGAAAATTTCTGGTTATGAATTAAATGATAATTATAAAAATACTTTTAGAATTGGTGATGGGACTATCAAAGTGACATATGAAGATTATGATTTATTTGATGAAAATTTTGGACATATTTTTTATACAAATAAGAAATTTAAAAATTATCATTTAAAACTTGACTATAGATTTTATGGCGAACATGTTAATTCATTTAAAAACGAAAATAATGCTTGGAATTATAAAAACAGCGGAGTTATGCTGCATTCTGAACATCCAAATCAAATGTTTTTAGATCAAGGATTTCCTGTAAGTATAGAAGGACAATTTCTTGGAGGCTCTGGTGTAAATGATAGGCCAACACTTAATATGTGCTCACCTGGAACCGAGGTTGATATAAATGGAACTCAAGCCATGCAGCACTGTGTTAACTCAACCTCAAAAACAATTCATACTGAACAATGGGTGAGTGTTGAGTTTCTTGTTTTTTCAGATTCAATTGTTCACCATATAGTTGATAAAGACACAGTAATCACATATTCTAATATTCGTTTTGGAGGAACATACTTATCTGATAACTTCTCTGATAAAATTGGAGAACCTTTACAAGAGGGTTATATATCTCTTCAATCTGAAGGTCATCCTATTGAGTTTAAAAATATCAGAGTTAAAGAACTGGATTAATACTATAATATCTTGCCCCAATCTCCTCCAGTATATATTTCAATTATAGACCATGCTGAGAATAAGCTAATTATTATTATAAAAATTAGAGTGTAAAAAATCCAAAATAATTTTTTTTTTATTAAATAAAATAAAGACCCAACTATGAAAGAAGGTACATTAAGCATTAAGACAAGCATTAAAGGATCAATTAAAATAAATGACTCAAAGTCAAAGTTGTGGATTAAAAAGAAAACTAATCCTAAAAAGTAGCTTACAATTATATATGACTTTAACTTACTCATAATAATTTATATCCAAAAACAGGTTTAAAATTAATGATTTATCTAATTTTTATGAGTGGGTTCATAGTTAAGGATTTAGTGGTAAATTACACAATTCGGTCTAAAGCTTTTTAATTTTTATATTCCTAAATGAAAGATCATTACCATAATCTTGAAAGCCAATATATCCAGTCTTAAACTCACCATAATCTTTATTATCTCGCCACATTGAATTATTTTTCTTTTCATACCATTCATCTGACCAAGGTGTAAATGATAAAACTTTATTACCATTTAACCAATATTCAACATTTTCCTCAGAAAATATTATTTTTGAAGAATTCCACTGACCTACAGGATTTAAAATTTTCATTTTTGGATCTGCTGCATACATCCCATAATCAGAAGCTGTTTTTTGTAGTGGTGTTAATGAAATACCATGAATTGAATCATAATTAATATCGTCAATTATTTGATACTCCGGCGATCCTCCACCAGATTCTTGTAAATGATAAAAAATACCACTATTGCCTCCTGGTGGAATCTTCCACTCTAAATAAAGCTCGAAATTGTCAAACATTTCGGCACCATAAATAATATCTATTTTTTCATCCTCTTCTGTACCTTCTTTCCTTAGAGTTAAGGTTCCATCAATTATTTTCCAACCAGAGTGTAAATTAGACCCATCTCTTGCTAACCAACCACTAGTAGATGAACCATCAAATAAGTTTATCCACTCAGACTCTGACTCAACATTAGAATTACATGAGATAAGAAGAAAAGAAATTGAAAATAAGATTTTTTTTATCATTGTTCTAATTTAAGAATTCTCTTTTTTTCACAATTAAAGAATCAAGGATTTAAAGTCTTTCTTAGTACTTTACCGGCCTTAAGGCCCATAAAGTTGAAATTATCTACAGCTAATTCTCCATTTACTATTACGTACTTAATTCCATCTGGATACTGATGAGGAGATGTGAAAGTAGCATTATCTTTTACCGTGTTTTTATCAAAAATCGTTATATCTGCTTTCATACCTTTTTTTATCAATCCCCTATCATTTATTCCAAAAGCAATTGCAGGGAGATGTGTCATTTTATAAATAGCTTCACTTAATTTTAGAACTTGATCTTCTCTTACGTACTTTCCTAAAACTCTGGGGAAAGTTCCATAAGCTCTAGGATGTGGATGTCCAACTCCCGGCTCAGATAATCTTCCATCAGAAGCAATCATAGTATGAGGATACTTCATTATATTTTTAACATCTGATTCATCCATAGCATGAAAAATACATCCTGCCCCTCCATTTAGTTCAGCTTCAATTACAAGCTTAGCTCCATTCTCTAAAGTCGGTTCTAAACCTTTCATTAATGCCCAATCTTTGAGAGTCCTTCCTTCAAGATCTGGATTCCAGCTTACTCTTGAAAATTGAACTCTATCTAAATCATTTCCTCCTCTGTCATTTAAAATATTAAAGACTATTTCTTCTTCAATTTTTTTCCTTATTTCTTCGTCAGACATTCTATTCTTAAATTCTTCACTACCGCCAGCTCTGGCCCATGTAGGAATTAATACATTAATGCCTGTGTGACTCGCACTGTATGGATACTGATCTGCCATAATTTTAATTCCCTTTTGTCTAGCTGAATCTACTAAGGAAAGAGTCATTTCACTTTTCCCCCACATTGGCTTTCCAATTACCTTGTGATGTGTAAGAACTACATTTATATCAGCCTCTTTTGCAATTAAAATTGCTTCATTAACAGCATCAATTATTTTTAATCCCTCATCTCTAAGGTGAGTAGTATATATGCCTCCCTTTTTAGATATTTCTTTAGAAATTTCAATCACTTCTTCAACTTTAGAAAAATTTCCAGGTAAATATTTTAATCCCGTAGAAATACCAAATGCGCCTTCCCCCATAGCCTTACTTGCAAGCATCCTCATTTCATTCAATTCATCTTCGGTTGGGTCCCTATTTTCTAGGTTCATTACTACTCTTCTAATTTTATTATGACCAGTTAAAAATCCAACATTCATACCAACTCCAACTTTTTCAATAGAGTCTAAGAATTCTTTAAAACCATATTTCAATGGCACACCTCTTCCATCTGGTCCTCCAAAACTTGTAGTTACACCTTGCCTTATATGGCTTTCACCGTCAGAGAGATTTATGAAATTATCCATTGGATCAAGATGAGCGTGTGTGTCAATAAAACCAGGAGAGACTACCAGATCTGAAGCGTCAATTATTTTTAAGGAATTATTTGATTCAATATTTCCAATCCTGACTATCTCATCTCCAATAATTCCAATATCTTGGATTTTAGATTCATCTCCTGAACCATCAAATACTTCACCATTAATAATTACGATATCATAATCTAATGGTCCAATAACTCTTTTAGTTATGGATATCAAAGCAATAATAGCAATTACAAAGTATATATATGATAATATTCTCTGAGATGAAGAAGTCATTTTTTTATATTTATTTAAATTTTATTTATAGAAGGTAAATATTCTTTTAATTTTAACCAAGTTTCATTTAACCCCCCAATAGATAAAAATATGTCACTAGATAAAAGAGAATTTGAAATTATAATATGGGGGGCTTCAGGATTTACAGGTAGGCTTGTTGCTGAGTATTTATTTCAAAAATATAATTCGAAAGATTTAAAATGGGCAATAGCTGGAAGAGATAAAGACAAATTAACATCTGTAAGAGATATTTATCTCGATAAAAGTATTTCAATTCATATAGCAGATAGTTTTGATGAGCTATCACTAAATAAAATTACAACAAGAACAAAAGTTATTTGTTCAACTGTTGGGCCATATTCAAAATATGGATCTTTAATAGTAAAGTCTTGTGTAGAAACAGGGACTGATTATTGTGATCTAGCAGGAGAATCACAATGGATTAGAAAAATGATAGATTTCTATCATGATAAGGCAGAGTCAAATCAAGTAAAAATTGTAAATAGTTGTGGATTTGATTCAATTCCCTCGGATATGGGGGTATACTTTATTTATAAAGATATTTTAAAGAAAGACCTACAAATTAGTATGAGAGTTACTGGAGCAAAAGGAGGTTATAGTGGTGGTACATATGCGAGTATAAATAATATAATTAGCGAAGCTTCAAAAAACAAAGAAATAAGGAAGGATTTAATTAACCCATATGGTTTGAATCCAGAAGGAGAAAAAAATGGGCCTGATAAAAGAGATTTGAGCTCTGTAATTTTTGACAAAAAAATAAAAAAATGGATTGCTCCTTTTTTAATGGCTGGAATTAATACAAAAATTGTGAGGAGATCTAATGCTCTATCAAATTACAAGTATGGAAAAAATTTTAGATATGATGAAGCTGTAATGACTGGAGATGGATTTATGGGTAGAATAAGAGGAATCTTGTTCTCTATACCATTAATTTTTCTAACTGCAAAGCCTGGATCAATCATGAAGAGTATTTTTAATATTCTTTCACCTAATCCTGGTCAAGGTCCAAACAAAAAAGAAAGAGAATCTGGATACTTTAGTATTAGGTTCTATGTATTTAATGAGTCAGTTAATTCAATTTATAAAGTTACTGGAGATAGAGATCCTGGATACGGTTCAACTTCTAAAATGCTTGCCGAAAGCGCTGTTTGTCTTGCCAAAGATTCCTTAAACAACTCTTATGGATTATTAACACCCTCAACGGCAATGGGTGATGAAATTCTGAAAAGGCTTGAGTTGAATGCAGGGTTAAAATTTTCTAGAATTAAATAATGGTTAAGCTAAAATTTAGAAATTATTATTTTTCTTAAAACATGGATAATTAGTTCTAGATATAGATGAAAGTTTATGGTTAAATTCTTAATTTTGCAGAGAATTTAAACCCATAAATAAACCATGAATTATATATCTCTTTCTTTAACGCTTTTTTTAAGCACTTTTTCTTATTCTGACAATAATAATCCTGATAATATTTACGGCTATTGGCTTAATAATGATAGTGAAATTTTATTAATTCAATTAGACAATTCTTTTACAAGAAGTGATAAACTCTCAGTTCTTGCTCAGGGGAGTGTAGAATTTATTGATGATAAAATTTTAGTCTACAGGACAGATACTAACGAAGAATATGCTTTAGAATATTTTCTTGGAAATGAGACACTTGTTGTAATGAAACCAAACTCTCAAGAAGCTTGGCTATTTTCAAGAATTGGTGACTAACTTATTTATTTTTCAGAGGATACCAAGATGATACTAAAGTAATAGGATACCAACTTTTTGAATTATTACAAAAGATTAAATGCCTTGTTGACTTTGGCTCATATAGTTTTCCTTTTTTAGAGTTTGATATAATTTCATTTTTTGAAAAGCTATCACTTTCATCAGTAATTATTTTGTCAGTAAAATAATTAACTAATGTGACTGGAGCTTTTTTAAACCCTAACTCTTTTAATGCTGTATATCTATGATGACCATCAATAATCATATTTGACTCACTACAGATTAAAATTGTCGAGATTATGAGCTGATCATCTTTATATTTTAAATTACCTTTTAAAACTTCTTTTTTATCTAGTAAAACCTTTTCATGAGGCATAATATTTGAAATATCAATCTCTTTAATTTCTTTGACTATATCATTATCTATTTTGATTGAAAACATATGTCTAATTTAAATAAAAACTATATCAGATCTTTTTTTAAATTTATAACATGTCAACAAAATCTCATTGGGATAAAATATACAAAGAAAAGAGTCCTAGTGAACTATCATGGACACAAGAAGTCCCAGTTACATCAATTAAGTTTTTTGAGAAATATAATATAGATAGGTCTTCGCCCATAATTGATATTGGTGGGGGTGAGAGTAGATTTGTTGACTATCTGATTAAAAACGAATACAAAAATATATCTGTACTTGATATTTCTATAAATGCTATCAACAGAATAAAAGATAGGCTAGGAAAAGATTCTGATAGTGTAAATTGGATCGTTAGTGATATAAATGATTTTAATCCAAAAACTCAATACTCTTTCTGGCATGATCGAGCTGTATTTCATTTTTTAACTGAAAAAAAAGAAATAAAGAGATATGTCAAACTAGTTAATGAATTTTCCAAAAATTTTGTTGTTGGTACTTTCTCAAAATCAGGGCCCTTAAAATGTAGTGGTTTAAATATTTCTCAGTACGATAAGGACTCTCTTGAAAAATTATTTTGTGATGGAGAACTATCGATCAATGACTATGAGTATATTAATCATACAACTCCTTTTGAAACGATTCAAAATTTTATATTTTGCGGATTCTCGTCAAAATAAACTAATTAACACAACTAATGGAATACAACAAACTACCTGGGACAAATATTGAAGTAAGTAAAATATGTCTTGGTACTATGACATGGGGTAGACAAAATTCTGAGTATGAAGCTTTTGAACAAATGGATTATAGCTTAGATCACGGTGTAAACTTTTTTGATACTGCCGAATTATATCCAGTTCCTGCCACTCCCGAAAGATATGCTGATACTGAAAGAATTATTGGGAATTGGTTATCACAAAGAAATAATAGAGAAAAAATCATATTAGCTTCAAAAATTGCTGGACCCGGAGACTACACTGCTCATATTAGAAAAACAGGATTTAAAGGAGGTTCAATTGAAGATGCAGTAAATGGAAGTTTAAAAAGACTTAAAACTGATTACTTGGATTTATATCAACTTCACTGGCCAGAAAGAATGACAAACTTTTTTGGAAAAAGAGGCTTTACATATGCTAATGATGGATGGGAAGATAACTTTCAAGAGATTTTAGAGAAACTAAAAAAACTAGTTGATGAGGGAAAAGTAAGATATGTTGGTTTATCAAATGAAAATCCTTGGGGGTTCATGAAGTTTATTGAATACTCCAAAATTGGGTTACCTAAAATGATAACTATCCAAAATCCATATTCACTTTTAAATAGACTGTTTGAAGTTGGTAATGCAGAAATATGTAGAAGAGAGAACGTTGGATTGTTAGCGTATTCACCTCTGGGGTTTGGTGTGCTTTCTGGAAAATACAGAAATGGTGAGATGCCAGAAAATAGTAGGCTTAAACTGTTTCCCAATTTATCAAGATTTAGTAATGATAATTGTGCAAAGGCAATTGATATGTATTTTGAAATTTCACAAAAGTATAATATGACATTAACAGAGATGTCGCTTGCATTTGTTAATGATAGACCATTCGTTACTAGTAATATTATTGGGGCTACATCAATGGATCAGTTGAAAGAAAATATTAATAGTATTAATATTAAATTATCTGATGAAATTATCTCAGAGATTAACTTAGTTAATGATAAAATACCAAATCCAGCTCCATAATTTTTAAAATTTAGAAATCCCTTTTTTCAAAATTATCATTCTTTGGATTTGGTCCAAATTGATTTTCGCCTTGTTCTCCTTCAGTAGCAAAAAGAATTATAAGCCATATAGCTCCAATTATTGGAATCAATACAAGTAAGTAATACCATCCTGATTTGCCTACATCGTGGAGTCTTCGAAAAGCTACAGATAAACTTGGGATAAATACTGCTAGACCATATCCTATGTAAATAGGTCCATATCCAATTGCCCATGTGGTTCCAAGCATATTATCTAAGAGGAGACAGAAAATTGAAATAAGAGAATTGATAAAAACAAACATCCAATACTCCATTCTTCTGGATCTTCCGTTAAAATCAAAATAAGAATTGATTACTTTTAAATACCATTCCATTTGATTAATTTACAAAATAATTTCCTCTTATCTAATGAGCTTTGATAAATCTAAAATATCATTAAATGAAGCCGCAAAAATTTTAAAATCTATATATAATTTAGATGGAGAAGTCTCAATGCTTGATGGAGAGATTGACTTTAACTTCAAAGTAATATCAAATAATTCTAAAAAATATTTGTTGAAAATATCTAGGTCAAGTTTTGATCAAGAATATATTGACTATCAAATCCTATTGTTAGAACATCTAAACAAAAGCTCTAAAATCGAACTACCTAAAATAGTTTTCTCAAGTGATAATAAAAAATCATCTATTATTAAAGATAGTCATGGATTTAATAGGTCTGTAAGATTAATGAGCTGGATAGATGGAAGGTTATGGAGCTCCGTTAATCCAATAACAAAATTATTACGATATGAGTTAGGATATTCATGTTCTGAATTATCAAAATCTCTTCAAGGTTTTAAACATTCATATGCTGACAGAGAAATTGAGTGGGATATTGCAAAATCACTATGGGTAGAAAGTCATATAGATAAATTTGATACTAGGGAACTTAAGATCTTAAAAAAAATTATAAAAAATTTCAAAGATAATCTTCATCTCTACAATAAACTTGAAAAATCAATTATTCACAACGATATTAATGATAATAACATTATAGTTACTAATGATTTTTTAAATCCAACTGTTAAATCGGTAATTGATTTTGGTGACTCAGTATTTTCTCAAATTATTAATGATCTTGCAATCACTTGTTCATATGGCATAATGAATCTGAATGACCCTCTCTCTGGATGTATAGATATATTAAAAGGATATAATAAAAATAGAAAGGTTAAAGATAATGAACTAAAGCTATTATATAATTTGATTGCTATGAGGCTAGTAATTTCTGTAACAAAATCATCTATTAATAGATATAAAGAACCTGATAACAAATATCTTTTAATTAGTGAGAAATCTGCATGGGATCTTCTTTATAAATGGAGTGAAATTGATTCAGAGTTTGCATATTATTCATTTAGAAAAGCGTGCTCAATAGATGCTCATCCTAATAGAAAGAAATTTCATAAGTGGGCTAAAAATAATAGATTCTCAATTAAAGATTTATTACCAGAAATAAATAAAACAAAATTTTATAACCTAGATTTAAGTATAGGTAGTAACTGGTTAGGCAGTAGAAATGAAATTGAGGATTTAGATTTTTTTCAATTTAAAGTTGAAAAACTACAAAAAAGTATACCGGATCATATTATTTCTGGTGGATATCTTGAACCAAGATCAATCTATTCTTCAAATTCATATGAAAAAATTGGAAATGAGGGTGAGGAAAGCAGAACTGTTCACTTAGGTATAGACTTTTGGGTACCTGTAGGGACAAAAGTCAGTAGCATTTATGATGGAGAAATAGTAGCTGCGTTGAATGATGAAGGGAATAAAGAATATGGAGGACTAGTAATCATAAAACATAATGTTGAGGACTTTGAATTTTTTACACTATATGGGCATAACAAAGTTGATAGCGTATTAAAAAATAAGATAGGCTCAAAAGTTAAGAGGGGAGAAATAATTGCTGAGGTAGCAAATTACCCTGAGAATGGAAATTGGGCACCTCATCTTCATTTCCAAATTATGCTCTCTATGTTGAATTTTAAAGTTGATTATCCAGGTGTATGTTATTCAAAACAAGAAGATGTTTGGAAAGATATATGTCCAGATCCTAATACCCTATTTAAGAATAAAGGATTGATCTCATTGAAGAATAAGACTAATAGTGAAATAATAGATTATAGAAAAAAACATATTGGAAAGAGTCTTAAACTTCATTACGATATACCAATTAAGATAGTTCGTGGAGAAGGAGTTTATTTAATTGATCATAAAGGCAAGAAATATTTAGATACCGTAAATAATGTAGCTCATGTTGGACATGAAAATGAAGAAGTAGTAAGTGTAGGAAAAAGTCAAATGTCAGTTCTTAATACCAACTCTAGGTATTTACATGAAAATATAAACCATCTTACAAAAGAGATACTTAACACCTTACCAGATGAGTTAAATGTTGTTCATTATGTTAACTCAGGGAGTGAAGCTAACGAACTAGCAATAAGGATGATGAAAGCTCATACCGGCAATATAGATATAATAGTATCTCAGCATGGTTATCATGGAAATACTAATATATGTATTGACATTTCATCTTATAAATTTGATGGAAATGGTGGTATTGGAGCCCCAGAAAATACTCACATAATTCCTATTCCAAATAATTTTAAGGGAAAATATAAAGGAGATAAAAAAGACGATAAATATGTTGATGAGGTTAAAAAACAAATTAAAAAAATTAAAAAGAAGAAAAGAGGGCTTGGCGGATTTATTATTGAGCCAATTATAAGTTGTGGAGGTCAAGTTGAATTGCCGAATGGATTTTTAAAAAAAGCTTACAAAGAAGTTAGAAAAAATGGAGGTGTCTGTATATCAGATGAAGTTCAGGTAGGATGTGGAAGAATGGGTAAAACATTCTGGGGTTTTCAGATGCACAACGTTATCCCTGATATTATTACAATAGGGAAACCCATTGGAAATGGCCACCCAGTTGGAGTTGTTGTCTGCACTAAAGAAATTGCTGAGAGTTTTGCGAATGGAATGGAATTTTTTAACACATTTGGGGGAAATCCAGTTTCGTGTTCAATCGCCCTAGAAGTTCTCAAAACTGTTAAGAAAAATAATCTTCAGAAAAATGCTAAAGTTGTTGGGAATTATTTTAAAAAAGAACTAAAAAAACTGGCAAAAGAAAATAGAATTATTGCAGATGTTAGAGGTCAAGGGCTCTTCTTAGGTATTGAATTTCTTGATGATAATGATAGACCTTTAAATGAGGAAGCTCAATATATTATAAACAGGTTAAAGGACTTTGGTATTCTTTCAAGTATTGACGGGCCGTTTAATAATGTAATTAAGATTAAACCTCCTATGATATTTAACAAATCTAATTGTGATTTGTTTCTAAAATATTTTAGAGAAATCTTGAAGGAGGACTTTATTGCAAAATATTAATTAACGTAGGCGGGAAGAAATAGATGTTAAGAATATCCTAAACCAGATTCGATTAGTTTTTTATGACCTATGACTATTTATATTTGATTTATGATTAATACAATTCCTAAATTTAGTTTACTGATTGCCATTATTTTTTTAAATTCATCAATGGTTTTTTCACAGAAATATGAAACACAGGAGTATCAAGTAGTAGAAGAAATAGATAATGCTGAAATAAGATTTTATCCTAGTGCTGCTATGGTAAAGATATCTGCTGATCAGAATAGAAATAACAATTTTGGTAAACTCTTTAGATATATTACTGGTAATAATCAAGAGAGTGAAGAGATTGCTATGACTACCCCTGTATATATGTATGATCAAAATAAAACTATGGAGTTTGTTCTTCCAAAAAAATATTTATCAGAAGACCTTCCTGTTCCAAATGATAAAGACCTTGAAGCTTATATTTCTAATCCAAGATATTTTGCAGCAATTAGATATTCAGGATACTCAAATGCAAATAAAATTCTGAAACATAGAAATGAACTCAAATCTATTCTTGAAAATAATGGACTTGAGATAATTAGCAACTTCTATGTACTTTCATATGATGCTCCAACAAAGTTCTACAACAGAAGAAATGAAATATTATTTGAAATCAGTTACAAAGATTAAATCTGAATTTTTATAGAATTCCAAAAAAAGAACTTCTCAAATTAAATTTTTCTAAATATTTCATATTGTAAAATATTATTTTAATAAAAATTGAATTTTTTCAAAAAAAATAAGTTTTTATAATAGTGGTATAATATAGATTTGATTCTTTAATCAAAAATATAATTATGAAACTATTTAAATTAAACTTTTCTAATACAATAAGAACTGGAATTTTAACTATGATTGCAATATTATCTAGCAATATTTCATTTTCTCAAGATTTTGGAGCAGATGTAGTAAGTTCTTACGTTTGGAGAGGTACACAATTCGGTTCTGGAGCTCATGTACAACCTTACATGGAGCTTGGATCTGGAAACTTAACTGGTGGTGTATGGGGAAGTTTCCCAACAACTGCTCAAGGTGGGGGTGAAGAACTTGACTTATGGGTCAGCTACGATTTTGGACCTCTTGCATTAACTGTAACTAATTATACCTTTCCTGGAGGAGATGGAGAGAAAGTTATTGGAATGGGAACTTACTTACCTTCAGAGGGCTTGTTTGATGGTGCTTATACTGAAGTTAGCGCATCAACTTCGTTAGGAGGTATCGATTTTTTAGCAGGATACTTTACTGAATTAGAATCATTGTACCTAGAAGCATCTTTTGCTGCAGGTCCAGTAGGTGTTGCTATTGGATATGCTGATGACCAAGGAGATTCGTGGTACGCCGGTGGCGGAAGCGGGATTGTCAATATGTCATTTAGTGGTTCCAAGGATATTCAAATTACAGATGATTATTCACTTCCTGTATTTGGCTCATTTATTTATAATCCTGATGCAGAAACTGCATTTTTAGTTTTTGGAATTAGCTTTTAAATTAGATTATTATGAAAAAAATAGAAGCCATTATTAGAAAGTCGAAATTTGACGAAGTGGTTAAAGCTTTGCACGATGCAGAGGTTTATTTTTTCAGCTATTGGGATGTATCCGGAGTTGGAAATGAAAAGATAGGAAAAGTATACAGAGGTATTACTTATAGCACTAAAGATATCCAAAGAAGATATTTATCAATTGTTGTGTCCGATACATTCGTTGATGCTACAGTTGATGCCATAATCAAATCTGGTGCTACAGGCAACGTAGGTGATGGTAAGATTTTTATTTTACCATGTGAAGAAGCTTACAGAATAAGAACAGGAGAAAAAGGAAACAAATCATTTAATTAAAAATTATGGAACTATTAACAACAAATAATGTTTGGATGATGCTGTGTACAGCATTAGTCTTTTTTATGCATCTAGGATTTTCTTTCCTAGAAATTGGACTTACTAGACAAAAGAATACAATAAATATCTTATTTAAAAACTTTTTTATTATAACAATGGGATTAATTGTCTACTGTTTAGTTGGTTTCAACTTAATGTATCCTGGTGATTTTGATATCATTGGGAATGGTATTTTAGGGTTCGCAGGTCCTGGTTTAGATGCTGCTGCTGCAGCAGATTTAGCCTACAATGAAGGGTATACCTATTGGACTGATTTCCTATTTCAAGGTATGTTTGCTGCCACAGCTGGAACAATTATCTCAGGTGCAGTAGCTGGAAGAATTAAGATTAACGCATTTATGCTTATAGTCTTTCTTTATGTATTAATAGTTTACCCAATTGTTGGATCTTGGCAATGGGGAGGTGGTTTCCTTTCTACGTTTACTGATGAAGTTGGATTCTATGACTTCGCTGGTTCTACACTAGTTCACTCAGTTGGTGGATGGGGAGGATTAGTTATAATTTATTTGCTTGGTGCTAGAAAAGGAAAATTTGACAGCTCTGGAAAAGCAGTAGCAATTCCCGGATCTAACATTCCACTATCTGCAGCTGGTGTTCTAATATTATGGCTTGGATGGTTTGGGTTTAATGGTGGGTCTGTTTTATCAGCTGATCCTGCAAATACTTCCCTGGTACTTGTAACAACTTGTCTGGCTGCAGCTGCAGGTGGATTAGGTGCCACATTTTTATCAACCCTAATGTATAAAAATTTAGATATCACAATGTTTATGAATGGTGTTTTAGGTGGGCTTGTCGGAATTACAGCTGGTGCTGATCAAATGGGTCCAACTTCTGCAATAATAATTGGAGCAATAGGTGGAGCTGTTGTAGTTCTTGGTGTTGCTCTGCTCGATAAATGTAAACTTGATGACCCAGTTGGTGCAATTCCTGTGCACCTATTTGCCGGTATATGGGGAACTTTAGCAGTTGGACTTTTTGGAGCCTCTGCTGGTTTCGACCAATTTATGGTTCAACTAGCAAGTGTTGGAATTGTGGGTGTATTTTGTGTAATTGGTGCTGCTATTATTGCATTAATAGTAAAATCAATTATGGGACTCAGAGTGTCTGATGAAGAAGAAGAAATAGGATTAGATATTTCTGAACATGGAACAAAAGCCTATTTTTCATCATAATGAGATAGTGGCTTCTATTATTTCAGTCTTAAAAGGAGATCATTTGATCTCCTTTTTTGATTTATATAAATATTAAATAAACCATTTATAATATATTAGATTATAATTATGAAGAAAGTAGTTATTATTGGTAGTGGAATTAATGGACTAGTTGCTGCAAATTATCTTGCAAAAAATGGATACCAAGTTGAGGTTATTGAAAAAAAATCATTTACTGGAGGGGCATGTATAAAAGATACAGTCTCAATAGATAATAAAAAAGTTGATTTTGCATACGGAGCAACTGTTTTAGGTATGATGCCTGATTTTATATTTAATGATACTGGTCTTAGCAAAAAAATTCATGCTTACTATCCAAAAAACCCAAAGCTTGTATATTTTAATGGTGAGGAAACTCCTACAAAAATATATCAAAATAATGACAAACTTGAAAAAGAACTTAATCAGAAATGGGGAGAGACTGGCAAGGTTAATGAATTTAGAAATGATGAAAATAAAGTAGTTAAGTTTATTCAAAAATTATATAAAAACGCAACAACCCCCTCAATCGAGTTAGCAAATCATTTTTTAGGAAAAGAGCTTACTAGTCTTTGGATTAGCGGTTCAGCTAAAGATCTTTTAGATCATTACTTTTCTTCTGAAAAAGCAAAACTTTATATGGGCATGACAGTAATTGAAAGTGGACCTGCTTCAATTTATGACCCAGGAACAGCATTTACAATTCCTTTGATGGATTCAGGATCGATATTTGATGGATACTGGGGATTTGTTAAGACAGGAATATGGAAGATAACTGAGAACTTAACTGAAATAAATAAAGAACTTGGAGTTAAATTTTATTTAGAATCAAATATTAAAGAGGTTGATAGTTCTGAGCAATCTATTTTATTTTCTAAAAACAATAAAGACATTAAATTAAATTATGATCATCTAATTTTTGCTACGGATCCTATAACTCCTTCAAAACTTATTAAAGACTTTAAAAATCAGAATAGTTTGGATTTAATTGGAACTAGTGGAAAAGTAACAGCTTTTTTTAAAAATCCTGTAAGATGGAAAGATGCAAATAATTATTCTGATTCTTTTAGATTTATTTTTTCAGTTGACTCTCTTGAAGATTTTGAAAATGCTAGTCAAAAAGCTTTAAAAAATAATGGTGATTACTTTCCTGGATTTATTCAAATTTATCCTGAGGGAAGTGCTCAAAGAAATATGGATAATCATGAAGATTATGATAAATTAATTTTCTTTACTAAAAATCTAAGTTTTGATAAAAAAGCAGATAATGTATCTGATATAAAAGATAGAATTATTTCAAAAGTAATTCCTCATATAGAAAATCCTGAAGATATTGTTTTTTCAAAATTTTTGACTCCTATGGACTTGAATGAAACTTTTCTTTTTCCAAAAGGAAATATTGACCATACAACATTAACTGGGAATCAGAATTATGAAAAAAGAACTTTTAGTAACAATAAAGATAATTTTTACTCCTATTATGAATATGATAATATTTTTTATTGTGGAGCTGGAAGTTTCCCATGTGGAAGTGTTGCAGGAACTCCTGGTTATATGTGCTCAAAACAGTTAATGAGGAGCATAACAAAAACATGAAGATAAAACCATATTTCGCCTTACTTATTATTTCAATTTTAAGCGGATTATTTTTAAAAATTGATTTTTCTGAGACTCTAAACCTAACATTCGTGGGTTTCAAAAACATAATATTCTCAATTGGACCTATTATAATTATTGGGACTATCTTAGGAAAGTTTCTTCAAGAAACAGGTGCAACTAATAAAATGGTAGCAACTTTCATTTCAATATTTGGATTATCAAAGATTCCACTAACATTTAATATTCTTGGATTCATTATATCCATACCTGTATTTTGTGATGCAGCATTTATACTAATGTCTTCAATTATTAAAGAAATTTCTAGAGTATCTGGAAGGAGAATGATCATTCTGAGCGTGTGTCTAGCAACAGGTTTATACTCAGCTCATGTTTTTGTTCCCCCTACCCCTGGCCCTCTTGCAGCCTCAGCTCTAATAGGTGCTGATGTTGGTTTACTTTTATTATTTGGATTGATTATTGGATCAGCAGTATCCATGTCAGGATATATATGGATGAGAGTTTTATTAAAAAAAGACTTTAAATTAAGTAGTGATAATAAAGCTTCTAACAGCCTAAATCATGAAAAAAAAAAAAATTTCTGCTTTTCTTCCAATCATTATTCCAATTATTTTAATATCAATTTCAACACTATTAAAATACCCCTCGTTCAATATTAATGAAAACCAGCTAACAAATTTTATTGGCTTTATTGGCAAACCTGAAATTGCACTGCTTGTTGGACTTATTATCTCAATAGGATTTATTAAAAGAGATGATTCCAAAAATATCTCAAAATGGATTAGAAATTCTCTAAAAAACTCTTTAGATATATTACTTATTACTGGTGCAGGTGGAGCATTAGGATTTATAATAAGAACATCAGGAATAATCGAATCTCTGGGAATAGTAAATTTTAATGGTATATATGGGCTGGTATCTGTTTTTTTAATTGCAGCTTTAATAAAGACAGTTCAGGGCTCATCAACAGTTGCAATTATCACAACATGTGCCTTAGTATCACCTCTTATTGATCAAATCGGAATTATTGGTGAAATTGAAAAAGTACTTTTAATAACTTCTATTGGTTCTGGAGCTATGACAGTTTCTCACGTAAATGATAGCTACTTTTGGGTTGTTACAAAATATTCAAATTTAGAGATAAAAGAGGTTATAAAATTTTTTACAACTGCTACTCTAATTCAGGGACTGATTGGATTATTTACTTCAATACTTATTTTTCTTTTGCTGATTTAGTATTATCAATTAGTATTATGAAAAATTATGATGGATTAGTTTTTCCAATTTAAAACTATTTAAAATAAATAAATTAAATTGCAAAATTATTATTATTTTAACTGTCCAAAAATATAACTATGAAACAAAAATTATTACTTTTTGCTTTAGTTTCTTTGACTTTTAGTCTCACAGCTACAGCACAACAGATTACAGGATCTGTTACCGATGATAACGGGATACCTCTTCCAGGTGCTTCAATTGTAATAGGAGGAACATCAGATGGTACAACTACTAATTTTGATGGTAACTTTACAATAGATGTATCTCAAGGAAGTACTCTAATTATAAGTTATGTTGGATATGAATCACAAGAAATAGTTGTCGGTTCATCTCCAATTAACGTTCAACTTAACCCTGATAATGCTCTTGATGAGGTCGTAATTACTGCTTTGGGTATATCTAGAGAAAGAAAATCACTAGGTTACTCTGTAACTGAAGTAGACGGTGATCAAATTAATACAATTAAGGATCACAATATTGCAAGTTCTCTAGTTGGAAAAGTTGCAGGTTTAAATATTACAGACACTGGATCTTTTGGTTCAGCATCTAGAATAGTTCTAAGAGGTAATAATTCCATAACAGGAAATACTCAGGCACTAGTTGTTGTTGATGGAGTTCCTATAAATCAGGACGGAATTAACTCTGGTGGAAGTATTTGGGAAAATAAAATTTTAGGTGGTGGATTAACAGATATCAATCCAAATGATGTAGAATCTATATCAGTATTGAAAGGTCCAAATGCATCTGCATTGTATGGATCAAGAGCTGGTAATGGTGTTATACTTATAACAACAAAAAAAGGAGTTGAAGGAGATGATCTAGGTATAACTTTAAATACTAATGTAGTGGTCAACTCTCCAATGATCTTACCCGAATTACAGAATTCATATGGTCAAGGATCAAATGGTGCAGCATACACTGATATCACTAATGATTGGGGAACATCAAACTGGGGTGCACCACTTGATGGAACTTCAAGAATGTACTTTACTGGGTCTACTAGAGCTTATGATGCTCAACCAAATAATATGAAAGATTTCTTTCAATCAGCCGTGAGTGCTATAACTTCAGTATCTATTCAAAAGGGTTTTGAAGATGGTTCAGTAAGATTTTCATATTCAAATAATGACACTCAGGATCTTACACCCAACTCTCACCTAGAGAGCCACTCTTTTAATTTAAGAGGTACAATGCAACTAAGTGATAAGTTATCAATAGATGCTAAAGCAACTTATTTTAGTCAAAATGTGAGGAATCGAAAGTCAAACTCTGTTCAAAGTATTTATACATATTTGTACAAGATTCCAAGGAATGTTGTTCTGTCAGACCTTGAGAGATATCAAATGGAAAACCCAGGTACAGCTGAAGAAAGAAAAGTTATAAGTTATGGTGGTACCAATTCACAAACTGGAAACCCATATTGGATGTCATACCATGATGAAAATTTAGATCGAAGAACAAGATTTTTTGGTTTCTTCAAGATGGATTATGATTTTACAGACTGGTTAACTGCATTTGTTAGAGTTGGTGCTGATTACACTGATTCTAAAATTGAAAGATTAGATAAACCTGGACATCACTTTTGGACCACTGGACAATATGATCTTACAATGAATAACTATGGAGAATTTAATACTGACTTTGTAGTTACTGCAAATAGAGATCTAACTGAAAATCTTAATTTAATAGCAACTGTCGGTGGTACATTATCAAAAAGAACTACTGAAGGATTCAGACAGTTTGGTGATACCTTTAAGATTCCAACAAAATTTTTCTTTGCTAACGCAGAAAATTTAAGAGCACCTGAACATAGTCCTGTTATGACTAAAAAAGTTAACTCTGTTTATGGTTCTATTAATTTAGCTTACGATGATTTTTTATATCTTGATGCAACAGGCAGAAATGACTGGTCATCAACATTAAGTGAGGATAACAGATCATATTTTTATAACTCTGTATCATTGTCCGCACTTCTAACTAGATTTATTGATCCTACTCAGGAAACATTTAATTTATTTAAAATTAGAGCTGGAATTGCCGAAGTTGGTAATGATACTGATCCATACCAATTAACTCAAACATTTGATGTTCCTGGACAAGGTTATCTTGGGCTAACAACATTATCAGCACCAACAGTAAGAGCAAATCCTGATTTAAGATCGGAAACTATTACATCGACTGAGTTTGGTATTGAGTTAGCGATGCTAAACAATAGGTTAAATTTAGATTTATCATATTACAACATAAATACGAAAGACTTAATATTTGATCTTCCAGTAGCTGCAGCAACAGGGTATCAATTTTTTAGATCAAACCTTGGTGAAGTAAACAATGAAGGTATAGAACTTACTATTGGTGGTCGTCCTATTCAAAACTCAAGATTTGTTTGGGATACTACATTTAATTATGCAGCCAACACAAATGAACTTGTTTCGTTAATTGATGGTGTTGATAACTACACATATTTAAGCACTAACAATGGAAACATGCAACTTAGAGCTCAAGTTGGAGAAAGTATTGGTTCTATATATGGAACCACGTGGGATACAAATGATGCAGGTGAAAATTTAGTTTCTGCAGAAGGTCGTCATGTCTCATCAACTGTGGACAACTTGTTAGGAAATGCTGAACCAGATTTTATTGCCGGATGGTTTAATACACTCAGATATGATAACTTTTCATTGAGCTTTCAAATTGATGGTAGATTTGGTGGAGAGTTTTATGCAGCTACTGATGCTGATATGGATGCAAGTGGTGTAACTGCCAATTCTCTGCTTTACAGAGATGGTGTCACAATACCAGGAACAAATACTGGTACTGGTCTAGCAAATGATGTAGCTATTACTGGTCAGGAATACTGGGGATCATATTCAACCATTGCAGAATTTTATGTATATGATCAAACAAATATAAGACTGAGAGAGGTTGCTCTTGGTTATCAAATTCCAAATACTCAAAGATTTGGAGTTGAAAGTGCAAATATCCAATTAATTGGAAGAAATCTTTTCTTTATTCAAAAGGAAGCAAATGGTGGTACTAATTTTGGATTTGATCCAGAAAGCTTCTTGGGAACTAATATAGGATCTCAAGGATATCAATCTTATGCTGCACCTTCTTTGAGAAGTATTGGTCTAAACTTAACTTTAAACTTTTAAAAACCCAAATTATGAAAAACAATAATTTATTAATTTTTACTTTTTTATCAATGGCGCTTTTAGTGTCATGTACAGATGATTTCAACGAAATCAATGAAAGGCCAGATGCGTTAACTTCGGCTGATGTAAGTGCAAAATACTTTGTTACCAATACTCAGATTGGGCTTTTTGCACAAAACAGATTTACTTATTGGAGAGGTAATCTGATTCACGCTGACAGATTTGCTGGTCAACACACATTCGGATACAGTGCAAACTGGTGGGATGACGGTGCTTGTTACACTCCATGTATGGGATGGATAAATAATACACATGATGATTGGATTGGAAGTTATAACAGTCAACTTACAGCATTTACAAATTTTGTCGCTGAAGGTGGAGAATTAGAGAATCAAAACTATTATGCTATTTCATTGATAATGAAAGCTTTATATTATCAACTCTATACTGACACTTGGGGAATGATACCATATTCTGAAGCTTCAGACCCTGATATTGTTACACCTAAGTTTGATGATCAGGCTACTATTTACTCTAGTCTTATTGCTGGTTTAGATGAAGCAGTTAGTATAATTGGTTCTCAAACAACAACTGGAAGTGGGGTTGATATGTTAGGTGATAATGATCTCTTCTTTAATGGTGATTTACAGGCTTGGAAAGGACTAGCTAACAGCATGAAATTAAGGTTAGCACTCAGAGCTTATGGAGCTCCTGGAGAAACTTTTTCTGCTTCAGCAGTCACATCAGCTATACAATCTGGTGTTCTAGCAACCCAAGATGCACTTATTGAAAGAGATCTTGAAATAAGTCAATGGACAAGTGCGGTTTATGGAGATATTTGGCATAATTTTTATGGAGGTGGCAACTGGCACCTTGGAAAAAGTATGGTTGATCCTTTAAGAGACAACAATGACCCTAGGCTTGCATATATGGCAAAGCCAAGTGCAGGAGGAACTATCTCATGGAATAAGCCAACTGAAGGAAAAGGTGTTGAACTATTTGACAAACATGTTAATTATTTAACAGGTATACTAGATGCTGCAGGTGCTGTCTACACAAAAACTGCTACAGCAACAGGATATGATATTGTAATGCCGGCAGGAGTTAATTACATTGGTCAGCCAACTAGATTAAATGGTGATATAAAGCACATGTTAGACAGAAACCTATGGTCTGAACCATCTGCAATTGTAACAAATGCTCACAACTCTGGTAATCCAATATATCCTAGAATTGTATTTCCCGCAGCCGAAAGCCATTTTTTAATTGCTGAAGCAATAGTTCAGGGGTTAGCTCAAGGAAATGCTGAAAGTTTTTATCAAGATGGTTTAAGATATGCAATGGCTTTATGGAATGTTCCACAAGGTGAAGTTGAAAACTTTATTGCTACAAGTGATATGGCTAAACTTAATGGTACGACTGAACAAAATATGGAAAAAATTGCAACTCAGAAGTGGTTAGTACATTATACTGATGGCTTTGAATCATGGGCAATTGTCAGAGATAGTGGTTATCCAAGTGAACTTGCTAATGGAGTTTCAGATCCTGATATTTTTGGTTTAGGTGAGCTTGACGGTGCCTATCCCCAGAGATTTCAATATCCTAGTGGTATGTACTCGAATAACGCAGCAAATTTAGAACAAGCTAATAGTGTTCAAGGACCAGATAAATTAGCTACTAAATTGTGGTGGGCTAAAAATTAAATAGTAATACCTGTTAAAAGCATTTATTAATTAGTTTAGTTTTTAATCTGTGCTGATAACATTTACATAAGAACCTGAGTTTCGTAAGTGCTCAGGTTCTTTTTTTAAAATTTAGAGAGAGTCAATTATGGGTTTAATAAAGTTTGACCATACTTTATAACCTTCTTCATTAAGATGAAGACCATCATAAGTTAAATCTTCTCTTAATTGTCCTTCACTATTTACAAATAAGGCATATAAATCAATTATAGAATATAATTTCTTTTGTTGATTTTCAACAATGATTTCATTAATAGTTCCTATACTATGATTATAAAGTTCGTAATCTTTAGTTGATTTCTTTATTGAAATTGGAAGTAAAGTCTGAATAAAAACTTTTGAATCATTCGATTTGGTTTTGATTTTTTTTGCAATCTCTATTATATTATTTGCAATATAATTTACTGATGGTTCTTGGATTGAATTATTGTACAAATCGTTTATACCAATTAATAAAAAAACTGCACTTGGTTCAGAATCTATAATTTCACCTAATCTTGCAAGAACACCATCTGTAGTATCACCTCCAATTCCTCTATTTCTAACTTTAGAATTATTTAATCGAGCATTCCAATTTTTGCCCTCTGCAGTAATACTATTACCTAAAAAGACTATATCACCTTTCTTTAATGGTGATAAATTAAACTGATGTAATAATTTGACATAGTTATTCTTGCCCCAATCATCATGAAATATTAAATGCTCATTATTATCAGGCAAATAGTCAAAAATATTTTTTTCTTGTCCAATAATTAATTGAGAATTTATAAGTATAAGAGATAGTAATAAATAGTTATTCAACATAATTAAATCTAATACATTTTATCCTAAATATTGTTAACTTTAAGGTAACTTAAAATTTATATATGAAAAAATTCCTTTTTATAATCTTAATAAGCTATTCAGCCTTCTCTCAAAACTCTGAATGGAAGTACTTATTTGATGGAAAATCTTTTAATGGTTGGCACCAATATAATTCAAATGAAATGAGTGATGCTTGGTATGTTGAAAATGGAGAAATGGTGTTAAAATCAAACAATGACAACGTTAGTCGGGGTAATGATATAGTAACTGATAAATCTTTTACAAATTTTGAATTATCAGTAGAATGGAAAATTCCGAAAGGAGGAAATAGTGGTATTTTTTTTAAGGTAAACGAAATACCTGAAGTTAATGCTCCATGGAAGACAGGTCCAGAAATTCAAGTATTAGATAATAGGAATTTTGATGGACCAAGTACATTATATCATCAAGCGCCAGCTCTTTATGGTATCAAACCTCTTGGTAAAATTAAGTACAATTCCTATGGAGAGTGGAACCATTTACTTTTAAAAGTAGACCATAATAATAACTTAGGTTCAATAACTTTTAATGGTGACTTTGTATACTCCTTTCCTCTTGAAGGTCCGGAGTGGGATGAAATGGTTTTAAGATCAAAATTTAGTAATGATAAATATTATGATGGCTTAGTCCCAGAACATCCTTATTTTACTTACGCTCCTTTTTTTGGAAAATTTAAAACAGGTAAAATTGGTCTACAAGATCATGGATTTAGTGTTAGATACCGAAATATTAAAATTAGAGAACTCTAGAGATGAGATATTTACATCTACTAATTTTTATATTAATTATTGGCTGTAATAATGTGAATGAAGATAAATTGAGAATTGTTTTTTTAGGTGATTCTATTACAGAGGCTGGAGTCTATGATAAAGAGGTTGGAGTTGAATATAATGGTGAGTTGGTTAATCCAGATTATACCGGATTTATAACATTTTTATCACAAAGTGTTTTAGAAAAAACAGAGCTAGTTGGTAAAGGAATTAGCGGAGATAAAGTTTCAGATCTTCTTACACGATATAAAAAGGATGTAATAGATTTAGATCCTGATATTGTATTTATATATATTGGCATAAATGACGTTTGGCATAAATATGATTTTGGTACAGGCTCGGACATAGATCTATATGAAAATGGTTTAAGACAAATAATTTCTGAGATTCAGAAAATAGGGGCAAGAGTTGTTCTATGTACTCCAACTGTTATAGGTGAAAATCACGGAGATTTTACTCTAGCAAATGAATATGTTGAACATTACAGAGATGCTAAAACAATGGAAAGTATGAATAAAGATCTTGATGCATTTTCTGATGTTATTCGAAAATTATCTTCTGAGTATAGTACTGATTTAATTGATTTAAGAAGAGTTTTTTTAGATTACATATCTCAAAACAATCCTAATAATAATCCTTCAGGGATACTTACTTATGATGGTGTTCACTTGAATGATCAGGGTAATAAATTGATTGCTGATCAGATGATAAACTTCATAAACTAAATTTAACAATTTCTTAAATAAGTTTTAGATTATTTAAGCTTACTATTGCACAGATTATGCAAAACTTAAGGAGTTTATTTGTCATTTCATCAATCCTATTGTTAGTTTCGTGTTCAAAGGATGATTATGGTACTAGTGAGGTTAATCTTGGATTATCAAATTCATCGTATTCTGGCTACGGTAATACACAAACTGCAGCTACTACTCAATACAGTCTGACCGTTACGGCTGGTACTGGTGGGTCCGTTTCTACTTCAGGTGGAACATATGATGATGGAACCACTGTAACTATAACCGCAACACCAAATGATGGATATGAGTTTGTAGGTTGGAATGGTTCAGATTCTTCAAATGCAACTATTGATATTACAATAAATTCTGACACTACTTTAGAAGCACTGTTTACTGAAGTTCAAACAACTTCATCAACTTCAACTGATACTTCTGTGTATAATGCTGATTTAATAGACTTTAATTATTATTTACATTCAAGTCTTCCTGATGAATGGATAACAGAATTTAACACTATAATGAATAACCTTGAGTCTACAATCCCAGCTTATAAAAGGAGTGGCTTCCCTGAATCAATGAATATATATGCGTGGAATAATTCTGCGCCAAGCCCTTATACAGATCCTAATGGGAATAGCATGCAGGGAGCTTCAATATCAGGTAACGGAACTGATTTCTGGATGGTTTTAGAAATCCCTGATGATGAATTTACATATAATAGCATGCATAGATACTCAGTAATTGCTCATGAGTATTTCCATGTTTATCAACATAGCATGTCTCCAGCTTTCTCAGTTGGTAGTGATGGTGAATTTAATAACCCAAATGCTATGGATGTTAAATGGTTAATTGAAGGGTCTGCTGCAGCATTTGAGTCGTTATATATTCAAGAAAATTATGGAATTAATTATTTTGAAGAGGGACAAGCATGGGGCGTTGAAGCAGATGTACTATCTGATCCTGCATCATATGAGTTCTACAGCAAGCAAGATAACAACTATGCAAACTCTGTTTTTATGGTACTTGCACTTGTAAAAGAATTAGAGAATGTTGGTTTTTCTACTGAGAAGGCATTTCAATCTATTTTTAAAGTTTATTGGGAACAAGATCCAAAGAACTCTGATTGGAAAACTAAGTTTGAGGAAACATTCACGATTGATGTTGATACATTTTATGGTAAGCTAACAAATTATTCAACTGACATGAGCTTGATTTATCCATCTTCTTCAATTACACTTCAGAATATTATTAATGATGATTCTGATATTGCTCAGGTAAATACTGCAACAACTTCAACTGTTACTCAATATAGTCTGACTGTTTCAGCTGGTGTTGGTGGGTCTGTTTCTACTTCAGGTGGAACATATGATGATGGAACCATTGTGACTATAACCGCATCACCAAATGATGGATATGAGTTTGTAGGTTGGAATGGTTCAGATTCTTCAAATTCAACTATTAGTATTACAATAAATTCTAACACTACTTTAGAAGCACTGTTTAGTGAAGTCCAATCAACTGTAACAACTTCAAGTACTTATAATATTGATGTTACTGCTCAAAGTTCATCCAATTACATCTTATCTGGATCTGACCAAAACGGTAATGTATCAGGTAATGATCCTTCAATTTCAGCTAAAGTTGGAGACACTTTTAATTTTAATGTTAATTCACCTGGACATCCTTTTTATTTAATCATAGCATCCAATGGTGGTATAGATTCAAATAATTTAATTAATGGTGTAACAAATAATGGTTCTTCAAGCGGAACAATTTCATGGTCACCAACTGAGACTGGAACTTACTATTATATATGTGCATATCATCCCTCAATGCTTGGAACGATTACAATAACTGAATAATTAAACTAATCTCTGTAGCTTTCTAGCCTAGAACTTGATGGAAGATATAATGGATGTTTTGGAGTTCCATTAAGATTTTTTCCAAAACATTTAGGACATAAAATTAGTTCTTTTAAAAATTGAGGTTCTTCAAAGGAATTACCCCATGCATAAACTATTTGATCAACTTTATTAATTAATTCTATTAGCTTCTCAAAGTTTTTATCTGATATCCCTTTAGACTTATCAATCTCTTTTGGGTTTGGTGTAATTTTAGTAAAAATATTAGCCACCAAAAAACCACCGTAATTAAATTTTTTTGTAAAATTTATAAGTCTACGAGTTGTTGGATCATCACTTTTATGATCAGCCAAAGATGGATTATACATTATATATAGAATTTTATTTTTAGATTTATCCCACTCTCTCTTTAGTGAATATCTCTCTTTCTTATCAAAACTAAACTCAGCACCTCGAATCATTTTCTACAATCTCTTCTTAAATCTCTCTCTACTACTTTAAGATATTTTTGTCTTTTTTTGTCTGAGACAAATGGAACTGACCAAAACTGTTTTGTATTACTCCAATTTCCACCCCAACCAAAAACAAATGTAAATACACCAAGAACAAGTCTTAATTTAACGGAATTTAAATATATTGTTTTAACCGGTAAAGATGGTGCGCCATGTGTAAGGTAGCATCTAATTTTTTTCTTTTTAAGAAATGATCTTGGATATGCATATGTTTTGGTGATATTGACAAATTCATATGCAAAACCTGGGGTAAAAACTTCATCAAAAAAAGTTTCCATCTTTGGAGTAAGTCTAAACCACCAGACGGGAGAAATAAAATATATCCTATCTGACCATGAGACCATTTTTTTATAATTTTCAATTAAGACTTTTTTATCTCTATGAAGTTTATCTTCATATAGATCTATAGTTTTTATATTTTGAGTGGGATGATCATTAAGAATCTTGTGAATTTTATTAAAGATTCCGTTGTGGCAAAAAGAATTTTTATCTGGATGCCCAACAATTACTAAATTATTCAATGGTAAAAGTTAAAATTAGTAAACAAAATTAAATAAATTTGTTAATTCTTGTATTATGAAAGACCTAATAATTATTGGTGCTGGCCCTATTGGACTCGCTTGTGGTATTGAAGCAAAAAAAAATAATTTAGATTATTTAATAGTTGATAAGGGAATGCTTGTTAATTCAATTTATAATTATCCCGTTAACACAACTTTTTTTTCTACTTCAGATAAGCTCGAGATCGGTGAAATCCCATTTATTTCTCATAATGTTAAGCCAACAAGGACTGAGGCTCTAGAATATTATAGGAGAGTATGTGATTCTTGGGATCTCAACTTGGATTTATATAATGAAGTTTTAGAGATAGAGAAAAAAGAATCACTTTTTATTCTAAATACCAGAAATGGTATAAAGAAATCTAAAAACATAGTTATATGTACAGGGTTTTATGATATACCTTATCTGTTAAATATTCCAGGTGAAGAACTTGACAAAGTATTACATTATTATAATGAGTCTCATCCATATTATAAAATGGATATAGCAATTGTAGGTGCAGGAAACTCAGCAGTTGATGTAGCTCTCGATACATATAGAAAAGGTGCTAACAGTGTTACAATGATTATAAGGGAAAAGGAGATTGGAGGTAATATTAAATATTGGGTAAAGCCTGATATTGTAAATAGAATTGAAAGTGGTGAAATAAAAGCATTCTATGAATCAGAGATTCTTGAAATCAAGAATAATACAATATTGATTAAAACTCCCACTGGAGTGGAAAAAATAAATAATGATTTTGTATTAGCAATGACTGGATATCTTCCAAATTACGAAATACTTAAAAAGCTTGGAGTTAAGATAAATGACGATGAATTTAAAACCCCATTATACAATGAGGAAACCATGGAAACTAATATTTATGGAGTATTTCTTGCCGGGGTTATCTGTGGAGGATTAAAGACAAATAAATGGTTTATTGAAAATTCTCGAGATCATTCTCAAAAAATTCTTTCCACAATTATTAAGAGATAATATTAACTATTTAAAGATTCAGAAATTAATCTGTGAAAATGATGTATAGTTAATTCTTTTGTAGGAGAGAATCTTCCTGTACTATAGTATCTTGATTCTAATCCTTTACTTACTTGTTCAACTACAAATTCGTCCTCTCTTTCTACTTTATCTATCATTCCACCTGCTCCAGAATCATATTTGGTTTCATCCAACATAAATTGAATAAATGATACTTTGGTTCTATTTATATCTAATGGAGTAACAATATTTATAGATAATCCCCATGGATAGAAATTAAGCATAATATTGGGATATATCCAATAATAATAAGCACTAATCTTATTTCCAAAGTCAATGTGATTTGCAGGAAGTTCAAAAAAATCTTCACCCTCTGATGCATATCCAATTTGTAGATTATAATTTTCATATAATTCACATTTATACTTATCTATATCAAGGACTTTAGTAAGATCTTTGTGTACAAAAGGAATATGAAATGGATCTAAATAATTTTCACAATATATTGCCCAATTAGCATTTACAAGATGGTCAATGGAAAGATCAGGTCTAACATCTAAAGAATTAAAATCAAAAAATGATAATCGATTCTGAATTTCATTAAAGACTTCTTGAATGTTAAAACCTGGCTCTAAACTAGTAAATAAAAAAGGTCCAAAATTAGATATTGGAAAGCTTTTTAAATTTTCACAGTCTCTTGGAAAGTCTTTTGTTTCTTCAAAGTCTGGCATGAACTTGAATTTACCATTAAGATCAAATTTTCTTCCATGGTAATTACACCTAATACTTTTTAGTTCGCAAGGATGGTCAACTATGATATTTGCTCTGTGAGTACATACATTAGAAAGACATTTAAAATTATCATTATTATCTCTTACCAATATTAAAGGCTCATTAATAAAGTTATTTAAAAAATTGAATGGATATGTATTAATATTTACAGGCATTATATTATTGTGACCAATATACTGCCAGGATTTAACAAAAATTTTTTCTTTGACCTCATTAAATATATCAGGGTCTTTATAAAATCTTCCTGGGAGAGTCTCTGCAACTTTTATATCTTTTTTTACTCTAAATTTTTTCAAAATACTTGTTTACTTATACGTTAAAAGAATATTAAAAATAATGATATTTATTTTTAAAACGATTAATCATATTAGTTTAGATAAATTTTTAGTTATGAAAAGAAGAAAATTTTTGCAAAATACATGTCCAACTGTAACGTTTGCCTTTTTTGGATTATCCTTTATCCAAGCATGTTCAAAATCAGATGACGAAGGATCTTCCTACAGCTCAAATTCTAATATAACTGGCAGTACTGGTCAAAGCTCACAAGGTTCTAGTTCTCAAACTAATGATGGTATTAATCAATCAGGTAGTATGGTAACAATTGATCTATCAAATTCTACATTTAGTAATCTAACAAATCCAGGTGATTTTATTAACTTGTTGTCAATCGATATGATAATTTTGAAAATTTCTAACACTGAGTTTAGGGCTTTTGATAATTGTTGTCCTCACAACGGCTCTAAAAATTCATGGTCATATTCTAATAATGAATTTACATGTCGTACACATGGAAATAGTTTTAATATTGATGGTAGTAATGTAAAAGATTGTAATTCAGGTGCCACTTCTGGTGGATTAAAAAAATATGATGCTTCACTTTCAGGGGATACATTAACAGTAACTACATCCTAGAATGAAGAACAGTAAGTATAGATATTATTTTTTTTTATTGATACTTACATTTAACTTTTCGATTTCCCAGAGCAATTTTTTTGAGGAGTTTGAAAACTTAATCGTAGATGAGGAACCAATTCTACTTCCAGAGAAGATGATATTTACTCAAAAAATTCTTTGGGGTGAAAAGGGTTTGTTTAGAAAGACTGGTATTTCAAATCTTACTATAGAAAATAGAGAAAAGGAACTTATAGTAAGAGAAAAAATGCTGAAAGCTCACCAAATTATAGGCTACATAACTTTTGCTGGTATGATTTATCAAGGTATTCTTGGTGGTAAAATGTATAATGGTGATTACAGTGTTTATGATACACATAAAAAACTTGGTAAGATTGTAACTGCTTCATATTTTACTGGAGCAGGCCTATCTTTATTTACTCCACCCCCACTTGTTAGTAGAGAAAAGGAGGGGATAAATAATATAAAACTTCATAAAATATTAGCAAATGTTCATATTCCTGCTATGATAGTGACAAATATTTATTCAGACAAACAACATGAGTCTAATAAGTACAGAGAAATTCATAAAAATGCAGCATATACTGCAGTAGCTAGTTATACTCTTGCTATGATTACAATTATACTTGATTTCTAATGAGATTACTTGCCTTTATATTCCTGCTCACTTCTAGTAATTTAATCTCTCAAGAAATTAAGAGAGCTGATTCAGAAAGATCTTCTATTAGTTATACTGGTAAGCATTTTTTGCATAAATGGGCAGCTGAAAATAAAAATATATCAGGACTAATTCAGATAGAAGATGAGTCTATTTCAAATATTGGTATTGTATTAAAAGTTAGTGACTTTAAAAGTGGTAATTCAAGTTTAGATAGTAATTCATTAAGAGTACTAGATGCACTTCAGTTTCCAAATGTTATTTTTAAGTCTGCTGATGTTAAACAAGAAAACGGAGAAATAATATTTGAGGGAACTCTGAATTTTCACGGAATTGAAAAAGACTTTAAAATATTAGCTGAAGTTACTCAACTTGATGGAATAACAAAGTTATTCGGAAAATTTAGTGTTTCCTTGACAGAGTTTTTAGTCAAAAGACCATCATTACTTACAAGAAAAATTGATGACGAAATCAATTTAGAATTTGACTTATATTTTAACTAGATTAAAATGAATGAAACCCCTGTGATACAAATTCTAAAACAGTTGGAAGTGATTCACGCCAGTAGGTCCATGTGTGAGCTCCATCTCTGACCCTATATTCATGGTTGATTCCTCTATCACTAAAGTCAATATGAAGTAAACTGCTATCTTCATATAGGTAGTCATCATCTCCTGTATCAATAAACCATCTAACGGAATTTATTTTACTTAGGGGGATTTTATTAATTAAAATTCTAGGATGATTAAACTCTAATAAGGCATCTAAATCTTTTTGAATAAAATCAAAATCATAATTATAATCATAATTATTTCTAAAAATCCATTCAATAAATTCCTTAGGGGTAGTAGGTCCTATTGCAGGACTTAAAGGAGCAGCTGCAGAAAAAAGATCAGGTCGATGTAATGCATATATTAGAGTTCCTCCACCACCCATAGATAATCCTGAGATAGCTCTAAATCTTTTTTCTGATTTAATTCTATATTTTGACTCTACATGTGGCATTAGTTCATTAAAAAAGAAATCCTCATAAAGCCAATTTTCAGATGGTATATTAATATACCCAACATACCCAGTATTTGCGTCAGGCATAACAATTATCATTGGAGTTGCATCACCATTAATGATAGATTCATCAGCAATTTTTTTTACCTCACCGAATTGGACCCATCCTGTATGGTCATCACCAAGTCCGTGAAGAAGATATAGAACAGGATAGCTTCTAGATGATGTCTCATAGTCAGGAGGAAGATAAATAGAATATTTTCTTTCCATACTAAGAATCTCGCTCTCCATTTTTAGGTTATCGAATACTTGACTCTGAGCAAAAACAAAATTGATAGAAATTAAAAACAGTATAGTAATTGTAAAAATTTTTCTCATGTATCGAATTTATAAAATATATACTATATTTAGTAATTAACTACTAAATCAATTTAAAAATGAAAAAAATATTTTTAACACTACTAATGGGTTTTGCAATTTTAAGTTGTGAAACTCCAGCACAAGCTGACTCAGATTATCCTGTTGTAATAGATGAGACTGAATTAGTTGAATTAATTAACAGTCAGTATGAGGCTATGAATTCTGGAGATATTGAATCTGTAATGAATTTATACTCAGATACTGCTATGTGGTCTTTCCCAAATGGGGTAAACATGGAAGGAAAGGATCAAATTAAGGCAATGCTTGAGACAACAACAGGTATCTGGAAAATTTCCTCAGGCGAGGATACAAACTATCTTGCAATGAAAGGAAAAGATACTAATGAGAATGGAGAAGAGTTCGATTTTAATATTCTTTTAAGCTGGGGACCACAAACCTTTTCAAATGATGATACATCAATTACAGTTCCATATCATAGTGCTACATTTTTTGTTGGAGAAGATAAAAAGATTCAATGGACTGGAGCTTTTTATGATAGAACAAAATTTGTTGAGGCATATGACGAGGATCCAATCAAATAATTTTAATTTTTTATAAAATAAAAACCCTTGATTATCAAGGGTTTTTTTATTTTTGATAATTACAAAAATTTAAAATATGAAAAAAACAATTCTAATTTTTGGACTATTAATAATGGTCTCATGTACAAACTCAGTAGTAACTGAGGAAAACAAAAATAAATTTGAACAGCAAATTAATTCTTGGGAAACGTTTACTCAAGGGTTCTACAATGAAGATATTGATTTATTAATGAGTGTTGTAGCTGATTCTGTTCAATGGAGTCCTCCTAATTATAACGGTAATGTATTATTAGGTTATGATGAATTTGAAGCAGCTGTGTTAGGTTACTTTGAAAACTTTGATGAAATAACATTTAATCCAGGTGAAGGTCTTGTAGGTTCTGAATATGCATATTGGGCAGGTTCGCTTTACTCTCAAGGAGAAACAAACTCAACTCCTGAGGTTATGAGAATATATGGTACTTGGTCTAGTATACATTCAGGAACTGGAGCACCTGTTTATAATAAATGGTATGGTGTATTAAATTTTAATGAGGATAATAAAATTGTATCTTTCTCAGACTGGATGGATGTCAATGGAATGCAAGTTCAAATTGAACAATATGTTGAATCAAATAAAAATTAACCGATATGAAAAAATTACTTATATTACTTTTAATTCTCTTTGTTTCATGTGAAGCTCCTTCAAGTGGAGTTAGTGAGACTGACACAAACACTTTTGAAAAAAATGTACAAACTCTTAAAGACGGATTTATTGCAGGTTATGAGGAAATGGATTTTGATAAAGTAATTTCAATTTTTGCAGACTCAATAAAATATTATCCTTCTGGAGTTGACTCAAAAATGGTTGAAGGTATTGATCAGATGAAAGATAATATATCTTTTTACATGGCAAACTTTGAAAATGCATCATTTACAGAAGGTAGTGGACTTCCTGGAACAGATGTTGGATTTTGGGGTGGAAACTTTTATCCAACAGATAATATGATGAGCGGGCCAAATAATATCAGAATGTATGGATCATGGAATGTCACAAATTCAAATACTGGAAAAACAGTTAATTTCAAACAATACTGTGTTTGGAATTTTAATGAAGATGGGAAAGTTCATTCAGTTACTGAATATCTTGATCTAGGAGGATTACTAGCAACATTTAATGAGTAATTGTTAATAATTTTTAATACCCATTATCCAATTTAATTAAAAAATCTACATAGATTTACTTGTTGGCTTCGGCGAACATAAATTGGTTTATGGTTAATTAAAAACCCTCAAGAGCTTTCTTGAGGGTTTTTTTATTGTCAAAGATGACGAATTTGTCTAGATAGACTATTAACCAATTATTTAAATAATCATCAATTTATAAATTAATTTAAATTTCTATCTAAGATTAATATATTAGTTATTTACAAATTTTCAACAATTAATCTTGTTGAACATTTCTAATAGAATATTGATTAAGCGTTATAATCTTACCATCTAGTATATAATAACTTTCATGTTGATAGTCCACTCTCTCTTCAGAATCCTCTGTTGCAGGATAAGTTATAGAAAA